>NZ_JBEYSO010000004.1:0-449575 GCF_040642675.1 Micromonospora sp. NPDC047738
AGAGTGCCAGCGCCACCGACGAAGATGACACTGCCGTCCCGGGCGATGCTCACCGTCGTCACGGCCCCGAACACGTCGAGGTCCTTGTACCGCTGAGCCAGATTGACGTGGGTGACCCCGTTGTGGCGGCTGGTGGAGCTCGACGCCACCACGAGGTCGGACAGGTCACCGGCGGCGACCTTGAAGTCGTCGGGATGAGCCCGCAGATAGGCCATGGCGATGTCCTTCGCCGCGCCTTCGTTCGGGCCGGTCAGGAAAATCGGATTCTTCGGACCAGGCCCATCAGGCTCAGCCCAAGCCGGTCCCGCGGTCAACGACGTCGTAGCCGCGACCAGGGTCGTGGACAGCAACAACGCGGCGTTGCGACGACCACGGGACGGACGCCAATGCAGAGGCACCGCTGCTCCTTTCGGGGGTTGGAAAAGACAGCACGGAGCGCCGATCCACCACCGCCACCGGGCGGCCCGCCACGCCCATCCGCGGCGCTCGCCCGGCCTTCACGTTCAGTAACCAGACCCGTGCGAGGTGAATTGCATCGACGCTACGGTGCCCTTTACCAGCTGATCATCCGACGAGTGGCGAAATATTGGAGCGGCAGGTCCTACGCCTGTCGTGACCTGCAGGATCACGCGAAGGTAAAGACTCAAAGTCGTGGGCGCAAATATGCCCATACCTCGCGCGGGCTCCTTGACCAACGACTGATCGACGGTACGGTCCTTACTCACACGACGCGTCCTCCCAGCATTTGGACGTCGCGCGTCAGGTCCTTCGATCGGAAGGCGGCACATGACCCACCAACCAACCACTAGATCACGCAGAGGCCGGCAGGCGCTCGGCCTCATGGCCGCGGGGCTGCTCATGGCCGCCTCGGTGCCCGGCACGGCGTCGGCAGCGGAGCCCGATCCGCGCGTCGGCCTCGGCGCCGGCTGGCTCGACGCGCAGTCGGCGATCAGCAACCTGGAGCACGTCGCGCACCGCGACAAGCCGGCGGGCTTCGTCGACCCGGCGAACCCGGGTAACGGCGGGTTCTACAACTCGGACCTCGCCTTCAGCGGCAAGTACGCGTTGTCGGGCAACTACAACGGGTTCAACATCATCGACGTCTCCAAGCCCACCGACCCGACTGTGGTCACCAGCGTGGTGTGCCCCGGCGGGCAGGGCGACCTGTCCGCCTACGGCAACCTGGTCTTCATGTCGGTGGAGGAGTCGCGCGGGCGGGTCGACTGTGGCACCAACGCCAGCGTCGGCACCCGGTTCCAGGGCGTCCGGATCTTCGACATCAGCGACGTGCGCAACCCGGTGCAGGTCGCGGGCGTTCAGCTCTGCCGCGGCTCGCACACGCACACCGTGGTGACCGACCCCAAGGACCCCAACAACATCTACATCTACGTCTCCGGCACCACCTCGGTGCGGCCGGCTACGACGATGGAGGGGTGCAACAACAACGCCGCGGACGGTGAGAACCCGTCGCGGTGGCGGATCGACGTCATCAAGGTGCCGCTCGCGGCGCCTCAGCAGGCCGCCGTCGTGAACCAGCCGCGGCTGTTCCAGGACCCGCAGACGGGCCGGATCGACGGCCTGCAGAACGGTCCGCAGACGCCTCGGCACCCGTCCGGCAGCACCTGGTCGCCGTCGCCGAACACCAACGCCTGCCACGACATCACCGCGTACCCGGAGATCGGGCTGGCCGCCGGCGCCTGCCAGGGCAACGGCATCCTGATCGACATCTCGGACCCGGCGAACCCCCGCCGGATCGATGAGGTGTCCGACCCGAACTTCGCGTACTGGCACTCGGCGACGTTCAACAACGACGGCACCAAGGTGATCTTCACCGACGAGTGGGGTGGCGGTAGCGGTGCCCGCTGCCGCGACACCGACCTGCCGGAGTGGGGCGCCAACGCCATCTTCGACATCGTCGACAAGAAGATGAAGTTCGCCAGCTACTACAAGCTGCCGGTTCCGCAGACGCTGCAGGAGAACTGCGTCGCGCACAACGGGTCGCTGATCCCGGTGCCGGGCCGCGACATCATGATGCAGGCCTGGTACCAGGGCGGCATCTCGGTGTTCGACTTCACCGACTCGAAGAACCCGCACGAGATCGCGTTCTTCGACCGGGGTCCGGTCAACCCGAACTCGCTCGTGCTCGGTGGGTTCTGGTCGGCGTACTGGTACAACGGCAACCTCTACGGCAACGAGATCGCCCGTGGCTTCGACGCGTTCAAGCTGACCCCCAGCCAGCACCTGTCGAAGGCGGAGATCCAGGCGGCCTCCGAGGTGCGGCTCGGCCAGTTCAACGCCCAGGGTCAGCCGAAGGTCAGCTGGACGCCGAGCTTCGCGGTCGCCCGCGCGCACTACGACCAGCTCGTCCGTGCCGAGGCCCTCGGTCACCCGCTGAAGTCCCAGGTCGACATGTTCCTCCAGCGGGCCGAGCGGTTCTCCGCCAACGGCCAGCGGGACGCCGCGGTGTCCCAGCTGCAGGAGATCGCCGGCAAGCTGACCGCTTCGGACCAGCAGAAGCTGAAGCAGGCGATCCTGGACCTGGCGGGCTCGCTCTGACCGGTCCCTGACCGAAGGGCACCTCGGCTCGAAGCCTTCGAGCCGAGGTGCCCTTCACCAGTCGTGCATCGACGACACGCTGGAGGCGCACACCAGCCATCCCAGCTCCGATGTCTCGACCCACCCTCGGCCGTGGAAAGCGCCTCCCAACGTCACTCGTAATGATCGGCCTTTGGTACCGGTAGCCGTTTCGTGATCTGGTGAGGGCGACCGACATGAGGCACCATGGCCTTCACTTATGCGCAGCTCAAGCCCGGATTGGTACGTGAATCATGCACCTCTCTCGTCGCGTGGTCATCTCCGCCGTGATCGCCACGGTCGTCGTCGGCTCGGGGGTGGGTGCCGCCCTCTGGGCGAATGGCGATGATCCGGGGTACCGTCCGCCGAGCGCGCACGTGGTGCAGCCGGGGGCACCGGGCCAACCGGGCAAGTCGCTGTCCGGGACCGACCTGTCGCAGGTCTCGCCGCCGGGATTCACCGCGGCGGACAGCCTCTTCATCCAGGGGATGATCCCGCACCACGCACAGGCCCTGGAGATGACCGCCCTCCTGCAGGGACGCACCACCAACCCGGACGTGACCCTGCTCGCCAAGCGGATCGACGTGTCGCAGACGGACGAGATCGCGCGGATGCAGCGGTGGCTCACGGAGCGGAACGTGCCGAGCACGGGGCCGAACGGAGGCCACGCCGGGCACGACAAGCTCATGCCGGGGATGCTCACCGCCGAGCAGCTCGACCAGCTCAAGCAGGCGCGCGGCGCGGAGTTCGACCGTCTCTTCCTCACCTTCATGATCCGCCACCATCAGGGCGCGTTGGCGATGGTGGAGGAGCTCTACGCGACCGGCGGCGGGCTCGAACCGGCGAGCGACCAGTTCGCCCGTGAGGTCAACGCCGACCAGAGCATCGAGATCCAGCGAATGCAGGAGATGTTGGCCAAGATGGGTTGATATCCCTGCGACCTGGCTGGCGGGCATCCGCCGGCCGCCCCTGGTCGCCGCCACGCGCCGAAAAGACGGCGGCCCGGCTGGTCACCAGCCGGGCCGCCCGATCGGGTCGTACAGTTAGCCGCCGAGGCTCGCGGCGGCCGAGGCGATCGCCGAGGCGAAGTAGCTCACCTGGGTGTAGACGCCCGGGTAGTTGGGCCGGGCGCAGCCGTTGCCCCAGCTGACGATGCCGACCTGGATCCAGGCGTTGCTGGCGTCGCGACGGAACATCGGGCCGCCCGAGTCGCCTTGACAGGTGTCCACGCCGCCGCTGGCGTAGCCGGCGCAGATCTCCTCGGCGGCGATGATCTGGCCGCCGTAGTAGGAGTTGCAGGTGGAGTCGCTGACGAACGGCACGGTCGCCTTGAGCAGGTACCGCTGCTGCGGGCCGCCCTCGTACGGGGCGCCCCAGCCGGCTACCGTGAAGGTGCCGTTGTCGTACGCGGTGGTGTTGGCGATCTTCAGCGTGCTCAGCCCGGTGACCGGCGTGGCCAGTCGGATCAGGGCCCAGTCCTTACCGTTGCCGTTGTATCCCGGGGCGCGGTAGACGTAGTTCGACTTCACGGTGATCCGGCTCGGTGACTGGAGATCGACCACGCCGAGGGTCGCGGTGATGCTGGTGTTGGTGCCCGTAGCACCGACGCAGTGCGCGGCGGTGAGCACCAGCCGCGGGCTGTAGAGGGCGCCGCCGCAGCCCATCGAGAGCCGCACCATGAACGGGAACTCGCCCTGGGCGGCCCGGGTGCCGCCGACGACGTACGGCGAGACGGTGCGGTCGGCCGCGGCGGGTGCCGCGAGAGTGAGGCTGCCTGCGGTCACCGCGGCGAGCGCGGCGGCCAGCAGGCCGGTGAGGGTGCGCCAGCGAACCATGTGTTCCTCCGCATCAGGACTGGCACGCCTCGTGAGCGCACCTGATTCGAGATTGCGGACATCATATTGAGATCAATGGATGAGCCGCGACATACCCTCTGGGTCCTATCCGCGCGTTATGGAACCAGATCCGCGCCGGCACCGTCCGGTTGGCGGGTCAGGCACTGGCTGCGACGGCCACCCCGAGGCACAACAACGTCACCCCGGTGACGGCCTGCATCATGCGCTGGGCAGCATGCCCGATGGCCGACTGATCCCGCCAGCCTCCGGGGCACCCGGCCTTCTGCCCACAGCCGATTTCCTTGGCACGAGCGCCCTGCACCGGGTCAGGTAGCAGCATGCCGCCCCACACCGTGCCGCCCCGGCTTCTCCGGTCGTCGCCGTACTGGCCGGTGCTCAGCCATCCCCTGCTGCGACGCGTCCTGCCCGGACTGGCGGTGTCCGCCCTCGGCGACGGCATGTCGTTGATCGCGGTGACCTGGTTGGCGATCCAGCTCGCGCCGCACGGGCAGCGCGGGACCTGGGTTGCGGTCGCGGTGGCGGCCTACACCCTGCCCAGCGCGGCCGGAACCGTGATCTTCGGCCAGCTGCTGAGCGGCCGAAACGGCGCCCAGCTCGCCGGCTGGGACGCGATCCTGCGCGCCGCCGCACTCGCGGCCATCCCCGCCGCCCACCTGTTCGGGGTGCTCAGCATCGGGTGGTACGTGATGCTGCTCGCCGCGTCGTCGCTGCTGCACTCGTGGGGCTCCGCCGGGCGCTTCACCCTGATCGCCGAACTGCTCCCCCGACGGCACCACCTGCCCGCCAACGCGGTGCTCTCGATCATCGGCCAGGTCGCGACCATCGCCGGGCCGCCACTGGCGGCCATCCTCATCAGCTGGGCCGGTCCGGTGTGGGTCATCGCCATCGACGCGGTCAGCTTCGCCGTCCTGGCCCTCACGTACCGCCTCGCGATTTCGCCCACCGCCCGGGCAGCTCCGGAAGACCGTGGCTCCTCCCGCACCGCCGGGTTCGCCGTCATCCGCCACGACCGGGCGCTGCTCGGCCTGCTGGCCCTGACCTTCGGGTTCTTCTTCCTCTTCGGGCCGTTCTACGTGGCCATGCCGATCCATGTCGTGGAGGATCTGCACGCCGCCGCCCCGACGCTCGGGATCTACTACACCGCGTTCGGAGTCGGCGCCCTCGTCGGCGGGCTCGCCACCGGATACCTGCACCGCTGGTCGTTGTGGCCCACCACAGTCGGCATCGTCATCGGCTTCGGCGCCGCCATGCTGCCCCTCGGCCTGAACGCACCGATCGGCCTGTCGCTACCGGCCTTCGCCCTCGCCGGCCTCATCTGGGCTCCGTACCGGTCCACGTCGATGGCGCTGTTCCAACGCAGCACCACCACGACCACACTCCCGCAGGTCCTGGCGGCCAACGGCGCCGTCACCGTCCTGGCGGTGCCGCTGGGCACCATGCTCGGCGGCCCGCTGACGACCGCCGTCGGAGCCCGGCAGGCACTGCTCGTGTGCGCCGTGGCGACCATCGTCCTCGGCCTCGTCGCCGCAGGGCTCACCATCCGGGCCCGCAAACCGCTCCCACCTGGTGGCGATCCGCCCTCGGCAGGCCCTCCGGATGGCGTCGCCTCTGACGGCGGCGCCACCCGGGGCGCGGAGACCCGCTACTGAGCCCAGCCGTAGCTGCCCCGGCGCTCGGCAGGGATGCCGTGGCGTGGTTCGTCCTTGAGAATCCACACCGGATTTTGAGAAGCCGATCAGGGAGCCGTCGGTCCAGGAAAAGCCGACGCGGTCGGAATTGACGATCATCGCTTTATTTCCTAGGTTGATCGTCATGATTATCAATGTTCGGCGACTTCTGGCGATGCTGGCCGCCTTCGTGATGGCCACTGTCGTCGGCATGCCCGATGCGGTCGCCGCCGCCGTCCAGCCCATCAACGACCTCGGCACCGGCAGCTACCTCGGCTTCCAAGGCGGCCTGTATCCGGCGGGCCGGAACACCATGCCGGACGCTCACCGCACGGCCGGAGTCACCAGAGCCCTGCGCGTACGCCCGCTCGACACCACCGGCGCGCCGAGCGCCAACGGCAAGTACGTCCTGCTCTCCATCGGCATGTCCAACACCACCCAGGAGTTCTGCTCGGGAGATGCCAGCGGAAAGTGCGCGCCGTTCTCCCTCATCGGTCAGGCCGCCGCAGACCCGCAGGTCAACCACGACAAGCTGGTCATCGTCGACGGCGCCGCGGGCGGCCAGACCGCCGGCACCTGGGACGCCCCGACCGACGCCAACTACGACCGGGTCCGGGACACCAGACTGGCACCCCTCGGCCTGACCGAACGGCAGGTCCAAGTCGCCTGGGTCAAGGTCGCCAACGCCAATCCGTCGGTGTCCCTGCCCGCGACCAACGCCGACGCCTACCAACTCGTGACCCAGCAGGGCAACATCCTCCGGGCGTTGAAGAAGCGCTATCCCAACCTGCAGCAGGTCTTCTTCTCCAGCCGGATCTACGCCGGCTACGCCACCACCAGCCTGAACCCCGAGCCGTACGCCTACGAGACGGGCTTCGGCGTCAAGTGGGTGATCCAGGCGCAGATCACCCAGATGTCGGGCGGTGGCACCGATCCTCGGGCCGGCAACCTGGACTACAACAACACCACCGCGTGGGCGGCCTGGGGCCCCTACCTCTGGGCCAACGGCCTGCAGCCCCGCTCCGACGGGCTCGTCTGGGACCGGTCGGACTTCGGCTCGGACGGTACGCATCCGTCCAACTCGGGGCGGCAGAAGGTGGCGAGCCTCTTGCTGCGCTTCTTCAAGACCTCACCCCACACGGCCTGCTGGTTCGTCGTCGGCGGCACCTGCGGTTAGGCCGTGCCGCGCGGGCGTCGCGGCACAGCGTCTCCCTGATCCCGGCGTATCCGGTGGCCGGTCCCGCCACCGGATACGCCGACCGGCCCCCGGTCAGCCACCGTCGGCGCCGCTGACGCTGCGCAGCAGTTCGGCACGCGCGGCCTCCAGTGCGACGAACAGCGCCCCCGTGAGCGATGCCGCCTCGCCCAGCGCGCTGGTCTCGATCCGCGGCGGGAACGGCGCGTACGCGTTGACCGTCTCCCGGACCGTCGGCAGCAGCAGCGGGTTGCGGCCCACACCCCCACCGAGTACGACGAGTTCGGGGTCGAAGACCGCGCAGGCGCTGGCAATCGTGAGGCCGAGTTGCCGCGCCTCCGCCTCCACCAGGTCCCGCGCGGCGGGCACTCCCGTGGCGGCCTGGGCGAACAGCTCCTCCACCGACGACGGCCGGGTGCCCGGCCAGGTCGGGCGGGCCTTCAGTGCCGCGAGTACGCCGTAGGCCCCCGCCTCGTCCGCCAACTGCTCTCTGCCCCGCCCGCCCCGCTGCTCGGGTGGGACGGAGCCCGGCAGCGGCAGGTAGGCCACCTCACCGGCGGCGCCGTGCGCCCCGCGGACCAGCTCACCGTTGTGAACCAGCCCCATGCCGATGCCGGCACCGACGGCCAGGAACGCGAAAGTGGCGACGTCGCGGGCGTGCCCTCGCCAGCGCTCGCCGAGCGCCGCGAGGTTGACGTTGTTCTCCAGGACGACGGGCGCGTCGACGCGCGCCTCGATCGGCGTGATCAGGTCGAAGGAACCCTCCTCACCGAGGTTGCGGGCGACCGACATGGTGCGGCCGTCGGCGTGGATGACCCCCGGTGCCGACACCCCGACCCGGCGAAGCGGCCCGAGCTGGTCGCCCACCGCCTCCGTCGCGGATCCGATCATCCGGGCCACCTTCGCGGCGACCCGGCTCGCCCCGGTGGCTCGGGTCGGCTGCCGCTGTTCGTAGCAGAGCGCCCCGCTCATGTCCGCCGCCGCGACGCGGAGGTTGTCCCCACCGACGTCGACTGCCACCACGTATCCGGCGGTCGGCGCCAGCCGGTAGTAGGTCGGCACCCGGCCGGGTCGGCCGCGCCGCACGCCGGCGTCGACGATCAGGCCACTGTCGACCAGCCGACGGACCACCTCGGAGATGGTGGGCCGGGACAGGCTGGTCAGGCGGGCGAGTTCCGGCCGGGTCATCGGCACACTGTCGAGCAGCGCGGCCAGTACCGCCCGGCCGGACGGGTCGACGGAGACCAACGGGAAACCACCCCTTCGCCGGTTGACCCGGATGCTGCGACGACGGTCTTGACCGGTGATCGCGAACCGAGTACAAGTTTTTGTTAAGCAGCCTACCTAATGCCCCAGGAGGGCGATCATGTCGGAGAACATGAGCGAGCTGTCCAGGCGAAGACTTCTCCAACTGACGGCTGTCACCGGCGCGGGCCTCCTTCTCGCCGCCTGCGACGTGGGCGGAGGCAGCGACACCGGCAGCGGCGCTGACAGCGGCGCGGCAGGCAACGGCGAAGGCCAGATCAAGGCCCTGTTCATGAAGCAGGCCGGCTACTCCGAAGACGACATCCGTGCGATGACCGACGAGTTCCAGAAGAAGTATCCGAAGATCAAGGTCGAGCCGTCCTTCGTCGCCTACGAGGCGCTGCACGACAAGATCGTCGCGGCGGCCCCCGCCAGCACCTTCGACGTGGTGCTGATCGACGTGATCTGGCCGGCCGAGTTCGGCAGCAAACGCATCGTCACCGACGTGACCGACCAGTTCCCGGCGGAGTGGAAGAGCGACATGCTCGGCGGCGCCCTCGCCACCGCCGCCTACCGCGACCGCTACTACGGCGTGCCGTGGATCCTCGACACGAAGTACCTCTTCTACAACACCGACATGATCAGCAAGGCCGGCGTCGACCCGGCCAGCCTGTCCACCTGGGACGGCGTCCTCACCGCCGCCCAGACCCTCAAAGCCAAGAAGATCGTCGAGCATCCGCTGATCTGGAGCTGGAAGCAGGCCGAGGCGCTGGTCTGCGACTACACCCAGCTCGTGGGCGCCTTCGGCGGCAAGTTCCTGTCCGACGACGGAAAGTCGATCGCCTTCAACACCGGCGGCGGCCTGCAGGCGCTGGAGTTCATGAAGCGGACCCTCGACACGAAGCTCACCAACCCCAACTCGGTCGAGTCGCTGGAAGAGGACGTCCGTAAGATCTTCTCCGACGGCCAGGCGGCGATGGCGCTCAACTGGACCTACATGTTCAACGCCGCCAACGACCCCCAGCAGTCGAAAATCGCCGGCAAGGTCGGCGTGGCGACCACCCCGTCGGGTCCGGCCAGCGCCCCGGGCGTCAACGGCTCGATGGCCCTGTCGGTCTGCTCCGGCAGCAGGAACCAGAAGGCGGCCTGGACGTACATCAGCTACATCACCAGCGCCGGTGTGCAGGACAAGTACGCCAAGAGCTCACTGCCCTGCTGGACGAAGTCGTACGACGACCCGGCCGTGGCGTCCACCCTGCCGCAGGTCGTGCCGGTGGCCAAGAAACAGCTCGCCAACCTCATCGCCCGACCGCAGGTGCCCCGCTACAACGAGATCAGCCAGATCCTGCAGGCCGAGCTGCAGAACGCCCTGCTGAACCGGAAACCGCCGAAGAAGGCCCTGGACGACGCCGCCGAACAAGCCCGTACTTTGCTTTCATGAGCGCCGCGCCACCGGCGCGCCCGGCACCCACGCCACCGGCCACCCGGCCAGCCCGGCCGGCGCGCCGGAGGCCGTTCGCGCGGCGCGCTGGCGGCGGCCAGACCCGACTGGCGCTGCTCCTGCTCCTGCCTGCGGCGCTCGTCGTCTTCGGCGTGGTCCTGTACCCGGCCGGACGCGCCCTGGTCATCTCTTTCTACGACGTCGACAGCCCATTCCCCGGCCGGTATCCGTTCGTCGGCCTACGCAACTACACCGAGATCCTGGCCGACGACCGCCTGTGGGCGGCGGTCGGACACACCACCTACTTCACCCTCGTCTCCACCGCGCTCGAGCTGGCCCTCGGGCTCGGGCTGGCCCACCTGCTCGCCGCGCCGATCCGGCTGCGCTGGCTGTTCCGCGCGATCGTGATCCTGCCCTGGGCGCTGCCGACCATCGTCAACGGCGCGATGTGGCGGTGGATCCTCAACGCCCAGTACGGCGTGGCCAACGCCCTGCTCACCCAGCTGAACCTGCAGGACGACTACCGGTCGTGGCTCGGCAACGACCCGTTCCTCGCCCTCAACATGGTGGTCGTGGCCGACGTCTGGAAGAACACCTCCCTGGTGGCGTTCTTCCTGCTGGCCGGGTTGCAGACGATCCCCCGCGGGCTCTACGAGGCGGCGCGGGTCGACGGCGCCGGCCCGATCCGCGCCTTCTTCCGGATCACGCTGCCACTGCTGGTGCCGAACATCGCCCTGGTGCTGGTGCTGCGCACCATCGAGGCGTTCAAGGTCTTCGACATCGTCTACGTGATGACCGGCGGCGGGCCCGCGAGCGGCACGCAGACGATCACGTTCTTCACCTACCTTCAGGCGTTCTCCGCGCAGCGGTTCAGCTCGGGCGCGTCGCTGGCGTACCTGACCGTCGTCGCGATTCTCCTGCTGGCCCTGCTCTACCTGCGGCTGCTACGCCAGAGCGAGCTGAGGTCACCGTGAGAGCGAGCCTGCGCTACCGCGTCTTCGTCCACCTGGCCGCGCTCGCCACTTCCGTGGTGATCCTCGCGCCGTTCGTCTGGCTGCTCTACTCCTCGCTCGTCGGCCAGACCGACGTGGTCTCCCGGCCGATGCGCTGGCTGCCCGAGCACGTCACCCTCGACCGCTACCGGGAGATCTTCGCCGGTGGCGGCACCGGCGCCGGCGCGGCGTTCCGCAGCGCGATGGTCAACAGCTTCCTGGTGGCGGGTGGCACGGTCGTCATCTCGCTCGCCGTCGGAGTGCTGGGCGGCTACGCCCTGGCCCGGCTGCGGTTCCCGCTGCGCCGCGCGACGCTGCTGTCGTTCCTGGTCACCTACATGCTGCCGCCGATCGCGCTGATCATCCCGCTGTACCTGCTCATGTCGCGCTTCGGGCTGCTCGACACGCGCACCGGGCTGATCGTCGTCTACTGCTCCCTGGCCACCCCGTTCGCCCTGTGGAACATGAGCACCTTCTTCGGTTCGCTGCCGGTGGAGCTCGAGGAGGCGGCCCGGGTCGACGGGTGCAGCCGCCTCGGCGCCCTCGTCCGGGTGATGCTGCCGCTGTCCAAGCCCGGCATCCTGGCGACCGCCCTGTACGCGTTCCTGTTGTGCTGGGACGAGTTCCTCTACTCGCTGATCTTCACCTCGACCAGCCAGGCCAAGACGGTCCCGGTGGCGATCGCCGAGTTCACCGGGCGCAACGCCGTGGACTTCGGCCTCATCGCCGCCGGCGGCGTACTCGCTGCGTTGCCGCCGGTGGTGCTGGCGGTGGTGTTCCAGCGTTACCTCATCGGTGGCCTCGCCTCCGGGGCGGTGAAGGGTTGAACCTCCACTACCTCGACGGCGTGCGGGCGCAGCCGGAGAACCTACGACGGCCGGCGGCGGCGGTGCGGGCGGCGCTGGCCGGCCCGGCGGGCGCCCAGGCCGCCGCGGCGTCCCGGTGGGGCAACCTGGTGGCCTTCGGGATGGGCGCCAGCGCCACCGTCGACGTCGACCTGCCCGCGCAGGACGGCCTGCTGGTGGTGCGGCTGCCGCGGCTGGCCGGTCTCGGCGGCTGCGTACTCGACATCCTGCCGGTGCAGCTCGCCGCGCACGTCCTGGCGCAGCGGGCCGGCCGGCCGGCCGAGCTGCGGCACGTGCCGGCCGACACGAAGCTTCCCTCTGGCTGAACGGGAGCGGGGCGGTGCCCCGCTCCCGCCCGTCGTTACGGCACCGGAATCGACGACGTGGGGATGTTGTAGCCCCGAACGCGCAGGTAGGGCGCCTGCCCGCCGAGGTCGCTGGTCTGGTAGCTCGCAGTGACGGTGGCCGACTCCCCGGGCCACAGGGACACGTAGTTGTCGGTGTAGTTCACCGGCAGCACCTCGTTGCCCCCGTTGCCGGCCGTGATCTCCGGCCGCAGGAAGAACGCGATGTTCGTCGGGCTGTTGTTGGTCAGTCGGATGGTGGCGGTCTCCTGCCCGCCGGAGGCGGTCCGGGTCACGCTGGCCGCCAGGTTGGGGTTCGACGGCAGGCTGTTGAGCCCGGTGAGGTTGGCGTACGTCTTGACCGAGGTCATGTACCAGTTCTTCTTGTTGCCCAGCGCGTCGGCCTGGGTGGAGTACCAGTAGAGGTTGTTGCTGACCACCGCACCGGCGGAGTCCTTCAGCTGCAGCCGGATGAAGTAGGTCGCGGACAGGCCGGTCAGCGCCGGGAGGGTAAGCACCTGGGTGGACGCGTTCGCCGCCGCGGTGACCGGCACCGTCGTCGTGTACGCCTGCATCAGGTTCGGGATGTTGTACACGCTGGCCGTGGCGGTCAGCCCGCTGCGTGCGCTCAGGGTGGAGTTGACCGCGTACACGTTGCGGGTCTTGTAGTCGTAGGCGATGTGGACCGGCTCGTTGGCCTTCTTGCTGCCGAAGTAGCCGCCACCGGGCTTGAAGTAGTAGTCGTACAGGTTCCAGTGCACCGCCGGCCAGGCGTTGTTGAGCATCCAGAAGATGACCCCGAACGACTGGCTGTACTCGTGCGAGTTCCACGCCTCGAAGAACGACCTCGTGTTCTCGTAGTTCTGCAGCTCCGACTTGCGGGAGTAGTCCTCGGCGCTGGTGGTGCTGCCGTACCGCCTGTTCACGCCGTCGGTGAAGACCTGGATGTTGTCGAAGACGCTCCTGGGTTTGCCGGCGTGGTAGTTCCAGGTGGTCCCGATCGGCCACAGCTCCGCGGCGGGGATGAACTTCTGCAGGCTCTCCAGCGGCGGCGGCGCCTCAGTGCCCTGCTCGGCGTTGGTGCCGAACGCGCTGCCGGACTGGGCGGGGCTGTCCCACCACAGCACCGGCGGCTCCCACTTGTACGGGCCGTCCATCTTCATGCCGGCGTTGGCGTTCGACCAGGTCGCCACGTTGTCCACCGTGGGGTTCTGCCAGTGCAGCCGGGCCGCCGTGTTCTTGTACGTGGTCAGGTGGGCGGCGGTCGGCGGCTGGTCGCTGCCGTAGTTCCACATGAACGGGCTGGCGTGGGCGCGCAACGCCCGCAGTTGGCTCTCCAGCGACGCGTTGGCCACCTGCTCCTGCTCGGCGGTCCAGGTGCTGTCGTTCTCCCAGGCGCTGCAGCAGACGAAACCCGGCATGATCATGACGCCGGCCTGGTCGGCCAGGTCGTAGAGTTCCTCGTTGCCGAGCGTGCCCTCCAGGCGGATGGTGTTGAGGCCCATGTCCTTGACGTACTGGACGTGCGTGGCGTTGGTGCTGGTGTCCCACCGCTGCAGCATGTCCCACATGTAGCCGCCGCCGCGGAAGAAGATTTTCTGCCCGTTGACCTGGTAGCCGACGAACGAGGTGCCGTTGACGGTGGTCCGGTAGTCGGTGAACTGGCGGACGCCGAAGTTGATCGACTTGGTGTCCGACGTGGCACCGGCGACCGTTGCCGACGTGGCGAGCTGGTAGAGCTCCGGGCTGCCGTACTGGTAGGGCCACCACAGGGCGGGGTTGGCCACGTGCAGCTGCGGATAGCTCGCCGGGTCGAAGGTGACCTCGCGGCGCTCGTTGGCGGCCAGCGTGACGGCCTGGCTGGCCGAGATGGTGGGATAGCCGGCCTTGGTGATCGTGGCGCTGACCGTCGCGGTGACCGGGGCGTTGGTCGCGTTGAGGGCGTCGACGTAGACGGTGAGGTCGGCGGCGTTGGTTGCGGGCAGAGGCAGCACCGTCCGGACGTACGGGTCCCGCAACGCCACCGGCCCGGTGGTGTCCAGCAGCGTCCTGCCCCAGAGCCCGGCGTTCATGTCGGGCGCCTCCGGGTTCCAGTCCACGGTGCAGAAGGACAGGTCCTTGCAGTCGTGGGCCGGCGGGGTGACCAGGATCGCCAGCGCGTTGGACGCGCCGGGCCGGATCAGGTTCGTCACGTTGTACTCGTGCGCGACCATGGTGCCGACCGCGTTGGCGTCGAGCTGGGTGCCGTTGAGCCAGATCTGGGCCCGGTAGCTGATCCCCTTGAAGCGCAGCCAGTACGCCTGGTCCGGGGTCGCGGCCGAGGCGGTGAACTGCCCCCGGAACCACCAGTTCTGGCCGGTCAGGTCGGGCACCGACTGCAGGTTCCTACCGAAGTAGATGTTCTGGTAGACGTTGTTGGCGACCAGCCCGGCCAGGACGGTCGACGGGAGCGAGACCGGGCTCCAGCCCGCGGTGCTGTAGCCGACCTGGGAGATGGTCGCCCCCGGGTCGGTGACGTTGGTGGCTGACCGCAACGCCCAGCCCGTCGACAGTTCGGTCGAGCCCACGGTGGCGGCGCTCGCGCTCGGCACGTGCACGAGCCCGACGCTTGCCACGAGGGCCAGGGCCGCGAGCAGCGTGCCGAGCAGTCGGCGGTTCAGCAGGCGAGGTCGGTCGATGATGAGGCGCGATGACATGGGTGGTGGCCTCCTCGATCTGATCAAGGCGGTGTGCCGTGCGGTGCGCGGCGGCTAGGAGCCGGTGGGCCAGGACACCTGAACGGAGTGGTAGTAGTTGATGCCCATGACGCGCCAGCGCGGGCCCTGTGCGCCGAGCCGCTGCTGGAAGGACGTCCAGTCGTGGGTGCTGGCCGGTGACCAGCCCAGCTCGGCGATCGCCGGCAGGCGCGGGAAGGCCATGTACTCGGCGTCGGCGAGCGCCTCGATCGTCTCCGTCCACAGCGGCGCCTCGACCCCGAGCACCGACGTCTCTCCGACTCCGGAGAGATAGGTGCCCGGGTCCCAGCCGTACGCGTCCTGCACGTCGATGAAGCCGGCCCAGCGCTGGCCCAGCCGGGTGCGGGAGTTGTACTTCATGTCGAGGTAGCTGCGGTTGGCCGGCGACATGATGATCTTGGTGCCGTTCCCGGCGGCGGTCGCCACCGCGGCGTGGGAGGTCGTGGTCCCCCAGTACTGGGCGACGGTGGACGGCAGGATCGGGGCGTTGACGATGTCGTGCCAGCCGACGACGGTCTTGCCGTGTGCGGCGACGATCGGCTGTGCCCGGTTCATGAAGGTGGCGTAGTCGGCGGCGGTGGTGGAGCTGGCCTCGTCGCCGCCGATGTGCAGGTAGGGCCCGGGAGTCAGCGTGGCGAGCTCGCCCAGAACCTGATCGATGAACGTGTAGGTGAGCTCCTTGCTCACGCAGAGCGAGCTGAAGCCGACCCTGGTGCCGGTGTAGAGCTTCGGCGCCACGCCGTCACAGTTCAGTTCCGCGTACGAGGCGAGCGCCGCGTTGGTGTGACCCGGCATGTCGATCTCGGGGACGACCATGACGTACCGGGCGGCGGCGTACGCGACGATCTGCCGGTATTCGTCCTGGGTGTAGTACCCGCCGGTGCCGCCGCCGACCTGGGTGCTCCCGCCATAGACGGCGAGGTTGGGCCAGCTGTTGACGGCGATGCGCCAGCCCTGGTCGTCGGAGAGGTGCAGGTGCAGCCGGTTCACCTTGTAGAGGGCGATCTCGTCGATGTACCGCTTGACCACGGCGACCGGGAGGAAGTGCCGTGCGACGTCGAGCATCGCGCCGCGGTGGGCGAAGCGCGGATGGTCGATGATGCGCCCGCCGGCCACCTCCCACGGCCCGGGCTGCACCGTCGCGCTCTCGACGGCCGGGGGCAGCAGCTGACGCAGGGTCTGGACGCCGGCGAACAGACCCGCCGGCTGGTTGGCGCGTACCGCGATCGACGCCGTCGTGACGTCCAGCTGGTAGCCCTCGTTGCCGGCGCTCGCCGGTGCCCCGGACAGCAGCAGCGCGATGCCGTCCGCCGGGGTGGGGCTCGATGCGTCGACGACCGGCATCGGATATCCGGTGGAGCGGCGCAGGATGGCGGCGAGTTGGCCGGCGACGTCCGCGACCGCCGGTGAATCGGGTTCGGTGTAGATCGCCGTGGCCGCGGTGACCCGGTAGGTGACGCCGGTGGCCGGGGTGGCGGTGACCGGCGCCGGCACGACGGAGGCCAACGAGACGGCGGCTGCGGCGGGAGTCGCGGGGGCGGCCGGAGCGACCGCGCTGCCGACCAGGGCGAGGATGACGGTGGTGAGCAGACGTACGCCGCCGATGGTCATGACTGCCTCCGGAGCCCAGCGATGCCGCAGAAAGCGCGCGCGACGCTCACCGCACATCGACCTTCGTCGCTAGCAGTCAAGGTAGCCGCCATCTATTAATAAGGCAAGCTACCTAACAAATATCGGCTCACCCCGCTCCGTGAAGACCGGCTGCCTCCTCAGTGGGCACGCGAACGGTGCATCGTCAGGGGTTGCGGCGGCGCTGGTTGCGGACCCGGCGCTCCTCCTCCGTCACGAGCGCCTGGATTCGGCGCATGGTCGCGTCCGGCGCCAGGATCGCCTCCCGCCACCGGTCCAGCGTCCTGGTCAGGTCCCACACCGTCGCTCGCAGCTCCTGCAGCTCCCGTTGGGATGTCGCCAGCTCCTCCCGGACGGCCAGCGCCTCGTTCTCCAGTTCGGTGACCCGGGTCCGCAACGGCTGTACCAGGGCCAGAGCCGCGTCGGTCAGCGCCCCCGCCGTGTCGGCCTTCAACTTCCGACGTTGCACGGCGATCGTGGCGAGCACCCCGAGGCCGCTGGCGCCACCGAACAGTCCGAGCGTCGAGATCAGCACCTGCGCCCAGTAGGGAGAGCCGGGCGTCTGCGCGAAGATCATGTCTTCGCCTCCGGCCACGGATCGATGCCGGCTTGGTGCATGCGGATGATCCAGCGCAGCGACCGCACGATCTCCATCGAGCGCAGCCACGAGCCGATCGCCACCGCGCCGACGAACGAGGCCGCCACCACCGCCTGCGCGCCGGCGACCACCAGGACGGAGACGACGTACATCGCGGCGATCGCGCCCAGCATCAGCACCGCGGCGAGCTCGATGCCGAGCCCGGTGCCGAGCTGCCCCGGCCAGAACATGCCGAGCAGCCCCGCGACGCCGACCACGATCAGGCCGAACTCCCAGCAGACTTTGATCACGTCGGGCATCGCCACCTCCACCGACTGCGGCCGGACGCGCAGCACGACCAACAGGACGCCACAAACCGGCGCGGTGACCAGGACGGCGAGCTCGTAGACCCGCTGGCTGGTCCGTTCATGGATGCTCCCCACGATGCGCTCCTATCCCGCCAGCGCGTCCGTCGCGACGCGACGGACAGCCGATGAACGTCGAATCCGGCCCGTCCCCACGACGTCGTCGGCATGAGAAACACGAGGGCTGGGATGCCGCCGAGGGCGTACCGACGGCCACGGTGCGGGCAGGGAAGCGACACCGTCCGCTGTCGCGCATGGCGGCAGAGGCCCTCCACCGGACTGCCGCTCCGTGCCACACAATCAAACATATGCCCAGGTCAGAGGCACATCGACGGCCCACGCGGGCAGAACGATCACCACAGCGCTCACCCCGACGGCTGTCAGATTGTCGACAGCGCAGCAGGGTGGTCGAAACCGTTGGAATATCGCTTCCGCGAAGGCTACGGCCGGCCGCGGTCGGCCCAGACGTGCAGGGCGTCCCGATCGGACGCGCCGTCCAGGTTGAGGGCCGCCTCGATCAGCGCAAGGTGGGTGAACGCCTGTGGGTAGTTGCCGAGCGCCGTGCCGTCGACCGCGAGTTGCTCGGCGTAGAGACCGAGCGGTCCGGCGTGCCCGCGCAGCCGGTCGAAGACCCGCCGGGCCTCGTCCCGCCGGCCGGCGAGCACCAGTGCCGAAACCAGCTCGAAGCAGCAGAGCAGGAACGCGCCCTCCTCGCCCGGCAGCCCGTCGTCCACCGCGTACCGGCGGACCAGACCGGGCCCGACGGCGAGGCGCTCGCGGATCCGGTCGACCGTACCGGTCACCCGAGGATCGTCGCCGGGCAGGAATCCGACCACCGGGATGCGCAGCAGCGCGGCATCCAGCTCGCGCGACCCGTACGCCATGACGAAGCTGCCCAGCTCGCGGTCGTAGCCGCGGTCGCAGACCTCGGCGTGCAGCGCGTCGCGCGCCGCCCGCCACCGCCGTACCGGCGCGCCGCGGTCGCCGACGAGCTCCGCGAGGCGGCTGCCCCGGTCGAGACAGACCCAGGTCATCACCTTGGCGTTGACGTAGTGCCGGCGCGGCCCCCGGATCTCCCAGATCCCGTGGTCCGGCTCCCGCCACCGGTCCGCCATGGCGTCAACGTGCCGGCGCAGCAGCCGCCACTGGTCCGCGGTCAGCTCGCCGGTGAGCCGCTGGTACGCCAGCGCGGCGTCCAGAACGTGCCCGTACGTGTCGAACTGCACCTGCTCGGCGGCCTCGTTGCCGATCCGCACCGGGGCCGACCCGGCGTACCCGGACAGGTGCGGCAGCACCTGCTCGTCGGTGATCACGCCACGGATACCGACCAGCGGTGCCAGGGTGTTCCTGGCGCCGGAACACACGTCGAGCAGGAAGCGGAGGTAGCGCCGCCCCTCCTCGGCGTGGCCCAGCCTGAACAGCGCCAGCAGCAGCAACGCGGCGTCCCGGTGCCAGGTGTAGCGATAGTCCCAGTTTCGTACCCCGCCGATCTCCTCGGGCAGCGAGGTGGTCGGCGCGGCGAGCAGCGCGCCGGTCTCGTCGAAGGACAGACCCCGCAGTACCAGCGCGCTGTGCCGCACCACGTCGGCGCCGAAGCCGGCGTAGTCGCTGCGCACCGACCAGTCCCGCCAGGTGCGGCAGGTCTGGTCGAGCAGCTCCTCCGGCGCGGCCGTGCCGGGCCGCTCGCCGTAGCCGATCAGCACGGTGGCCGTCGCCCCCTCGGACAGCTCGATCTCGCCGTGCAGGGTGCCACCATCGACGGCGAGGGGCAGGGTGGCCCGCACGGCGAGCGGGACGCCTCGCGCCTGCCAGCGGCCGTCGGCGGCCGCCCACTCGACGGCGGCCGCGCCGTAGTCGGGTCGCGGCTGCAACCGGACCGCCAGCCGTACCGTGCCCCGCTCAGCCGTCACCCGCCGGACCAGTAGCTTCTCGGCACGGATCGGCTGCGCGGGGTCGCCGGGCCGGATCGCGAGGAAGTCCTGCCCGACGGCCGTGCCGCTGGGCGCCACGTACCGGCTCTCCAGCACCAGCGTGTCGGGCAGGTAGCGGCGGTCCGGCTCCGAGCAACCGGCGACGGAGTGCGCGAACGCTCCGCCCCGGTGCCGATCGAGCAGCCGCGCGCACACCGCGTCGCCCTCGGCGTGCGGCAGGCAGAACCAGTCGACCGCACCGTCCGGCCCGACCAGCGCCGTCGTGTGAGTGTCGGAGAGGAAGGCGTACGAGTCGATGGGCGGGAAGGTCATACCAGCTCCGGCAGCACCCGGGCGCTGAACACGTCGAGGAACGCGTCCTGGTCGAGCCCGACCTGGTGCAGGTAGATCTCGTCGACGCCCAGGTCGGCGTACGCCCGCAACCAGTTCGCGTGCGTGCCGGGCTCGCTGGAGACCAGCACGTGCGCGCGCATGTCCTCCGGCCGTACGTACGCGGTGGCCTGGGCGAATTCGGCCGGCGTGGCCAGGTCCCAGCCGAGGTCGCTGCCGAGGATGGCGGTCCGCCACTGCTCGTGCGCGTTGCGCAGCGCGGTGGCCTCGTCGGCCGCCCAGGACAGGTGTACCTGAAGCAGCACCGGTCCGGCCCCGCCGCCCTCCCGGTACGCCTCTATCACTTGCCGCACCGCGGTCACCTCCTGGTTGATGGTGATCAGGCCGTCCGCCCAGCCCGCCGCCCAGTGGGCGGTCTCCGGTGTGACGGCGGCGGCGTAGACCGGCGGCGGCTGCTCCGGACGGGACCAGAGCACCGCCTGGTCGACAGTGACCAGGCCCCGGTGGTCGACGCACTCACCGGCGAAGAGCGCCCGGATCACGTCGACGCACTCGCACAGCCGGGCATTGCGCTCCGGTTTGCTGGGCCACCGATCGCCAGTGATGTGCTCGTTGATTGCCTGCCCGCTGCCCACCGCCAGCCAGAACCGGCCCGGGAACATCTCGGCCAGCGTCGCCGCGGCCTGCGCCACGATCGCCGGGTGGTACCGCTGTCCGGGCGCGTTGACGACCCCGAGCGGCAGGTCGGTACGGGCGAGCGCCGCGCCCAGCCAGGACCAGGCGAAACCTGACTCGCCCTGCTCGACCCCGAACGGCGCGAAGTGGTCCGAGCACATCGCCCGCGAGAAGCCCACGTTCTCGGCCGCCGAGACCAGGCGGAGCAGGACACTCGGGGGGAACTGCTCGTGCGAGGCGTGAAAACCGAAGGCGGGCATGTGCGCTTCCTCCTGGCCGGCGGAGTCCCGGGACCGACGACTACCCGGCATGCCGGCGGGTAGTCGGCCGGACCGGCGGAAGGAGGACGCGTGGTGACGAAACCGTTCGTCAACTGGTCCGGCAGCCTCTCCTTCACGCCGGCGGAACACGCCGAACCGGACGACGAGGACGCGGTACGCCAGCTGATCCTGCGTGCGCGGGAATCCGGCACCACCCTCCGTCCGGTCGGGTCGGGCCACTCGTCGAGCCCGCTGGTGCGCACCGACGGGACGCTGCTCAGCCTCGACCGGATGGCCGGCGTGATCGCCGACGATGGAGGACAGGCCACGGTCTGGGCGGGCACCAAGCTGGCGGCGCTGGGCGAGGGCCTGTACGACGCGGGACTGGCCATGGACAACCTCGGCGACGTCGACTACCAGTCGATCGCCGGCGCCACCGCCACCGGGACCCACGGCACCGGCCTCGGCTTCGGCAACCTGTGCACCCAGGTCGCCGGCGTACGCCTGCTCACCGGCACCGGCGAGGTGCTCGACGTCTCACCCGAGCGGAACGCGGAACTGCTGCCGGCGGCGCGGCTCTCACTCGGCGCGCTCGGCGTGGTCACCCGGGTCACCCTCGACGTGCAGCCCCGCTACCAACTGCGCCGCCGGGCGTGGTGCGCACACGTCGACTGGACCCTGGACCACCTGGCCGAGCTGCAGCACACCAACCGCAACATGGACTTCTACTGGTACCCGCGCAGCGACCTGACCCAGATCCGGACCATGAACCGCACTGACGAGGCGCCGGACGAGCGGGCCTGGGCCGCCCGGCGGGTGCCCTCGTCCACGCCATGGGAGGCGCCGCGCGAGATCCAGGTCGGCCCCACCCACCGCACCATCCCCCAGGCTCGGCAGCTGCGCTTCGAGGAGATCGAGTACATGCTCCCCACGGAGGCCTTCCCCGCCTGCTTCGCGGAGGTGCGCCGCCGGATCACGCAGCGGCACCGCCGGGTCGCCGGCTGGCGGGTGCTGGTGCGCAGCATCGCGGCCGACGACATCTGGCTGAGCAACGCCTTCGGCCGCCCGACCGCCACCATCGCCTGCCTGCAGAACACCGGTCTGCCGCACGAGGAGTACTTCCGGGACATGGAGGCGGTCTTCCGGCAGTACGGCGGCCGGCCACACTGGGGCAAGAAGCACTGGCTGACTGCCCGGGACCTGCGACCGCTCTACCCCCGGTGGGACGACTTCCAAGCCGTACGGCGACGCCTCGACCCGGACGGCGTGTTCCTCGCCCCCGATCTGGCCCGCCTGCTGGAGGAGGAGTGATGCCGGAGGTCGGCGCGTACGTGTGGGTCGTCCCCGGCGGGCACATCCCGTTCCCCAGCCACGGGCGAGAGCCCGACTTCACCAGCTTCGACCAGCTCTGCGTGCTCAACATCACGGACACCGAGGCCGAGCTCAGCCTCGACCTCTACTACGAGGACACCGATCCGGTCGGGCCGTACCGGATCATGGTCGGCGCCCGGCGGATCCGGCACGTCCGGATCAACGACCTGATCGACCCGGAGGCCGTCCAGCTCGACAGGCCGTACGGCTGCCTGCTGCGCTCCACGGTGCCGGTGGTCGCGCAGTTCCTCCGCCAGGACACCCGGCTGCCGGGCCTGGTTGCGCTCACCGGCACCATGGCCTATCCGGGGCCGCCACCCGGATAGGTTCGGGCCCGTCCCGCGCGGGTACCCGCGCCCATGCCGTCCTCCGCCAGCCTGCGATCGGCAGCCGACCCGGTACGCGGCCGCGCCGCCGGCGTCGGCCGGGACAGCTGGCGGCGGCTGCGCACCTACCTGATCGTCGCCGTGCAGGCCGGGCTCGCGGCGGCGCTGTCCTGGGTGGTGGCCCGGCAGGTGCTGGGCAACCCGGAGCCCACGTTCGCCCCCGCCGCCGCCGTCGGTGTGATCGCCGCGGCGCTCGGCGGCCGGGCCCGCCGGACGATCGAGCTGGTCGCCGGGGTGGTGCTCGGCATCCTCGTCGGTGACCTGCTCATCCTCCTGGTCGGCACCGGCCCCTGGCAGACCGCGGCGATCGTCTTCCTGGCCGTCAGCACCGCGGCGGTGGTCCGCGGCAGCGGCGCGCTGATGACCCAGGCCGGCGGTACCGCCGTCCTGATCGCCACGCTGACCCCCGCCACGCCGGACCTGGAGCTGCCCCGGACGATCAACGCGCTTGTCGGCGGCCTCGTGGGCATGTTCGTGGTGCTGGTGCTGGCCCCGCTCAACCCGCTGCGCACCGTCCGCCGGGTGGCGGACCCGACGCTCGACCTCTTCGCCCGGCAGATCACCGCCGCCGCCGAAGCACTCGCCCGCGGCGACGCCCCCCGCGCCGAGGAGGTGCTGGACCGGATGCGCGACGCCGAGTCGGAGCTGGCCCGGCTCGACGAGGCGATCAGCGCCGCCCACGAGGTGGTCCGACTCTCCCCCGTCCGCTGGCGCCGCCGCCGGACCCTCGGCGCCTACCAGCGCGGCGCCGAACACATGGACCGCGCCTTCCGCAACAGTCGCACCTTGGTCCGCCGGATCGGCACCAGTTTACGTAGCGGGGAACCCGTGCCACCCGACCTACCAGCCGCCGTGGAACGCTTCGGGGAGGCCATCCGGTTGCTGCACCGGGAATTCCTCGGTGCCCGGGAACCCCAACAGGCCAGGGAACGGGTGCTGGCGGCGGTTCGGCACGCCGGCGCCGCCTGCCGGCAGGACATCGGCTTCTCCGGGACGATCGTCGTCTCTCAGCTGCGTACCGCCGCCAACGACCTGCTCCGCGCCACCGGCGTCCCTCAGGACGAGGCTCGCCGTCTGGTCCGACGCGCCGCCGCCGGCCGGTAGGCGGTCATGCCGGGTCGGCGCCGCCCCACACCCTGCCGGCGGGGTCCGGTCACACCTCCGCCCGACTGCCACGGCAACCCGTCGCCCGTCATCATGGCGGAAGTCGTGGCGGACTCGTCGCCGGCAGGGCGGCGCGGGTCAAGCGGGGACGAACCAGACCGCAGCGTCCGGCGGCAGCAGGAGGGACCGGCCGGCCGGTGGGACCGGCGCGCTCGCCAGCAGCACCCGATCGCCTCCGGTCAGCGGCGCCGCCTGGTCGCCGACGTTGACCGCGCAGCCGAACCCGTCGCCGCGCCGGAACGCCACCACGTCCGACCCGGTGTTCCACCAGGTCAGCTCGTCGGCCGCACCGTCGCTCAACTCTCGACGCAACCGGATCGCCGACCGGTAGAGCGCCAGCGTGGACCCAGGGTCGGCGGTCTGCCACTGCACGCTCAAGGCACCCCAGCGGTCCGGCTGCGGCAGCCACGGCGGGTCGGCGCCGTCGGGCGAGAAGCCGTACGTGTCGCCGTCGACCGTCCACGGGATCGGCACCCGCGAGCCGTCCCGCCCGCGTAGGGTCCGCCCGGAGCGTTCCCACAGCGGGTCGCGCAGCGCCTCGTCGGGCAGGTCCACCTGCGGCAACCCCAGCTCCTCGCCCTGGTAGACGTAGGCGGCGCCGGGCAACGCCAGCATCAGCAGCGCGGCGGCCCGGGCCCGCCGCAGCCCCCGCTCTCCCCCGCCGTAGCGGGTGACCGTCCGGACCGCGTCGTGGCTGTTCAGCACCCAGGCCGGGAGGGCACCGACCCGACGGTACGCCTCGAGCGTGCGCCCGATCGTGTCCCGCAGCGCCGGGGCCGACCAGGCGCACTCCAGCAACTCGAAGGTGAACGCCTGGTGCAGCTCGTCCGGGCGGACGTAGCGGGCCTGCCGGTCGGCGTCGAAGAGGCACACCTCGCCGATCAGTGCCCGCTCCCCCGGCATGGCGTCGACCATGGCCCGCCACTGCCGGTACAACGTGTGCAGTGGCGCCTGGTCGAAGAAGGGCATCAGGTGGTTGCGGCGGAACTCGGTGTGCTGACCGGCGCCGGCGTCGACCAGATCCGGGTGCTTGAACAGGGCGTGTGCCATGTCGATGCGCAGCCCGTCCACGCCCCGGTCGAGCCACCACCGGACGATGTCCGCGTACTCCGCCGACACCGGCGGGTCGTCCCAGTTCAGGTCGGGTTGCTCGGGGCTGAACAGGTGCAGGTACCACTCGTCGGGCCCGCCCTCGGGGCTCGGCACCCGCCGCCAGGCGCTCCCGCCGAACGCCGACCGCCAGTCGTTGGGTGGCCGGTCCGGGTGGTCCTTGTCCACCGGGTGGAAGACGTACCGGCGGCGGGCGGCGCTGCCCGGCGGTGCGGCGAGCGCCGCCCGGAACCAGGGATGCCGGTCCGAGGTGTGGTTGGGTACCAGGTCGCAGACGACCCGCAGGCCGAGCCGGTGCGCCTCGGCCACGAGCGCGTCGAGGTCGGCGAGGCTGCCGAAGAGCGGGTCGACGTCGCGATGGTCCACGACGTCGTACCCGCCGTCGACCATCGGTGACGGGTAGAACGGGGTGAGCCAGACAGCGTCCACGCCGAGGGAGGCCAGGTGGGGCAGGCGGGCGGTCACCCCGGGCAGGTCACCGGTCCCGTCTCCGTCGGAGTCGGCGAAGCTGCGGACGTACACCTGGTAGCAGACACCGCCGCGCCACCACGGCCGCCCCGGCGTGGACCGGATCACCGACGGACCAGGGTGAAACCACCGGACAGGACCGTGACCCGCAACTGGGTGGCGGAGCTGGTGTGCCGCGAGCGGAGTTCGCCGGCGGCGTCGTACACCTCCACAGTGGCCGCTGCGGTGCCGCCGGCGGTGACCTCCACGGTCCGGGCGGTCCGGGCGGCGGTGCGCAGCAGCGTCGTGCGGTGCCCGTCGCCGGCCAGGGTGAGCCGGGAGACCAGCGGTTCCAGCAGGACCGCGTCGACGGTGGCCGGGCCTGCGGCGGTGGCCTGCGCGGTCAGTTCGGTGGCGGCGGCGGCCAGTTCGCGGGGCAGGGTGACCGGCAGCAGCGCGCCCGGTGCCGGGGAGGCCCCCTGGGCGCCGACCCGAGCGTGGTCGACCTCGCCGAGCGGTCCGGCGTCGCTACCCCAGACGGTCCGGGCCGGCACGCCGGGGCGCAGGTCCACCACCGGCAACACCAGCCGGGGCTGGTCTGCCGGAGGGAGCTGCCAGCGCAGCCCAGCCCCGGCAGGCAGCTCGACGTAGCTGCCGCTGATCAGCGATTCCCCGGTCCACGCCGACGGCGGGCTGACCACGGTCGCGCCGCCCTGGCGAGCGGCGTCCTCGGCCTCCAGGGTCAGCGTGCCGACCCGTTCGACGATCTCGGTGCGGCGGGCGAGGGCGGCCAGTTCCGGCCGGGCGTCCAGGGCGAGCATGCTGAGCAGGGTGTGGATGGTGGACTCGGCACCGGAGTTCCGGTTGACCTGCCCGTCGCCGTTGATGCCGTCGATCGCCCGGCCGGTGTGCGGGTCGTAGCCGGGCGTCCCGGCCGGGTTGGCGCCGAACCACCAGGCGGCGATCAGGGCGGCGAGCTGGGCGAAGCCGGACCGCCCGGTGGCGTCGGCGACGGCGAGCAGCGACTGCACCCGCGAGTCGACGCCGTAGGCGATCTGGGTGCGGTCGGTGCGGGTGGGCAGCCGGCCGTTGTCCGGACCGCCGGAGGTCAGCAGCCACGGCGTGAACACGGCGGCGTCGGTGACGGCGGGGCCGAGCAGGGCCCGGTCACCGAGGGCCTGCGCGGCCCGGGCGAGCGCGGCGGGCATCTGCGCACCCCAGCCGTGCCAGACCGAGCGGGACAACGCCCAGGGACGCACCGCGCCGAACGGCCATTCCCGCACGTCACCGTCGGCGAGCGCGGCGATGCCCTCGGCGAGTTGGCGCAGCGCCCGGCGGGCGGCGGCGCCACCGCCGGCTTCGACGTAGGCGGCCAGTCCGAGGACCGCTTCGGCGGTGGCGTCCGCACCGTCGACGATCAGCCAGGATGGGGTACGTTCCCCGTCGATGACCTGCCACTGCCGGTAGCGGACGAGCACCTGGCGCTGCACGGCGGCGACGGCCAGGTCGAGGCGGGTCCGCAGGAAACCGGCAAAGTCCGGGTCGGTGTCGCGGAACGCCGCGTACCCCTCGCCGAGCGCCCAGACGGTCCGGGCCAGCCAGTACGACGCGTCGCTGTCGGACGGGTCGGGCAGTTCCTTCGGCTCGGCGCTCGGGTTGAGCGTGCCGTCCGGCTGCATCCACAGCACCACGTTGCCGGCGTACGGGCCGTCGGCGGTCTGCAGGTAGGTCAGGCCACGCAGCAGCTGGTAGGCGGCGGCCCGGCTGGCGGCGGCCCCGGTCAGCCGCCAGTGCCGCAGGTAGACCACGGCGGCTCGGGAGATGTCGTCGGCGTTGTACGCCCCCTGCCCCCAGGTGTCGGTGTCCGGGTCGTACGCGCCCCCGCCGACCCGGCGGAAGGCGCCGTCCGGCCCGGGTTCGGCGTAGGTCCACAGCGCCCCGACCGCGGGGGTGTCGGCGAGCCGGTAGGTGGTGTGCCCGGGCTGCTGCGGCGGCGTGACGTCCTGCCGGAGGAAGTCCAGGTGGGCGAGGTTGGTCAACGGGCTCGCGCTCGGCGCGCCGGCGGGGCGGGCGGCGCCGGCCGGGTTGGCGCCCAGCAGTGGGGTAGCGGCGAGGCCGCCCAGCAGCAGCGATCGGCGTTTCACATCGACCTCCTCGGTCAGGACGGGCAGGCGGTGGTGGGGTGTGATCGTCGGAGATGGACGGTGCGGTCCTCGTGGGCGGAGCGGGCGGCCGCGGCGGCGACGGTGACCGCCGTGGCGCCTTCCGTGATTCCGGCGGCGGGCCGGTCGCCGGTGCGCACACAGCGCACCAGGTCGTGCATGGCGGCGCGCACGCTCTCGGCGTAGACGTACGCTTTGGCGGCCTCGCCGCCGAGGTCGAGGGTGATCCGGCAGTGGTGCGGCAACTGCCGCTGCCGGCCCCGTTCCCGGGCGTTCGCCGGGCCGGCGTGCCGGTGCACCGACACCGTCACGGCCGGGTCCCGCAACCGGTGGCCGTCGACGGCGAGCAGTTCGTCGGCCCGGGCCGGCAGGTGCTCGACCAGCGCGGCTCCGGCGTCGTCGGTCCAGAGGTCGATGTCGGCGTGAACGGGGATCCAGCCGGTCACCCGGGCTTCGGCGGCACCGAAGTCGATCCGCATCAGTTGCCGCTCGCAGCGGTGGGCGTGGCTGAAGCCGTGCGCGAAGGTCGCCACCGCGCCGTCCGGATAGCGGGTGGTGGCGACCGCCAGGTCGACCAGGTCGGTGCCGGGGCGCTGGCCGAGCATGCCCTGCACCGACTCGGGAGTCGCGCCGACGAGGGCGTCGGCGGCGTCGAAGAAGTGCACCCCGTGTTCGACGAAGATCCCGCCGCTGACCCGCTCGTCCCAGAACCAGTGCTCCGGGCCGAGGTCCTCGTCGCTGGCGTCGTTGTCGAAGGCGAGCCGCCGGACCGGGCCGAGCAGCGGGTCGGACCGGTTGCCGGGCGTCGCGGCGAACCGGGGGTCGCGCAGCCGGGCCAGCGCCCGCAGCACGGGGTTGTAGCGCAGCACGTGGTCGACGACCAGGACACGGCCGGTGGCGGCGACCGCCTCCCGGATGGCGGCGGCCTCGTCCTCGCTGGTGGCCAGGGGTTTCTCGGAGAAGACGTGCCGGCCGGCACGCAGCGCCGCGAGCGTGGTCTCCGCGTGCCCGGCCGGCGGGGTGGCCACCACCACGACGTCCACGTCGTCGGCGGTGACCAGCGCCCGCCAGTCCGGCACGGGCCGGGCGGCCAGGTTCGCGGCCAGCCGCCCGGCCCGGTCGGTGTCCGGGTCCGCGACCACGGTCACCGTCACGTCCGGCAGGTCCAGCAGGGCGCCGGTGAGGAAGGTGGCGAAGCCGCCGGCCCCGACGACGCCGAGGCGCAGCGCAGCCGCGCCGGTCACCGGCCCCGCCCCACCGGCGCCACCAACCCGCTCACCGGACACGGTCGAGCCGGGCGACGCCGATCTTGGCGTCGGCCATGCCGTAGAAGACGTACGGGACCCCGTCCACCTCCTCGATCGCGGTCGGGAAGACCACGTTCGGGACGGTGCCGGAGCGTTCGTCCTCGGTCTCGGGCACCAGGATCGGCTCGGCGGTCCGGGCCAGCACCCGGCCCGGGTCGGTCGGGTCGAGCAGCATCGCGCCGGCCGCGTACTCGACCTGCTGGGTGCTGGGGTCGAAGGTGTCGGGGATGTGGCCGGTCACCCCGTGGTGGATGAGCAGCCAGCCCTCCTCGACCCGCACCGGCGGCGGGCCGGCGCCGATCTTCAGCTCCTCGTAGGGGAACTCGGACAGGGCGACGCAGCGGTGGTCGCGGAGCCGCACCAGCGCCCTGATGTCGGCGTGCACCTCCTCGGCGGGCACGTAGGAGATCCAGATGCCGGGCCGCTCGTCGGTGATCCCGGCCGGCAGGTGCACCCCCTCACCGGGCCGGAACCAGCCCAGGTCCCACATCGGCCGGTGCAGCATCGCGTAGCAGGGGCGGCCGTCCGGTCCGGGCACCGGCTCGGGGAAGAAGACCGCGTCCTTGTTCGGAAACAGGTTCAGGTCGGTGTCCAGGCCCGGCTGGTAGGTGAACTGCACCGGACCGAGCCGGCGCCAGGTCCGCAGGTCGGTGGAGACCGCCAGGGCCAGGCGCGGGCCCAGCGGACCGTAGGCGACGTAGGTCATCAGGTGGCGGCCGAGGCCCGGCACCCAGGTGGTGCGCGGATCCTCGACGCCGGCGTTGTTCAACCCGCGCTCCCAGCCCTCGTCGGGGGCGAGGACCACGCCACGCCGGAGCACCCCGGCCGGTACGCCGTCGCGGAACTCGACCTCGGCGAGCCCGACCCGGGAGACGTTCCCCTCGGCGACCAGCCGCGGCAGCAGGTGAAGCTTCCCGTCCGGGGTACGTCCGCTGGCCGGGTTGAGCACCCCCTCGGCTTCCAGCGGCTCCCCCGGTTCGGGCGCCATGACGACGCCCAGCCGGGTGAGGGTGTACGGGACGGCGGTGGAGACAGTCAACGATTCAACCCTTTACGCCAGATCCGATGTTGGTCGAGGTGAAGTGCCGTTGGAAGGCGACGAACAGCGCCACCGCCGGGGCGGCGAGGACGCAGGCGCCGGCCAGGATCGCCCCGTACGGGTTGGCGGTCCGCGCGGCGACGTTGGTCATGTAGTTGGCGAGCGACACGGCCAGCGGTTGCATGTCGGCCTGCTTGGTGATCAGGAACGGCCAGAGGAACTCGTTCCACGGCCCGATGAACGTCAGGAGCACGGCGGTCAGCAGTGCCGGGCGTACCAGCGGCAGGGCGATCGACCACAGGATGCGGACCTCACCCGCGCCGTCGGTCCGGGCGGCGGCGAACAGGTCGTCGGGCAGCTGCAGGAAGAACTGCCGGAAGACGAAGACCGCCGTGGTGTTGATGGCGTACGGCAGGATCATGCCGAGATACGAGTCGGCCAGGCCGTAGCTGCGCACGATGAGCACATAGAGCGGGATCAGCAGCAGTTGGAAGGGCACCACCTGGACCAGCAGCACCAAGCCGAACAGCGCGCCCCGTCCGCGGAAGCTGAGCCGGGCCAGGGCGTAGCCGGCAAGCACGCCGAAGATCACCGTGGCGAGGATGACGCCGCCGGTGAAGATGCCGGAGTTGATCAGCGACCGGAGCAGGTCGATCCGCTCGTTGATGTCGCGGTAGTTGCCGAGGGTGAGGTTCGCCGACGGGAGGGCGCCGGCCGGCGAGGTGTCCGGCTCGGCCTGCAGCGAACCGATGAGCATGTAGTAGAAGGGGAAGAGGAACGCCACCGCGCCGGCGGCGAGCAGGATCGACCGCAGCACAGTCCAGCCGCGGCCGGAACCCCGTCCGCCCGTCTGGGGTTTGCCACGCCTCTGGACGGGACGCGGCGCGATGTCTGGCACGACGCGTGTCATCAGGGCCTCTCCAGGATCCGCCGGTTGATCAGCGAGACGACGACGACCCCGATCACGAGCAGCACGCCGATGGCAGCCGCGACGTCCGGCTGCGCCTGTTCGATGCCGCGCTGGTACATCAGCAGCACCGGCGACGTGGACGCGCCGTTCGGCCCGCCGCCGCCGGTGAGCAGGTACGGCTCGGTGAACAGGTTCGCGCCGGTGATGGTCGCCACGATCACGACGAGCGTGGTGGCGGGGCGGACCGCCGGCACGGTCACCGAACGGAACCGTTGCCATCGGCTGGCCCCGTCCACCGCCGCTGATTCGTACAGCTCGTTCGGCACGTTCTGCAACGCGGCCAGGTAGAGCAGGATGAAGAAGCCGAGCTGCTTCCAGGCGACGTAAACCGCGACGGTCGGCATCGCCAGGTGCTCGCTGACCAGCCAGGATGGGTCCGGCGCCAGCGGACCGAGGAGCTTGTTGACCAGGCCGCCAGAGTTGAACAGGAACAGCCACACGCCCACCACCGCGACGCTCGCGGTCACGTACGGCACGTAGTAGGCCACCCGGAGGAAGGTGCGTCCGCGGATGGCGCCGTTGAGCGCGTTCGCCAGCAGCAGCGCCAGGACGGTGGTGAGCGGCACGTTGATCAGGAGGAACACGATGATGTTCCCGAACGCCTGCCGGACGGCCGGATCACTGAGGACGGCGGTGTAGTTTGCCAGCCCGACGAACGGGCGGTCGACCGGCACGCCCGGTGCGGTGAAGAAATAGTCGTGGAAGCTGATCCACACCGCGAACCCGAACGGGTAGGCGAACACCAGCGCGAGGAACACCGCATACGGCGCGACGAGAACCGCGCCGACCGGGTGGCGACCGAGAACGGCCGCCACCCAGCGCCGCGGGCCGCGCCGGGAGACATCCCGACTGAGCGGCCCGGACATCAGGACTGCCCGGCCAGCCCGGTGGCCTTCTTCGCGGCCTCGGAGAACGCATCCGGCAGCGGCCGCTTGCCGAAGATGACCGACTCGGAGTACGCGTCGCGGAAGGTCTGCCAGATTGTGATGGAGTTGGCCACGTTCGGCACCTCGACGGTGCGCCCGGCCTGCTCGGCGAAGCTCTTGTAGGCCGGGTTCTTCGTGAAGTAGTCCGGGTAGGTCGACGGCAGGTCCGCCCGCAGCGGCATCTGGCCGGTGGCCTCCAGCAGGGCGCCGTCCTGCTCCTTGCTGGTGGCGAACTTCAGCACCTCCCACGCGGTGCCGCGGTTCTTGCACGCCGAGTACATCGCGACGTTCTTGGCGTCGCTGAAGGTCTTGACCTCGGCCGCGGGCTTGCCGGTGGAGGTCGGCACCGGGGCCGCCCCCCACTTCACCTTCTCGCCGTACACCGCGATCGCCCACGGGCCGACGATGGCCATCGCGGCCTTGCCGTCGGCGAACGAGTCGCCGTTGTACTTCTCCTTCGGCGCGAGACCCTCGTCGTAGAGCTTCTTCCAGAACTCCGCGACCCGCAGCCCTTCGGGCGAGTCGAACTGGGCCTTGCCGTTCTCGACCAGCTGCTTGCCGCCGGTCTCCGCGGCGAACAGCGGGTAGTAGTCGAACCACGACTGGAAGAACTCGCTGCTCGGGGCCGGGTAGATCGCGGCCGGCGCGGCGCCGGACGACTTGATCTTGCGGGCGGTGGCGAGGAAGTCGTCGTACGTGGCGAGCGGGGGGTTGTCCTGGTCGACGCCGGCCTTCGCGAGGATCTCCTTGTTGTAGAAGATCATCACGGGGTTGGACTTCCAGGGCATCTGGTAGAACTTGCCGTCGGCGGACTTGTACTGGTCGGCGGCGGCACCCGTGCGCTGCTTGATGTAGTCGGCGGCGCCGTCGAAGCTGTCGAGCGCCACGAGCCCGCCCTGCTTCTGGAACTGCGGCACGGCGGCCGGGGCGGTGTTGAAGATCAGGCACGGCGCGTTGCCGGCGGTGATCGCGGCGCCGATGACCTCCTCGGAGGACTTGCCGGCGGGGATCTCCTGGGCGGTGATCTTCTGGTCGGCGTGCTGGCCGTTCCACGCCTCGACCATGGCCTTACCCCAGGCCAGCTCCTCCTTGTTGTTCGACAGCCAGATGGTGATGGGCCCCTTGGCCGAGGAGTCGGCCTTGGTGCCGGAGCCGCCGTCACCGCAGGCTGCGGTGAGGCCGAGGGAGAGGACGAGGAATGCGGCGGGGACGGTACGTCTCATGTCGGTCTCCGATCTCGACTGCCGTGACGCGGGGCTGACCAGGCCGAGGCGATGCCCGGGCGGCGTGGTCACGGCGCTTGGTGTGGTGTGGGTGGTGGTGGAGCGGTGGAGGCGCGAACGACGAGCTGCGCGGGAGGCATCTCGACGTCCGGGCCGCCGGTGCCGTCGATGAGATCGAGCAAGGTACGGGCGGCGACGCCGCCCCAGCCGGACGGATCGGTCCGGACACTGGTCAGGGCCGGGCTGATGTGGGCGGCCAGTTCCGTGTCGTCGAAGCCGGTGACGGAGAGCTGGCCGGGGACGTCGAGTCCGCGTTCCCGGGCCACCGCCATGCCGGCCATCGCCATCACGTCGTTGGCGTAGATGATCGCGGTCGGCGGGTCGGTCAGGTCGAGCAGGTGGTGGGTGGCCCGGGCCCCACCGGCGGCCGAGAAGTCGGAGGGCACACAGGGGCCGGGGGGCAACCCGGCATCCCGGAGCGCGTCCTCCCAGGCGTCCCGCCGTGCGGAACCGTGCAGGAAGTGTTCCGGACCGGCGACGTGGGCGACGTGCCGGTGCCCCAACTCGACCAGATGCCGTACGGCGGCGGCGATCCCCGGCCGGTCGTCGACGAGCACCGCCGGGAACGGGCTGGCCACGTCGGGACGGCCGAGGGTGACGGCGGGCAGCCGCAGCTCCTTCAGCAGGGCGATCCGCGGATCGGCGATCCGCAGGTCCAGCAGGAACACCCCGTCCACCCGCCCGTCGGCGGCCAGCCGCCGGTAGCCGTCCTCCTCCGCTCGCTGGCTGGTGACGACCTGGAGGACCAGCGCCTGGTTCCGCTCGGCGAGGACGCGTTCCACGCCGGCGATGAAGGCGGGGAAGAACGGGTCGGCGCCGAGCAGCTCCGGCGGGCGGGCGAGCACCAGGCCGACCGCGAACGCCCGGGAGGTGGACAGGGCGCGGGCGCGGTGGCTCGGCGTCCAGCCCAGCTCCTTCGCCACCGCCAGGATGCGCTGGCGGGTCTCCTCGGCCACCCCGGGCCGGCCGTTGAGGGCGAAGGAGACCGCGCCCTTGGAGACTCCCGCGGCACGGGCGACGTCGGTGATCGTCGGTCGACGTTGGGCCACCAACTCGGCCTCCCTCCCGTGCCGCCAGGTCCGGAGCGACCACTCGGCCGCTAAACCGGTTTGGGAGATGCTAGACCGGTTTAGCGAACGGATCAATGGCTGCCTCCGTTACCGCATGAGGTGGGCGGCAGGGGTTCTGGACCAACGCGTGGCGACCCTGGCCTTGATCAGGCCTTCGGGGCCCTCGCGGTCTCGACAGGATCAACCTGGGCGGCCCGGCGGCGGGACCGGAGCAGTTGGATGCCGATGGGCAGGACGGAGACCACGACGATGCCGATGAGGATGATCTCGATGTTGGACCTGACGAAGGCGATCTGGCCGAGGAAGTAGCCGAGGACGGTGACGCCCACTCCCCACAGCGTCCCGCCGATGACGTTGAAGATCAGGAACGTGCGGTAGTGCATGCGGGAGACGCCGGCGATGATCGGGGTGAAGGTACGCACGATGGGCACGAACCGGGCCAGCACGATCGATCGGGCCCCGTAGCGGGCGAAGAACTGGTTGGCCCGCTGCACGTTCTCCTGCTTGAACAGTCGCGAGTTGGGGCGGCGGAACAGGCTCGGGCCGACCCGCTTGCCAAACAGGTAGCCCACCTGGTCACCGGCGATGGCGGCCACGGCCACCAGCAGGCAGAGCAACCACAGCGGCTGGTGCAGGTACCGGCCGTCGGCGACGAGCAGCCCGGCGGTGAACAGCAGCGAATCGCCCGGCAGGAAGAACCCGATCAGCAGCCCGGACTCGGCGAACACGATGGCCAGGATGCCGATCAGTCCGAAAGTGGAGATCAGCCACTCCGGGTTGAGGACACTTGGACCCGCAGCGAGCAACGGCTGGGGCGATGGCACGAGCACCTCCAGGACGGCGGGGGACGTGGGGCTACCGACCGACGGTCGGGCGCGGGCTCCGCTGCTGTGCCCACCGGTCGTACGCCCGCCCACCGGCGTGGACGACGGCGACGGCGGCGGCAGCGATGAACACACCGGCGAGGATGTCCGCCGGGTAGTGCACCCCCGCCCAGATCCGGGCGAATCCGATGATGGTGGCCAACACCGTCAGCGCTACCCCCCACCGCCGGGACAGAAACGCCCCCACCGCGAACGCCACCGCGAAGGCGGCCGTGGCGTGGTCGCTGGGCAGCGACGGCCCCGCGGCGTGCGGGATCAACTGGTGCACCGAATGGGTCTGGAACGGTCGCACCTCGGTGCTGACGGCGGCGACGACCTGCCCGACCACGAACGCCACCGCGAGCACCGCCGCGACCCGCACGACGGCGGCTGGTCGGGCCCGCACGCTACGCAGTACGGGGACCACCGCCACGACGCCGAGGACAAAGATCAGCCACATCGCAGACCACTCGAAGATGTCATCGATCGGGTCGCTGCGCCCGGCTGCCGCGTTGATCAGCTCGAACAGGTGGTAGTTCATCCCACACCACGCTTCCTGGTCGACCCGGCTCCCCCGTACGGCCGGCTGCCGCCAGCCTGCCCGCCGGCACCTGAGAGGAGCCTGAAACGGACGAGGTCAGGGTCAGTGCGACCGGGTGCCGCAGCTGAGCGGCAGGAGGATGCGGACCCTCAGGCCCGGTCCGGGCACGACCTGCACAGTGCCGCCATGCGCGGCGATGATCTCCCGGGTGATCGGCAGCCCGAGGCCGCTCCCGCCGTCGGCGCGGGCCCGACTGTCGTCCAACCGGACGAACCGGTCGAAGATGCGCTCCCACTGGTCTTCGGGGACACCCGGCCCGTCGTCGCCGACCTCGACGCAACCCCACCCCTCCCGTACCGAAACGTGCAGCGCCACCTCGGAGCGCGCGTGCCGGGCGGCGTTGTCGGTCAGGTTTCGCAGCGCCCGGCTGAGGTCGTGCGGGTCGCCGCTGACCCGCACCGGAGCGAGGTGGACGCGGACGGTCAGGTCGGGCCGGCGGGCGGCGATCCTGCTCCGCTCGGTATAGGCCAGGTCGTCCAGATCGACGTCGTCATGGCCCCCGGTGGCGCCCAGCTCGTCGATGCGCGCGAGCAGCAGGAGATCGGACACGAGGCGGCCGAGGCGCTCCGACTCGAGGCGCAGCAGCCCGACCAATTCCTCGGAGGCGGCGGTCCGCGGGCTCAGCGCCAGCCGGTCCAGCCCGGCCTGCAGGGTGGCCAGCGGGCTACGCAGTTCGTGGCTGGCGTCGGCCACGAACCGCCGCTGGCTCGCCGCCGCCGTGTCCAGCCGGTCGAGCATGCTGTTCATCGTCTCCGCGAGCGCCGCCACTTCGTCGTGGGCGGTCGGTACCGGGACCCGGGCATGCATGTCACGAGCGGTGATACCGGCGACCCGGCGACGGATCGCCTCGACCGCGTGCAGCGACCGCCCGACGAACAGGAACACCGCCGCACCGACCACGAGCAGCATCGGTGGCAGTCCGGCGATCAGGATGGCGGCGACCGCCTCCGTGCTCTCGTTCACCGGCCGCAGCGACTGCGCCACCAACACGGTCGTGGTGCCCGAGTCGACGGCGACCCCTTCGGCGACCACCCGGTACGGATCCTCGTCGGCGAACGGCAGCAGCCGCTGCTCGCGCAGCACCTCGCCGGGGCGGGGACGCAGCGGGGACAGCGGCGCGGCGCCGCCGAGCGCGGCCGAGGCCGCCTCAACCCGACCGGAGGGGTCGAGAACCTGCACCAGCGTCTGCTCCCCCGGGCTGGGCTTCAACGTCTGGGCGATCGCCGCCGGGTCGCCGGCCGCCACCGCCGAGGCCACCTCGGCCGCCCGCTGCCGGGCCGTGGCGTCAACGTTGCCGACCAGGTCCAGGCGGGCCAGATAGACGAAGGCCGCCGCGCCGACGGCAAAGGCAAACGCCACCACCACCGCGGCGGCCAACGCCGAGCGCAGGCGCACCCCCAGGCGCCTGCGCACCCACCGGACCAGGTCGCTGAACGACCCGCGCCTGCCCGCCATCTCCGCAGCGTAGGCACCGCCGGCCGGAGAAGGCACGGAGAGGCGAACAGTGCGCTTTCCGTCAACCGCCATCGGCCGCCAACCGGTACCCCATCCCCCGCTCCGTCTGGATGGCCGACCGGCCGAACGGCTGGTCGATCTTGCGACGCAGGTAGCCGATGTACACCTCGACGATGTTGGGATCGCCGTCGAAGTGGGCATCCCAGACGTTCTCGATGATCTGGGTCTTGGACACCACGTCCCCGCGATGGCGCATCAGGAACTCCAGCAAGGCGAACTCGCGCGCGGTGACCCGGACCGGCTGCCCGGCCCGGGCGACCAGCCGCCGCGCGGGATCCAGCGTCAGGTCACCGGCGGCCAGCACCACCGGGCGTGCGGGGGCACCCCGGCGGACCAGGGCGCGGAGCCGGGCCACCAGCACCACGAAGGAGAACGGTTTGGTCAGGTAGTCGTCGGCGCCGAGATCGAGGGCGTCGGCCTGGTCGTACTCGCCCTCCTTGGCGGTCAGCATCAGCACCGGCGTCCACACGCCGCGCGAACGCAACTGGCGGCACACCTCGTAGCCGCTGAGGCCGGGCAGCATGATGTCGAGCACGACCACGTCGTAGGCGTTCTCGCTGGCCGCCCAGAGCCCGTCCGGGCCGGTGTGCTGCACGTCGACGGCGAGCCCCTCCTCGACCAGACCCGCGCGGATCACCTCCGCCAGAGCGGTCTCGTCCTCGACGACAAGCACTCGCACCAGTTCCGCTCCCATCCTGTCTCCAGACCCGCGGCTCCTCTCGGGCCGACGTCGCCTTCCCGCCCGGCGGCACCACCGGGCGACGCCAACCCCGGGCATGGTGGGCAGCGGCGCCGCAGTCACCGCCGCGCTGCCAGATCCCTCTCGTCGCGGTTGACGAGCGGGAGCGACGCATCCCGCCTCGTCACGCCCAGGTAGCCGACCAGGACAACGATCGTCGCCAGGAACAGACCGCTGGTGATCACCGGGCCGACACCGAGGCCACCTTCGTCACGCCCCTGCGAGAGGTAGTCACCGAGCGACGCGCCGAGCGGGCGAGTCAGCACGTAGGCGATCCAGAACGCCAGGATCGGGTTCAGCCACGACCCAGCGTACGCCGCCCCGACCACGGCGATCAGCGCGGCGAAGATCAACCCGGAGCGCCAGTAGCCCAGGTCGAACCCCTCGGACAACAGATCGCCGGCCGCCGTGCCGAGCGCGAAGGTGAACAGGATCGCCGCCCAGTAGAAGCCCTCCCGGCGGGCCGTGACAATCGAGTGGATCGACAGAGTGCCCTCACTGCGGTACCAGATGGCGAAGGTGGCGGCGAGGGCCACGGCGAACACCGCCGTGCTCACCTCGAGCGGGACGCCAAGGCTGTCGGTCAGATTGTCCGTGATCAGCGTGCCGACGATGCTGACCAACACCACCGCCAGCCAGTAGATCCCCGCCACGTACCGCCGGGCCCGGAACTGCCAGACGAGCACCGCGGCCAGCGCGACGGCCATGACCAGCGTGGTGCCGGTCAGGCCGAAGTGAAGGTTGACGTTGAGAAAGTCCGCCGCCGTCTCACCCACCGTGGTCGAGAGGACCTTGATGATCCAGAAGTAGACGATGACCTCAGGGACCTTGTTGAGCATCTGTCGCGTTTGGGCTGATTTGGTAAGGGTCATGCCGGCAAACTCCCACGCCCATGCTGAGAGCAGGCTGAACCCGCATGGACCGGTCAGCGCCAGCAGTGCCTCGGTCATGAGGTGGCGCGACCCGAGCAGCCGCCGGCCCGGACGGCGTGGGGCCACGTCGGGCCGGCCGAGCAACTAAGTTCCGGTCATGGATTTTCAGGATGTTGTCCGGCGGCGACGGATGGTGCGCAGCTACGACCCGGACCGGCCGGTACCCCCCGACGTCGTCGAGCGCATCGTCCACAACGGGCTGCGGGCGCCGTCGGCAGGTTTCTCCCAGGGCTGGGGCTTCCTGGTGCTCGACAACCCGGCCGACATCGCGCGGTTCCGGGACGCCGTACGGCCCGAGGAGGGGCCCGAGAACTGGTTCGCGGCGCGGGTCGAGTCCCCGCTGCTGATCGTTCCCCACTCGAACAAGGACGCCTACCTGGACCGCTACGCCCAGCCCGACAAGGGGTTCGTCGACCGGTCGGACGCCTGGTGGCCCGCCCCGTACTAGGACATCGACACGGGGATGGCGTCGCTGCTGATGCTGCTGACCGCGGTCGACGCCGGACTGGGCGCGTGTTTCTTCGGCATGCCGGTGGACCGGATCGACGCGTTCCGCGAGGCGTTCGGCGTGCCGCCGCAGTTCACCCCGATCGGCGCGATCTCGATCGGCTACAGCGACGAGCCGCCCCGCGACCTCCGCAACCGGCGCCGCCCGGTCGACGAGGTCGTGCACCGGGGCCGGTGGAGCTGACCGGTCGAGGAGTCGCGACGGCGGCGGAGTGCGGGCATGTCGAACACCCCGCACTCGTCGCTGTTCACACGTCCAGGGTGAGCCGGACCGTCACCACCTCGCCCACCTCGAGCCCTTCCGCCTTCCGCACCGACGCCTTCACTGGCACGATGTAGCGCCCGTCCTTCGGAAAGAGAGACGTCCGCCAGTTGGTGCTCCCGATGCGCGCCGCGACAGGGATCATCCCCCAGCCGTAGGTCACGGCTGCGGAAGCCGCTTCCAGCGCACCGCACTGCTCGTCCGGGACGGTGACGAAGTGGAACGGCGCGGGTCCCCGCCAGAACCACAGCTCGCCGCTGAACTCCAGGTCCATCCGGTCAGCATAGGAGTCGGTCAGCGACCGGCGGCGTACGCGTGAGCCGCACCGCGAGCGCGACGGTCCAGGCCATCAGGGGGAACACGGCCACCCGTTCCATGCCGCCGACGCCGAAGCCAAGGTCGACCTGGGCCAGGAACAGGGCCGTGCCGGCCAGGCCGGTCAGGCCCAGCGCAAGGCTGTCCTCGCGCATCGCGCCAAGGATCGGCGACCGCCGGGCCAGCGACGCCACCAGCATCCCGACGTTGCCCAGTACGAAGATCAGCAGTGCCGCCAGGAAGTGGTTGTTCTCGTGCACGTCCGCCGGATACGCCCCGGCCAGGACGTATCCGCCCGCACCGGCGAGCGTCAGCACCTGTGCCGCCCGGGTGGCGAGCCCACGGCCGAGCGCCGACCAGGTGAGCAGCACCCCGAGCGCGAGCAGCAGACCGGTGACGATCATGGCCCCGTTCATCGCCGCATGCCATGGTGAGCAGACCTCGCGCGGCCGGGTGCTGTCCCACACCCCGCAGGTCACATTGCCCAGGTCGCTGATGTTGTGGGTGGCCCAGCTGAAGCGCGGCTGCCGCCACGCCAGCCCGGTGATCACGTTCGCGACCAGGAACAGCGGTGTGGCCAGCAGCCAGCTGTACGAGCCCAGGCGATGGATACGCATGGGCAAAGTCCACCGTCCCGCGCTGGGCGCCGCACTGGGCCCAGTGCGTCAATGTCAGGTAGGGCTGGGCATACCCGAAGAGTGGATTCAGCCGGCTGGGCCCGCCGGTTGCGCCTGGCTAGCGTCTTTCGCATGACCTTGGGCAGACCCCTTCACCTGGCGGAGGCACTTCGCCGACGCGGCTATCTGATCTCCGCATGGCCCTGGCGCGCACTGGCGTACGCCGTCACCACCGTGCCGGTCGCCGGCGTGCTGGCGGTCGGGCTGCTCGTCGTCGGGGCGCCGTTGCTGGCGATGGTCAACGCGGCACGGCAAGACCGCCCCGTCGAGCTGCCCATCGTCCTGTTCCTGACCGTCGCCGGCCTCGTCGTGCTGGCGCTCGCCCCAATCGTGAGCATCCCGGTGACCATGCTCGAACGGCGGCGGCTCGGCATCGTCGACCCGCGCCCACTGCCCGAGCACAGCTTCCGGGGCCTGGCGGCGCGCTACACCAGCGCCACGGCCTGGCGGGAGGTCGCCTACGCCTTCTTCCTGGGCGGCGTCGTGCCGATCGCGTACTGGCTGCTCACGCTGCTCGCCCTGCTGGACCTCACGCTGATCGCCAGCCCCTGGCTGGCCGGCGACGCCGACCAGGTCGTCGTGGTCTGGAGCACTGTCGACACCGCCCGCCAGGCGATCCCGTACGCCGTCGTGGGCGTCCTCTTCGTCCCGGTGCTGTGGTATCTGGCCGGGTTGCTCGTCGCCGTCCAGGCGGCGCTGGCCCGGTGGCTGCTCGGCGGGCCGCCCGACGACCGGGCGGCGCTGCGGGAGGTCACCCGCTCTCGAGCCCGCCTGGTCGACGCTTACGAGGCGGAACGTCGCCGCATCGAGCGCGACGTGCACGACGGCGCGCAGCCGCGGCTCACCAGCCTGACCCTGCAACTGGGGCTGGCCCGGCTCGACGTGCCCGAGGACTCACCCGCCGCCCGGCCGTTGGCCGTCGCGCACGAACAGGCCAAGGACCTGATGGTCACGCTCCGGCAGATCGTGCAGGGCATCCGCCCGCAGAACCTCACCGAGCTCGGCCTGGCCGGCGCCGTCCGGGAACTGGCCGGCGAGGCCACCATCCCCGTCGGCGTACGCGCCGACCTCACGCAGCAGGTGCCGGAACTGGTGGAGACCACCGCCTACTTCGTGGTGTCGGAGTCCCTGGGCAACGTCGCCCGGCACGCCCACGCGACCCGGGCCGAGGTGCGGCTGACCCAGACCGATCGCCATCTCGTCGTGGAGGTCGAGGACGACGGCCGGGGCGGCGCGGACCCGGTCCGGGGCACCGGCCTGACCGGCCTCGCCGACCGGGTCGCCGCGGTCAATGGGCGGTTGCTGCTCGCGAGCCCGGCCGGCGGCCCTACCCTCGTTCGGGTGGAGCTGCCGTGCCGTCGATGACCCGGGTCGTGCTCGCCGAGGACGAGGTCCTCCTGCGCGAGGGTCTCGTCGGCCTGCTGACCCGGTTCGACTTCGAGGTGGTCGCCGCCGTCGGGTCGGCGCCGGACCTGCTGGACGCGGTCCGCGCGCACGAGCCGGACCTGCTCGTGACCGACATCCGCATGCCGCCGCACCATCGCGACGACGGCCTGCGGGCGGCCGTCGCCCTCCGTGGGGAGCGGCCGCACCTGGCCGTCGTGGTGCTGAGCCAGTACGTGCAGACCGAGTACGCCTCCGCGCTGCTCGACAGCGGCGACGGCCGACACGTCGGCTACCTGCTCAAGGACCGGGTGGCCGACGTCGCCGAGTTCGCCGACACTCTGCGCCGAGTCGTGGACGGCGGCACGGCCATCGACCCGGACGTCGTCCGGCAGCTGCTGCACCGCCCCCGCGATCCGCTGGCCGCCCTGTCCGCCCGCGAACGCGAGGTGCTCGCGCGGCTCGCCGAGGGCCATTCCAACGCGGCGATCGCGGCGAGGCTCCACGTCACCGAGGCGGCGATCGGCAAGCACGTGGGAAACATCCTGACCAAGCTCGACCTGCCGCCCAGCGACGACACCAACCGGCGGGTGCTGGCGGTCCTCACCTACCTGCGTACCGATCGGTCCCTGCGCGACCAGCGGTGATCGTCGCCCGCTCCGGCACCCTCGACCGGGCGGTGCCGGCTCAGCACCTAACGGCGGGCTGAGCCGGCCGGCGCGGTCAGGAGGTGAACGACCAGGGGCCGAACCGGCTCCAGGCCACCACGGCGGCCAGCACCAGCAGCACCACGTTGACGACGATGCTCTGGGACTCCTTGCGGCGGGCGTGCACGACGATCGCGCCGAGCATGACGAGGACGAGCCCCAGCGCGGCCAGCGGCACCAGCACGGGGGCGATGTCGAGCGCGGCGGGCAGGATCAGCCCGACCGCGGCGAGCAACTCCAGCGCGCCGATGAGTTTGATCGTGCTGGCGCTGGCGTTCTCCGTCCAGCCCATGCCGGAGGCGGCCAGCTTCTCCTTCGACTGGACCAGCTTCATCGCCCCGGCGGCGAGGAACGCGACGGCCAGCAAACTGGCGATGATCCACAGAACGATGTTCATCACGGCCCTCCCGGACCTCTCATGACTTCAAGCGTTGAGCGAACCGTAGAGCGGATCACTTCAAGCTACAAGTGACGGGTGACCTGGATCACTTCAGGCGTGAAGTTATGCTGGAGGCATGGAGACGCCGCAGGAGCCGCGCTGGCTGGACGCCGAGGAGAGGCAGACCTGGCTCGCCCTGGTCAGCGTGCTGATCAGGCTGCCGTCGGCGCTGGACGCCCAGTTGCAGCGAGATGCCGGGATCAGCCACTTCGAGTACCAGGTGCTGGCCGGGCTGTCCGAGGCGCCCGACCGCACACTGCGCATGAGCGAGCTGGCCGTGCTGGCCGAAGGGTCACTCTCACGCCTCTCACAGGTGGTCGGCCGGCTGGAAAAGCGCGGCTGGGTACGCCGCACTCCGGATCCCACCGACGGCCGCTACACCCTGGCGATCCTCACCGAGCAGGGCTGGGCCAAGGTCGTCGGGACCGCGCCCGGCCATGTCGACGCGGTACGCACCCTCGTCTTCGACCCGCTCACCAAGGCGCAGCAGCGACAGCTGCGCGACATCGGCCACCGCATCATGCGTGTCGTCGACCCGGACGGCAGCTGCCCCGGCTGACCACCCCCACATCCGCACGAGAGGTGCCGACATGACCTCCATCCTCAACCCGGCCGTGCCCGCCGGCGCGTACGACCGGTTCCTCACCGAGGCCCTCCCCCGCGCCCGGGCCCAGCGGGAGTGGGCCCCCGCGGACGGGCCGCTGCCCGCCCTCTACCTCAGCCACGGCGCACCGCCGCTGTTCGACGACGGACCCTGGATCCGGCAGCTGTTCGACTGGGCCCAATCGCTGCCGAAGCCCCGCAGCATCCTGATCATCTCGGCGCACTGGGAGAGCGCCCCGCTGAGCCTGTCCGCGTCGGCCGCGCACACCCCGCTGGTCTACGACTTCGGCGGCTTCCACCCGCGCTACTACACGCTGCGGTACGACACACCCGACGCCGGCTCCCTCGCCAAGCGGGTGGCCGGGGCCATGCCGGCCGGCGAACCACTCCACCAGCACCCCAGCCGCGGTCTCGACCACGGGGCCTGGGTGCCGCTGATGGCCATGTATCCGCTGGCCGATGTCCCGGTGCTCCAGCTCAGCATGCCGACCCAGAATCCGGCCCGCCTGCTCCAGTTGGGTGCCCGCCTACGCCCGCTGCGCGAGGAAGGCGTCCTCGTCATCGGCTCCGGCTTCATGACACACGGCCTGCCGTTCGTCACCCGGGAGATGTTCACCCGCGGCGCCGTCCCCGCCTGGTCGTCCGACTTCGACGCCTGGGCCGCCGACGCCCTCGCCCGCGGCGACCTTGACGAACTCGCCGCCTACCAGACCCGCGCCCCCGGCATGCCCTACGCGCATCCCACCGCCGACCACTACATCCCGCTGTTCATCACCCTCGGGGCTGCCGACCAACCCGACCGACCGGTCCTCACCGCCATCGACGGCTACATGATGGGCTTCTCCAAGCGCTCCTTCCAGACCGTCGGGTAGCACCCCCGCCCGTTGACGCCCGGGTCAGCACGGCGACTGTGACTTGTCAGCCTGGGTGACTCACGCCAGTTCGGTCCAGGGGTGGTTCAGGTGTGCGGTGGCCAGCACGGCGCGGCTGGCGCGCGCCTCGTCGAGGAGCCGCTGACGGGTCCGACGCGCGACGTCGGGGTCCGCCTCGTACCGGTAGGCCACCGCGGGGTCGACGAGTTGGACGGCGTGGACCAACACATCACCGGTCACGATCACCTGCTCGCGGCCGGCGTCGACGACGACCGACTGGTGGCCCGGAGTGTGTCCCGGAGTTGGTACGACGCGGATCGACCCACCCGACCGGCCAGGGGCCGACGCGAGCCGGGTGGCACCGTCCACCTCGTCCAGCAGGCCGGTCGCCCGCAGCGGGTCGACGATGTATGACCGGGCGGCGTCGCCGTCTGGCAGGCCAGCCACCTCGCGCTGTTGCACGACGTACCTGGCGTTGGGGAACATCGGTGTTGCGTCCAGCCCGACGGACCAGCCGAAGTGGTCCTCGTGCAGGTGGGTCAACACCACCGTGTCGACCTCCGCCGGGTCGATGCCGGCGCGCTCGAGCTCGGACGGAAGCCGGCCCGGCGTCGGCGCCCAGGCCGCGGCGGGACTGCCGTCGGGTCCTACTCCGGTGTCGACCAGCATCAGCCGGCCTCGCGGCCCGCGGATCGCGAAGCAGCGGAAGTCGAGCTGCCAGGATTCCCCGGGGCCGAAGGCGGCCGGGTCGACGGCCCGGGCGAGGTCCCAGTCGTGGGGCGTCGCGTCGGAAAACGCGACCTGCCGGTCGAGGAAGAACGGCCCGGCCGCGTCCAGCAGCGGGATCACCTCGAACGCACCGACCGACCGGGACGCCAGGGTCCCTCGCCCTGTCCTGCTCGCCGGGGCCGCGCTCGCCAGCTCAGCCACGCCCGTGGAGCCGGCGACCGTCACGGCCGTGGCGGCGAGCAGGAACGTCCTTCGCCCGAACTGGGGGAGAGTCTCACTCACGGCAGTTGCCTCTCGTGTGGGCCGGGGGCCTCGACCCGCCCGGCGTCAGGGACGAACGCTAGGACCGGGACTGACCCGCCCGTAACAACCTGGCCGGCGGCTGACCTGATCCTGTCGATACCTGACCGGGCATCACCGCCGCGCCCACCCGTCGGGTTTCTAGGATGTGCCTCGATCCGCCTCCCGCCAGCCGGGCGGAGGTGGTGTGAGTGGTGGGAGGCCGCCGATGCCGCTCGACGGACCCGGGGTGGCCCTGTTGGCCTACACCGGCGCGGGCAGCTTCGACTACGTGACCGTCAATGAGATCTTCGGCGTGGACTACTCCGGCCGGTTCGGATCGTGGTATCGGAGCAGGACGTGCGGGGTGGCACCGGGGCCGGTCGAGCTCGACGGCGGGGTCACCGTCCAGGCCCCGTACGGACTCGACGAGGCGGAACGGGCCGACCTGCTGATCGTTCCCGGCTGGACGAGAGAACACGAGGTCCCCCCGCAGGCGTTGCTGGCGACCCTGCGCCGCGCGTACCGGCGGGGCGCGCGCATCATGTCGATCTGCACCGGCGCGTTCGTGCTCGGCCACGCCGGTCTCCTCGATCAGCGGCGGGCCACCACGCACTGGGCGATGGCCCCGCTGCTCGCCTCGCTCTTCCCGTCCGCCACCGTGGACCCGCGCGCCCTGTTCGTCGACGATCGCCGGATCCTCACCGCCGCGGGCATGTCGGCTGGAATGGACCTCGCGCTGCACGTCGTACGCGGCGATTTCGGCGCGGATGCCGCCGCCACCCTGGCTCAGCGGCTGGTGCTGGCCGGTTACCGCAGCGGCGGCCAGGCCCAGTTCGTCGACTCACCGCTGAGTCCCGACCCCGGCGATCCGCTGCCGGACCTGCTCGACTGGATGCGTCGGCATCTGGACCAGCGGTGGTCGCTGCGCGCGCTGGGCGCCCAGGTGCACATGAGCCCGCGGACGCTGACCCGGCGCTTTCACCGGCTCACCGGCATGAGCCCGCACCAGTGGCTCATGCGGGAGCGGATCCTCGCCGCGCAGCGGCTGCTCGAGGCCAGCGACGAGTCGGTCGAGCAGATCGCCGCACGTACCGGCATCGGCTCGGCGGGCAACCTGCGGTACAGCTTCCGCCGGGAACTCGGGGTATCGCCCCAGGTGTACCGCACGACGTTTCGCTCCCGCCGCGCGGCCGGCCGGCCGGACGAGAAGCCGCGTCGGGCCCCAATGACCCGGCCGGAGGAACCTGATGGTTCACCGCAGAGCGGAACTGGAGCCGGCCACGTGCCGACTAGGGAATGAGCCCGCGGCGGCGGCCTTCGGCGACCGCGGCGGTGCGGTTGTCGACATTGAGCTTGCTGAACACCTGGACGAGATGGGACTTGACGGTGGCCTCGGTGATGAACGTGGCCCGGGCGATGGCGTGGTTGCTGTGGCCCTCGGCGACCATCTGCAGGATCTCGAGCTCGCGTGGGGTCAGCGCCCGCCCGGGAGCGCGTACCCGGGTGATCAGGCGGGTGGCGATGGCGGGGGCGAGCACGGTTTCGCCCGCGGCGGCGGAGCGGATGGCGGTCAGCAGGTCGTCAGGTTCGGTGTCCTTGAGCAGGTATCCCGTGGCGCCGGCGGTGATGGCGGGCAGGATGTCGGCGTCGCTGTCGTAGGTGGTCAGGACCAGCACCCGTGGTGGTCGGGGGTGGGCCAGGATCCGCCGGGTGACCTCCGCGCCGTTGATCCCTGGCCCCAGGTGCAGGTCCATGAGGACCACGTCAGGAGCGCTGGCTTCGACCTGTGCGATCGCGTCGATCCCGGTGGCGGCCTCCCCGACGACCGTGATGCCCGGATCGGCATCCAGCGCCGCCCGCAGTCCGCGTCGGACGATGGGGTGATCGTCGACGATGAAGACGCGGATCGGTTCGGCAGGACGGGGCGCGCGGGTCACGACGGTTCCCCTTCGGTAGGGATGGCAGCGCTGATCGCGGTGCCCTGTCCGGGAGCGGATTCGACGACGAGCGTGCCACCGACGGCGGCGAGTCGGCGGCGCATGGTGGCCAGGCCCAGACCGGTGCCGGTCGTGGGGTTGAACGGCTGGTCGGGGTCGAACCCCCGCCCGTTGTCGACGACGTCGAGGCTGACCGTCCCGGGCAGGAAGGTCAGGGTGAGGTTCACCCGGTCGGCCGCGGCGTGCGCGCGGACGTTGGCGGTGGCCTCCTGTCCGACCCGGAGCAGGGCGACCTCCACCGGGGTGGGCAGTGCGTAGGGAAGGCCGTCGACGGTGATCCGGGCGTCGAGGCCGAGGCGGCGGCTGTCGTCGACCAGGTGGCCGAGCGCCTCGGTGAGCGGGCGGCCGGCCAGCGGGGCGGGGGTGAGGGCGCGGATGAGGCGCCGCGTGTCCTCCAACGCCGACTGCGCGGCCTCGACGGCGGCGTCCAGTTGGCGGTGGGCGGCCGCCGGAGCGTCCGGCCAGCGACCGGCGGTCGACTTCACCAGCAGGACGATCGTGGACAGGCTCTGGGCGACGGTGTCGTGGATCTCGCCGGCGAGCCGTTCGCGCTCGGCGAGCATGCCGGCGTGGCGCTGTGCGGCGGCGAGTTGGCCCTGCGCGGCGGTGAGGTCGGCCAGCAGCCGCGCGGTCAGCTCGTTCTGCTGTCGGAGATCCCGGTAGACGGTCATGATCACGATGGCCACACCAGCGCCGATGACCGGGCCGAGCACCGCGGGAAGACTCAGCCGGCCCTGATGTGCCGAGAACGCGGCGACGGCCACCGCCGCCAACCCCGCGACGACCAACGGCCCGAGCATCCGCGGGAGTAGCTGCATGGCCAGCAGGAACAGGGCGAACGCCAGCCACACGAAGTCCACCGACAACGCGGCCAGCCCGATCCAGCCGGCGGCGAGCCCGGCGAACCACAGCCCGGCCACCACCGGTCGTCGAGCGCGCCGGGCGAGTACGACGCCCAGCAGGTACCACAGGGCCACCACCGCCGCCGCGGTGACCAGCACGCCGACCGGTGGACGGCCGGACCCTGCGGCGCGTAGGGCGCCCACCAGCAGCAGTGCGACGAACAGGACGTGCTCGGCCCGACGGAGCAGGGTCAGCGTGACCGCCGCGACACGCGGCTGCTGGTGATCCATGGCCCTGTCGACGGTAACGGCCGGTGCCCGGCCCGACCCCCAACTTTTGATGGGTTCACCCATGCCTCTTTCGTCTCCGCACGTCCCAGCCCCGGTCCGATGGCACCGTCGGTGCTGGCGGGAAGGCTTGTGGCATGTTCATCGCAGTACGTGATCTTCGATTCGCCCGGGGCCGGTTCGCCCTCCTGGGCACCGTCATCGCGTTGATGACGTTGCTGGTGGTGCTGCTGACCGGGCTGACCGCGGGACTGGGGGCGGCCAGCGTGTCGGCGGTGGCGGCGCTCCCCGTCGACCACGTCTCGTTCCAGCAGCCGACCGACGGCCAACAGGTGTCCTTCGCCACCAGCACCCTACCGGCGGACTCGGCAGTCACCGTGGCGGCGCAGCCGGGGGTCACCGCCGCGTGGCCACTCGGTGTGTCGACCACCCGCCTGCAAGCCGACGGCGGGGCCACGACGGTGACCCTGATTGGCGGCGATCCTGAGCTGTATCCGGCAGTGCGGCAGGGCCGGGCACCGAGCGGCGCCGAGGTGGCCCTCACCGCCGATCTGGCCGAGGCGCAGTCGGTGTCGGTCGGCGACCTCGTCGCCGTCGCCGGGCAGCGGGTCACGGTGGCCGCGGTCGTGGCCACCACCTCGTTCAACCATCTGCCCGTCGTGTATGCCCCGATCAGCACCTGGCAGGACCTGGCCCGGACGGACAGCATCACCGCCGTCGCCTCGACCGGCGGCGATGCGGCTGGCGCCGCCGGCGTCACGACCGCCAGCCGCGACGAGGCGTTCACCGCGGTCGGCGGCTACGCCTCCGAGCAGGGCTCGCTCAACCTGATGCGGGGCCTGCTGCTGGCGGTCTCCGCCCTGGTTGTCGGCGCCTTCTTCACCGTCTGGACCATGCAACGCGGCACCGACCTGGCGGTGGTCCGCGCGCTCGGCGGTAGCCGCGCCTACCTGCTGCGCGACGCCCTCGCCCAGGCCGGGATCGTCCTGCTGGTGGGTGCCGCCGTCGGTGCCGGCGCCGCCGCCGGCCTGGGTGCGGTGGCCGCCCGGGTGGTGCCGTTCGTCCTGGACGCCACCACGGTTGCCGTCCCGCTCGCGGCGATGCTCGCCGTCGGCGCGCTCGGCGCCGCCTTCTCCGTCCGCCGGGTCAGCACCGTGGACCCGCTCACCGCCCTGGGGGCAGCCCGATGACTCTCACCCTGACTGATGTCCGCCTCACCTACCCCGACGGGGACCGCCGCCTGATCGCACTCGACGCGGTCGACCTGCGGATCGCCGCGGGTGAACTGGTGGCGGTGACCGGGCCGTCCGGCTCCGGCAAGTCCAGCCTGCTAGCGGTCGCCGGCGCGCTGACCAGCCCGGACTCCGGCACGGTACGGATCGAGGACATCGACGTCACCTCCCTCGATCAGCAGGGCTGCGACCGGCTCCGGCGCGAACGCATCGGATTCGTCTTCCAGCAGGCCAACCTGCTGGCCTCGCTCACCGCCCTCGACCAGCTCCTGCTCGTCGCGCACCTGTCCGGCGGATCCCGGCGCTCGGCCGAGGCCCGCGCCCGCGCGTTGCTCGACCGGGTAGGTCTCGGCGGCAAGGCGCACAAGCGCCCGCACCAGCTGTCCGGCGGGGAACGTCAGCGCGTCGGGGTCGCCCGCGCGTTGATGGGTGCCCCCGCCCTGCTGCTGGTCGACGAACCCACCTCCGCGCTCGATCACGATCGCGGCGCGGTCGTGGTGCGGCTGCTGCGCGACATCACCCGCGAGCAGCAGGTGGCCACCGTCCTGGTCACCCACGACCTGCAGTACCTGCACCTGGCCGACCGGACCGTGGCGATGCGGGACGGCCGGGTGTGCTCGCCGGCTGACGTCAGGTCGCACTCGCCCGCCGCCGGCCCGGGCCGCTGAAGTCAGTCGTAACCGGATCCTTTTCCATCTCAGGCCGAGGCGCGGCGCGCCAACCACAGGCGGTGGGCGAACAGGGCGACGTAGCCGGCGAGGACCGCGCCGAGCACGGCCAGTGCGCCGGTGTCGGCGGACCGCCGTGCCGCGTCCAGGATCACGCCGAGCATCGCCGCCGCGACGATCAGGGACACGTGGTTGGAGGCCCAGAAGACCACCGGCGTCATGCGCCCGGGGTCGAGGTCGCGCATCGCGCCACGGCGCAGCTGCCGGACGAGCCAGACCGACAGTGGCGCGGTGGCGGCCATGACGGCCCAGACCAGCCACGGCACCCAACCGAGCAGCGCGAAGGCGGTGAGCATCGCGTACGCGATCGGCTGCGCGGCGACGATCAGGCGCACCGCCGGCTGGTAGCCGACGATGACCGGCAGGGTGCGCTTGCCGACTGCGGCGTCCGATCGGCGGTCGCCCAGGTTCATCACCATCATCCGCGCCACCTGCAGCATCGCCGTGGGTGCCAGCACGGCCACCAGCAGCATCGGTATGGTGCCGGTCTGGAGCACCACGGCGACCGCGGGCCAGAGTCCGTTGAGGATCACGGCGACCGTGAGCTCGCCCGCGCCTCGATAGTTCAGCCGTACCGGCGGTGCGGTGTAGAACCAGGCCAGCACCACGGCCGCGGTGGCGAGCAGGCGTGCCGGCCAGGACGGCATGACCGCCACCATCAGGGTGGACACGCTGAACAGTACGAACGCGGCGCCGAGCGACACCACGGGCGCGACCGACCCGTCCACCAGTGCCCGGCTGCCGCCCGTCCACGGAGTGAAGTAGACGTTCGCGCGGTCGGCCTCCAGGTCGAAGTACTCGTTGCAGTAGTGGGTCATCACGTGGACGGTCCACGCGAACAGCTGGGCGACCGCGTACCAGGTGACGTCGAGCGGGTGGCCCTGGTGCACCGAGACCGCCACGGCGAGGCCCACCGGCAGGAGGTTGTAGAGCAGGAAGCGGAGCCGGGCGAGTCGGAGGAAACCCTTCCAGTTGGTCCGGTCCGGCTGGCGGTCAGGGCTGGTGACAGCGTGGTGAGTGTCCGGCAGCAGGCTCGGCTCCAGCATTGCACCCATCGACGTACGCCTCCCCGTAATCAGTCCGCTACAGAACCCTATGGGGCGGGCGTCGGGAAGGGACAGGGTGTGTCAGGAAGGTAACTGGGCTCTTCACAGTTGAGGGTGTAGTCGCAGCAGACCACCCGCGGCCGCCGCGGCCGTAAGAACGACCCGCTCTACCGTGCCCGGCGAACCCTGCACACCGGTGCCGACCCGCTCACCGACAAGCAGGCCGCCCGACTCACGGCCCTGTTCGCCATCGATGAGCACGTCGAGGTCGAGGCCACCTGGGGCATCTACCCAGCGGATGATCGCCGCCTACCGGCACCCCGGACCCAGCCGCGGGCCGCGAGCTGATGGTCAAGCTGATTCTTCGCGTAACCGCTCAGATCGGTCAACGGCGCACCCGATAGCGCAGGTGAAGCACCCGGTTGCCCTGAATCACCACGTCAGGATCCTCCAAAAGGTGCTGCGCGACGACCGACCCGAAGTAGCGCTTGCCGGACCCGAACACGACGGGTACGACGTCCATGCGCACCTCGTCGACCAGGCCCGCGGCAAGCACCTGGCCACCGACGTCGCCAGCGGCGACCTCGACCATGCGGTCACCCGCAAGGTCCTGCGCCTTGGCCACGGCTGCCTCGACGCCGTCGACGAAGTGAAACGGCGCCTCGGGGTCCCAGCCCTCGGGCTCCGGCCGGTGCGTCACGACGACCACGTGGTCGATCCCGCCCGGAGGCTTCCCGTCCCAGCCGTCCGTCATGTCGAAGACGTGGCGGCCGACGATCGTGACTCCGATCTGGTCCCAGTACGGCCGGGTGTATTCGTAGGACGTCTGCGACACCTTCACCTCGCCGCTCTCGTCCAACGGGACGTCACCGCTGGACAACCAGTCGAACAGCGGTCCGGGCTGGTCATTCTCGTCCGCGACGAAGCCGTCCACCGACACCGAGCTGTACATGACCACCTTGCCCACGGGGCTCTCCTCTGCTTTGGCGTGCCCCCAAATTAGCGTGTCGTGAGCTGTCGCTCTTGTAAGAAATCAATCGGCCGGCAGCGGCCAGCTGTCCAGCACGTGGCCGGGATGTTCGCGCAGGAACCGCCGCCGGACTTCGACGTACCGGGTCGGCGTGAGCCCGGTGAACGCCCGGAACTCGTGGCCGAAGTGGGCCTGGTCGAAGTAGCCTGCGCCACCGGCGAGTTCGCCCCAGTCGATCGGCCCGGCGGGGTTGATCGCGAACACGGTGGCGGCGAAGCGGTGGGTGCGGGCCAGCCGCTTCGGCGTGACGCCGATGAGCTCCTTGAACCGCTGTGCCAGATGAGTGCTGCTGACCCCGGCTGCCACCCTCAGGTCGCCGATCGCCACCGACCCGCTGGTCGCCGCGATGACGCTGCTCGTATGGCGGACCAGCCCCAGGCCGGCGGTCTCGCCCAGCCGTCGCATTAGCTCCTCCTCGAGCAGCGTCAGCATCTCGTACGGTCCGTCCGCCGTGGCCAGCCGGTCTCGCAGCTCAGCAATGGCGGGCCGGCCCCAAACCTGCTCCACCGTCACCGGCCGGTCACACAGCTCGGCCGCGGGCATCGGCAGGAACGGCGCCAGCCCCCACGGCTTGAAGTGCACGCCGACGGACCGGGTCCGGAGTGGGTAGCCGAACTCCAACGCGCGGGTGGGCATGGTGACCACGCAGCCGTCGGCGTACTCGGCCGTCTCGATGTCGGTGCCGGCGCGAATGCGGAACGGCGCCCCGAGGTTGACGATGAGCAACGCCGCCGGCATCGGCGGCAGCGTCAGCCGGGCGTACGGCGGCGCACCCTCCAGGTAGTAAAGGTCGTCGATCAGCCCGTCCAGCGGCGGTCGCGGCACTCTGGACACGTACTCCACGCCCACAGCATCGCCGACGCCCCGCCCGCATCGCGCGCCGGGATGGTCCAGCCGCGCTGCCGCCAGCATCGAGCCGGCGTCGATCCCGGACGAGCGCCCGGCCGCGGACATTTGCGTGGGATACGCGTGCTGCGTGAGAGATGGAGGATTGTCGGCCCTATTGCGTTGTGAAGAGTTCGGTAACTGCCTCCTACGTGCGCGGGCTGCGCGCCCACTCCCCACAGCCAGGCCAGGGCGCCCTGCGCCGGCGACCCGACGGTGCGGGCGGGGTGCCCCACACCGTCGGGTCGGCTCGCGCCTGCGCCGGTCCGACCTCTCGCGAAGCCGGCACGGTCGCCCAGGCGACGGCCGGCGGCTGCGGAGCGACGGTCAGCAGTACCCGTTGACGGCGCCGCTGCTACCGGTCCAGAGGTAGGCGTCGGACACCCAGGTGCCGTCGGTGAGCCTGTTCCACAGTGCCGTGGTGCCCCATCGGCCGCTGTGTGTGGTGCCGTTCGCCGAGCAGGCGATGCTCACGGTCGCACCGTCGGCGACGGATCCGGCGATCCCGTAGCCGGTGCCGGGACCGGTGCGCCGGTTGACCGAGCCGCCTCCGTTGGCGTCCACCACACCCTGGGTGAAGCCGAGCGCGCCGTAGTTGTAGAGCGCCCCGCCCACGTTCACCTGGGCCGAGCCGTGCAGCGCGTACCCCTGGTAGGTGGCGCCGCCCGGAATGATCACCCACTTGCCGAGGTTGTGGCCGTGCATCGGCACGTACGCGTTGTTCTGCCGCAGCGCGAAGTGCACGTGCCGGCCGCTCGCGGCGCCGCCGCAGGTCACGTCCGTGCCGGTGTCCCCGAGGTAGGCCCCCTCGCCGACACCCGCGCCGTTGACGTTGATGCTGTTCCAGAGGTGGTAGTAGTCGGTGGCGTAGCCGCGGTCGTGGATCACCCGGATCCAGCCCCGGCACATGGTGTACGCGGTGCCGCCGCGGGCCGCCAGCACCCGCTGGTCGCCGCCGGCCAGGTCGATCGCGCTCCACGGGCTCTCGCTGCCGCCCCAGCCGTGGGGTCCGCCGGTGAGATACCAGGACTGGCCGATTCCGTACGGCAGTCGCATGCCGGTGCGGTAGTCGCCACCGGCGTACATCGGCGTCACCGCGGTGAACACCTGCTTCTCGCGGTCGGAGACCACCGCCGCGGGTGCCGCCGCGGCCAGGTCGGCGAAGGCCGGTTCGCCGTCGAACGCGATCTGCCAGCCGCGGTCCTGTGCCCGAGCCACGAACAGCCAGCCGGCCGGGTAGGCGTCCTCCTGCTGCGGCGCGACGACGACGGCGGTGCCGAAGGCCCAGTGCTGGCCGGCTCGGCGGGTGATGTTCACCCGGGTGTCGGACGCGTCGGCGGCACGCAGCGCCGGCTCCGTCTTCAGGCTGGCCTGCTGGAGCAGCTTCGCGGTGACGGCGGTGGTCACGTCGGTCGACGGGGCCGCCTGGGCGGCGGTGGGACTGGTGGTGAGCAAGGTCGCGCCGAGCAGTGACGCGGCGGCGACACCGAGCGCGATCCGGAGATGGGGCATGGGTCCTCCTTCACCAAGGGGTGGGAGGGAGGCTAGCCACTCTATCGACGCCTGTCTACGCCTCTGGTCAACTCGGACCCCGCCCGCCCGGTGGTCAGCTCACCCGTTGGGGCCAGCGTCCGGCCCGGCTCGGTCGAACCGCCGAGCCCGTTCGGGGAGACCGCGGGCGAGCCGTTCGGCCAGGACGACTGGCAGCTGTCCGACAAGAGCGCGACTCGCCCCGCAGCCGCACCTAGCTTCGCCGGTAATCACAGACTGTTGCGGTGGGTGGGGGGATTCATCTTGAACAGAACACATATCGTCACCGGCGCCACCGGGTTCGTCGGGCTGGCGCTCGTCCTGGAGTTGCTGCGGCGTACCGACGACGACGTGGCGTGCCTGGTGCGGCCCGGTGCACAGGACCCGGACGTGCGGCTGCGCAGCCTGTTGACCGCGGCGGCGCACGCCTACGGCCAGCGCGTCGACCTCGACGGCCGGGTGCGTACCGTCGCCGGCGACATCACCCGGCCGGACTGCGGCCTGGTCGAGCCGGTCCGCGGCCCGATCGCGGACTTCTGGCACAGTGCCGCCTCGCTGCGCTACGAGGAGTCCGCCGCGGCGGAGATCTTCGCCACCAACGTCGACGGCACCCGGCATGCGCTCGCCCTCGCCGACCGGCTCGGCGCCGCCTCGTTCAACTACGTCAGCACGGCCTACGTCGCGGGCACCCGCGACGGGGTGATCACCGAGCGCCTCATCGCGCCCGACGGCAACAACAACGCGTACGAGCGCAGCAAGGCCACCGCCGAGGCACTGGTCCACGGCCACGCCGGCACCGCGACCCGCATCCTGCGGCCCAGCATCGTGGTCGGCCACCGTGGCACGCGAGCGGTCGTCGGCAGCTACACCGGGATGTACGGCTTCCAGCGCCGGCTCGCCGTGTTCGCGCAGAGTCTGTCGACGCGCGCGCCGCAGCGCCTGCGCCGGCCCGTGCGGATGCTGGTGGACCCGGGCACGCCGCTGAACTTCATTCCCGTCGACGCGTTGGTCGAGCAGATGATCGGCATCGCCGCCTCGGGCAGTCCGGAACGGATCTTCCACCTCACCAACTCGACCCCGCCGGCCGCCGGCGAGGTGCTGCGGCGGATCTTCGCGCTGGCTGGGCTGCCCGAGCCGGAGTACGTCACCGACCAGTCCGAGCTCGACGACACGGACCGGGCGTTCGCCAGCGGCATCGAGTTCTACCGCTCGTACCTGGTCGGCGAGAAGCTCTTCGACCGGGTCAACAGCGACCGGGCGCTGGGCCGGCCCGACGCGGGGACGATGCCGTTCCCCGACGACGAGGTCACCGCCTACGCCCGCTGGTACCTGGACAACGTCCAGCGCCGCCGGCAGCCGGGGCGGCACCGGGCGGCGCCCGCCCGCTCCGCCCGCTCCGCGCCGGGCGCCGCACCGCAGCCGGCTGAGCCGGTCCGGATCGTCCTGCTCGGCGCCGGTTACACGTCGGTGTGGGCGTACAAGTCGCTGCGGCGGCGGCTGGGCCGGCAGTTGCGCCGGGGCGCGGTGGAGATCGTCTTCGTGGACCCGCTCGGCTATCACTCGTACCACGGTTTCACCGCCGAGGTGCTCGGCGGCATCATCGCCGAGGGGCATGAACGGAGCCCGCTGCGGACGACCTGCCCGCGGGCGCGGCTGGTCCGGGGCACCGCGCAGCACGTCGACCTGGCCCGCCGCGAGGTCGACGTGGCGCTGACCGGCACCGCGGGAGAGACGCTGACCCTGCGTTACGACCACCTGGTCGTCGGCTGTGGCAGCCACGACGACCTGGCTCGGGCGGCGGGGCTCGCCGAGCACGGCTGGTCGCTGAAGAACCCGGGCGGGTCCGCTGCCGTGCGGGAGCGGTTGCTGACGCAGGTGGAGCTGGCCGACGCGAGCCCGGACGAGCAGACCCGGCGGGGCCTGCTCAGCGTGGTCGTGGTCGGGGGCGGCTTCACCGGCGTGGAGATGTCGGCCACGATCGCCGAGATCTTCCGCAGTCTGCGCCCTCGCTACCGGGTGCTGCGCGAGGTCGAGCCGCAGGTGCACCTCGTGCACGGCGGTCCCGACCTGCTGCCGCAGCTGCGTCCCCGGTTCGGCCGGCTGACCGGCTACGCGCACCGCCAGCTTGTGCGGGCTGGCGTGCGGGTGCACCTGGGCACCCGGGTGGCCCGGGTCGACGAGGACGGCGCGTACCTCGATGACGGGTCGGTGCTCGCCAGCCGCCTGGTGGTGTCCACGTTGGGCCAGGCCGTGGCCCCGGTGCCGGGCACGGAGTCGCTGGAGTCGCGCGACGGCCGCCTGGTCACCGACGAATACCTGCGGGTACGCGGCGACGGCGGGCGGGTCTGGTCCGGTGGCGACCATGCCCACATGGTGCACCCGGTCAAGGGGGAGCCCTGCCCGGCCAACGCATTGTGGGCGATCAAGCACGGCGGATGGATCGGGGCGAACATCGCGGCTACGCTGCGCGGCCGGACACCGCGCCGGTTCACCTACCGCGGGCTCGGGCAGGCGGCGAGCCTGGGCGTCGGCAAGGGCGCCGTCGAACTGTACGGGGTGCAGGTCACCGGCTGGCTGGGCTGGTTGATGCGGGCCGGGTTCTTCCTGTGGTTCATGCCTTCGCGGCGGCAGGCGGTACGCAGCCTGCTGGACCTGCTCGGCGCGCCCGTTCTTGGCCGGCGCCTGACCGCGCTGGCGGCGTCCGAGCAGTCGGTCCGGGTGGGCAGCCCGGAGCGGCTCGCGGTGCTGAGCCAGCCGCCCCGTCCGCCCCGGCAGCGTGATGAGCAACCGCCTCGCCAGCGGGACGGCAGCGAGCACGAGCAGCTTTCCCAGCCGGAGCCGCGGTAGGACGTTGCCGCGCCCGTAGGAAATCTTCCCCTAGGCCGTTGACTTCGGTGGTTTTCAACACAACAATCGCCATCAATATCGATAGCTATCGCTGTCGATCGGCCACTTGGGAAGGAGGTTCCATGGCAGCTCTGGTAGGTGAGATGTCGTGGTTCTGCTGCGGCAGCGCCTGGGGTCCCTGCGGCACCGCGGGCGGCGGCGCCTGCGGCACCTGCAAATCCGGCAACTACCAGCACGCCTGGCCCAACGCCTCGGACGCGTGCTTCTCCATCACCCGCCCGGACGCCTGCGGCGTCAGCATGTCCCGCCGCACCTGCGGCTTCCGGCACTACACCACCAACCCGTGCAGCGGTAAGCGGGTCGGCACCACGATCGCCGACTGCGGCCCGCAGACCGACCTGTGGTGCGGCGAGCGCAGCTGCTGCGGCGCGTCCTGCGGCACCAACCGGATCATCGACCTGACGCCCGCGGCGTACAGCGCGATCGCCAGTCTCTCCACCGGGCTGCGGCCCTGCTCGGTCGACACGGTCTGAACGGGAGGGCAACACGATGAAGCAGACCCTGGACCGCCGCCGACTGCTCGCCACCGCCGCGCTCGGTGGCCTGGTCGGCGCCACCGGCCTCGGCTCGCTCGCCCCCGAGGCAGCCTTCGCCGCCGAGGCCGTGACCGTCGAGCCCGGCGCTCCGGATCCGAACTTCGCGGAGGGCCGGATCAGCAAGATCTCCGGCAGCATGCTGCTGGTAACCGGCTCGGACACCGTCCTGCACTCGATCCGGATCACCGACGGCACGAGCATCTGGAAACTGCACCCGACCACGTTCGACCAGATGGCCGTCGGCGACGGGCTCTACGCCCGCGGCCTGCGCCTGCCCGACGGCACCCTCGCCGCGGACTCCGTCTGGGTCAACATCGTCAACCTGCACGCACACATCGCGTCGGTCGGCCGCAACATGCTGCACCTCGACCACAAGGGCCACCGGATCGTGGGGCACGTCGTGCCGGGTCGCTCCGCCGCGGTCTACAACGGCACCCCCGCGATCAGCGACATGTCGCTGCTGCGGGTCGGCCGGCACGTCCAGGTGCTCGGCGCCTGGCACCCGGACACCAACGAGATCGACATCGCCACCGTCTACGCCGCCGCCTGACCGGCAACCCCGGGCGGTGCGCCGCCGCGCACCGCCCGGGCACCGCCCGCCGGCCAACCCCGATGGAGGAACCCATGATCGAAGTGCTCGCGGCGCTGCAACCGCTGGTCATCGGTGCGGTGCTGATCTGGTCCGCGCGCATCAAGCTGTTCAGCCGGCACGCCGCCGCGATCGCCAACCGGTCGGCGCTCGTCCGCCTGATCGGGCAACGCCGGGCGCTGCCCGCGTACCGGGCGCTCGGCGGCATCGAACTGACCCTCGGCGCGCTGCTCCTACTACCACCCGCGCTGCGGCTGGAGGCGATCGCCGCGACCGGACTGGCCGTCGGCTTCCTCACCTACCTGACCTACGCCCGCCGCGTGGCACCGACCTCCTCCTGCGGCTGCCTGAGCGCGCAATCGACCCCCGTCTCCGGCCGCAGCCTGGCCCGGGCCGGCCTCCTGGTGGCGGCGGGCGCCCTCGCCGGGCTGGCCGCCGGCGGCTGGTGGACGGCGCTCGCCGCACGGCCGCTGGCCGGCGCCGCCGTGCTGCTCGCCGAACTCGCGGCGGTGGTGGCGCTCTCGCCGGAGCTGGACGCGGCCTGGCTGCTGCCGCTGCGCCGGCTGCGCGCCCAGCTCACCCACCCACTGCGGGGCGGCTCCGGCGTACCGCTGCTCGCCACCGTGCAGCAGCTTCAGCTCAGCGAATCCTACCGGCGGGTAGCGCCGCTGCTCCGCTCCGACGTCCGGGAACACTGGGACGACGGCGACTGGCGCTTCGTCGGGCACGCCGCGCTCTACCAGGGTCGTCCGGTGACGGCGGTGTTCGCCGTGCCACTGGCGGACCCGGAGCCGGACGCGGTACGGGTCGCCGTGGTGGACGACGCCACCGGGCAGACCCTGCTGAGCCTCGCCGGCACGCCGCGGCCCGCCGGCCCCCGGCTCGCCGTCGTCCCAGCCTAGGAGGCGGTCAGCGCGGCCAACTCGTGAACCAGGCGGGATCACCAGGGCCCGGTGATCCCGCCTGGTTCGGACGGGCGATCCGCCTAGGCCACGCCGGGGGCCGGGTCGGCGGGCCGCATCGGGGACCGCCCAGCGAGGTGGGTGCGGTAGATCTCGACGGCGACGACGAGGTCCTGCCACGGCATGCCGGTCCCCTTGAACAGCCGCTGCCCGCCGGCGGGCAGCCGCGCGCGGCCGGTCACCACGTCGCGCAGCGGATACAGGTCCTCCGCCCGGACCACGCCGGCGGAGAGCGGTATGACGATGTCACCCGCCTCGAGCCGGGTGCTGGCGAGCGACTCGACGACCACCCGGGAGCGGGCGACGAGCGTGTCGTCCACCTCCCGGCTGTGCGGCGAGTGCGAGCCGATCGCGACGACGACGGCATCGCCCTTGACCAGCGCGCCGTCGAAAAGCGGCGCCGCCGCACTGGTACAGCAGCAGATGACGTCCGCCCCCGTCACCGCCTCCGCGCACGAGCCGGGATCGAACGCCCGCACCGGAACCCCCCTGCCGTCCAGCCGCGCCGCGAGCCGTTCGCGCCGCGGGCCGTCCCGGCCCACGATCGCGACCTCGCTGATCTCGTACAACGCGAGCATCGCTTCGACGTGGGCACGCGCCTGAGGACCGGTGCCGAAGACCGTCAGCCGCAGCGGGGCCCCAGGCGCCCCGGGCAGCAGGTGCCGCACCGCGAGCGCGGACACCGCGGGGGTACGCAGGTTCGTCAGCGCGGTGCCGTCGATGAGGGCCGCCGGCCGCTGTCCCGGGCCCTCGAAGAGGACGAACGCGCCCTGGATCAGCGGCAGGCCCCGGCGAGCGTTGTCCGGGGTGCTGGTGAGCAGCTTGCAGCCGGTGTACTCCCCTCGCGTGGCGGGCATGACCAGCAGTTCGCCGGCCTGCGTGGCCACCCGCGAGCGGGGTGTCTCCCGTTCCGGATCGAGCCCGGCGCGAAGCGCGGCCTCCAGGGCGTCCACCGCGACCCGGACCGAGGTCTCCGCAACAGCCTCTTCGGAAATCAACTGCAGGCCACCGAAGGAGCCGGGCGAGCGGGTCGGCACGGTCACGGTGGCCTCCGGTGGGACGGACGACGGGACCCCAGCAGGTTAGTGCTCCGCGCGGTTGCGGCTGCCCCGCGCAGGTCCCGTCGCGCCGGTAGCCTCGCCCCATGCCCACCGAGATCGTCTTCGAGACGCACTCCTGGAGTGAGGACAACGACCGGGGACTTGCCACGGGCTGGCTGCCCGGCCGGCTGTCCGGCAAGGGACGAGCACTGGCGGCCGAACTCGGCCGGCGCAGGCGGGACGACCGCATCGACGCGGTCTTCGCCTCGGACCTGCATCGGGCTGCGGAGACGGCCGCCATCGCCTTCTCGGGCACCCCGATACCGGTGCTGCATGACTGGCGCCTGCGGGAATGCGACTACGGGGAGCGCAACGGCATGCCGGCCGCCGAGCTGCACGAGCACCGTGGGCGGTACCTCGACGAGCCCTACCCCGGCGGCGAGAGCTGGCGGCAGGCCGTACACCGGGTTCGGCGTTTCCTCGATGACCTGCCCCTCCAGTGGGCCGGCCGGCGGGTCCTGGTGATCGGGCACGTCGCCACCCGGTGGGGCCTCGACCACTGGATCGGCGGGGTCCGGCTGGAGGACCTGATCGACGCCGATTTCGCCTGGCGGGAGGGCTGGGAGTACCGGTTGGACGAGGCTCACGACGGGCTCGACCGGACGTAGGTCCTCCCTCAGCGCAGCTCCACCTCGACGCCGCCGGCGGCCAACAGCGCGAGAAGGTCGTCCAGGGTGACCGCCGGTGCCCAGCTGCGCCGGTCGTAGCCGGCGACCAGGCGCGCGCGCCACTGCGGAGTCGTGCCAGACCAGGCGGAGCGGCGGTGCGGCACCCCACCCGCCGCACAGGCAGTCGACCAGCGCATCGAGGTTCCAGCCGGGGCAACTGGCGGACCCGAGCGCTGGCGCAGCGGCTGGTGAAGGCCGTGACCTGCGTCGTCCGGGCGGGGCCGGCTCAGCCCGGCGCCCAGTTCACCCGCTTTGGCGCTTAGCACACTCTTGTCCGATCTTCGTGACATTCCGGCCGACAGGCTAACGTGCTCCGTACATCTGGTGGCTCCTGCGCGGACACCGATTGCCGTTAGGTTGCACCAGTCCATCCCCCTATCGAAGGCCCCAGCTTTGAAGCTCCGTAGCCAACGCAGATCACTCAGTGTGCTCGGCGTAGTCGTCACAAGCGGTGCGCTGGCCCTGACCAGCAGCGCTCCAGTCCTCGCCGCCGAAGCGGCGACCCCCTTCATCAGCGAAATCCACTACGACAACGTCGGTACCGACACCGGCGAGGCCATCGAGATCGAGGCGCCGGCCGGCTTCGACCTGACCGGCTGGCAGATCGTCCTCTACAACGGAGCGAACAGTGCGGCGTACAACACCCGCACGCTGAGCGGGGCAGTGCCGGCGGCCGGCGTGGTCGTCGCCAACTACCCGACCGACGGCATCCAGAACGGCTCCCCCGACGGCGTCGCGCTGGTCTCCCCCACCGGCACGGTGGCCGAGTTCCTCACCTACGAGGGCACGTTCACCGCGGTCGGCGGCCCCGCCAACGGGATGACCGGGACCGACATCGGGGTCGCGGAGACCACGAACACCCCCGTCGGCCACTCGCTGCAGAAGATCAACGGAACCTGGAACGCCGAGGCGCCGAACACCTTCGGTGTCCGCAACGGCGGCGGCGACCCCGACCCGGGCCCGGACCCGGACCCGGGTATCGGCTGCACCGTCGCCGTCGACCGCACCATCGCGGAGGTCCAGGGCACCGGCACCGCCACGCCGCTGGCGGGCACCCGGGTCACCGTCGAGGGCGTGGTGACCGCCGACCACCGCACCGGTGGCTACAACGGCATGTACGTCCAGACCGCCGGCAGCGGCGGAGACCGTGCGGTCGCCGCCGGCACCGCCTCCGACGGCATCTTCGTCTACCTGACGACCAACACCGCCAACCACCCGTCGGTCGCGATCGGCGACCGGGTGCGGGTCAGCGGCACCCCGAGCGAGTTCAACGGCCTCACCCAGCTGAGCATCGCCGCCAAGAGCGACGTGCAGATCTGCGCGCACGGCGCCACCCTGCCGGCCCCGGTGCCGGTCAGCCTGCCGCTGGCCGACGACGCCCGCGAGTCGGTCGAGTCGATGCTGGTGGCGCCGGTCGGCCAGTACACCGTCTCCGAGGTGTACAACACCAACCGGTACGGCGAGGTCGTGCTCGCCGCCGGTGACCGCCCGGCCCGGAACGCGACCGATGTCGCCCGCCCGGGCTCGGACGCCGCCAAGCAGGTGATCGCCGACAACAAGCTCCGCCGGGTCCTGCTCGACGACGGCAAGACCACCAACCTGGCCACCGCCGGGCAGCTGCCGCCGTACCTGTCGAAGGAGAACCCGCTGCGGGTCGGCGACTCGGTCGAGGCGTTCGGGCCGTCGGTGCTGTCGTACGGCTTCAACGAGTGGCGGCTACAGCCGACCACCCCGGTCAGCTCGGACACTCCGTCGGTCGGCCGGACCACCTTCAAGGCCACCAACCCGCGTACCACGGGCCCGGCGAACGTCGGCGGGGACGTGCGGGTGGCCAGCTTCAACGTCCTCAACTACTTCGTCCACTTCGGCGGGGACGCCCGTGGCGCGGCGAACGAGGCCGCGCTGGCCAAGCAGGAGGCGAAGATCGTTGCGGCGATCAGCGCCCTGGGTGCCGACGTGGTGGGGCTCGAGGAGATCGAGAACTCGGTCCGGTTCAACGCAGGCGACCCGCAGCAGGCGCTGAAGCGCCTGGTCAACGCGCTCAACGCCAAGGACGGCGCGGGCACCTGGGACTACGTCCGCAGCCCGGCCGAGCTGCCCGCCCCGACCCAGCAGGACTTCATCACCACGGCGATCATCTTCAAGCCGGCGAAGGTCCAGCCGAAGGGGCCGTCGCGCTCGGTCAACGACGAGAGCGTGTGGTTCAACGCCCGCGAGCCGATCGCGCAGACGTTCACCGCGGGGAAGATCTCCTTCACCGTGGTCGTCAACCACCTCAAGTCCAAGAGCGGCACCGGGACCGGCGACAACGCCGACTCCGGTGACGGTCAGGGCAGCTGGAACGGCGACCGGGTCCGGCAGGCCACGGCGCTGACCGCCTTCGTGGACCGGATCAAGGCCGACAGCGGCAGCGACGACGTGCTGCTGCTGGGTGACTTCAACGCCTACACCCAGGAGGACCCGATGCAGGTCCTCTACCAGGCCAAGTACAAGGACCTGAACGACACCGGCAAGTCCACCTACGTCTTCGGTGGCGAGTCCGGCTCGCTCGACCACGCCCTCGCCTCGCCGTCGCTGGCGTCGCGGGTCACCGGGGTTGACGTGTGGCAGATCAACGCGGTCGAGTCGTTCGCCTTCCAGTACGACGGGCTGGCCGCCTTCTACGAGGCGAACCCCTACCGGGCCAGCGACCACAACCCGGTCGTGGTGGGCATCAGCACCAGCGCGAAGCCGGTCAACCTGCAGCTGCTGAGCATCAACGACTTCCACGGCCGGCTGGAGTCTCCGGCCACCGTCGGTGGTCAGCCGGTCGGCGGCGCCGCTCAGCTCGCCGGCCTGGTGGGTCAGCTGCGGGCGCAGAACCCGAACACGGCGTTCGTCTCCGCGGGTGACAACATCGGCGCGTCCACGTTTATCTCGGCGATCGACGGGGACACCCCGACGATCGACGCGCTGAACGCCGCCGGGCTGGCCGCCTCGGCGGTCGGTAACCACGAGTTCGACAAGGGCATCGCCGACCTCACCGGCCGGGTGTCCGATCGGGCCGACTTCCCGTACCTCGGCGCCAACGTCTACCGCGGCGACACCCGGGCGCTGCCGGCGTACTCGGTCAGCACCGTGGGTGGGGTCCGGGTCGGCTTCGTCGGCGTCGTCACCGAGCAGACCGCGTCGCTGGTCAGCCCGGACGGCATCGCCGGCCTGACCTTCCGCGACCCCGTCGCCGAGGCCAACCTGGTCGCCGGGCAGCTCAAGGACGGCAACCCGGACAACGGCGAGGCCGACGTGGTGGTGCTGCTCGCGCACGAGGGCGCGGCGACGGAGAACATCAACTCCGCCGACGCGCTGGCCAACGACCCGGTCTTCGGCAAGTTCACCCGGGTCAACGCCACCATCGACGCGATCTTCAGCGGCCACACCCACCAGCCGTACGCGTTCAAGGTCCCGGTGCCGGGGTCGGACAAGCTGCGCCCGGTGGTGCAGGCCGAGGACTACGGCAAGCGACTGGGCAAGGTGACGCTCACCTTCGACCCGAACACAGGTTCGGTGACCGACGCCGCCGCGCAGCTGGTCGACGTGGTCGGCGCGCCGCAGGACGCGGCGGTGGCCGACATCGTGGCCGCCGCCAAGGCCAAGGCCACCGAGCTGGGCAAGCAGCAGCTCGGTTCGATCACCGCGGACGTCAAGCGGGCCTACACCAACGGCAACGAGGACCGGGGCAAGGAGTCGGCGCTGGGCAACCTCATCGCCGACGTGCAGCTCGCCGGCACCAAGGACGCCGGCCGGGGCGGGGCGCAGATCGCGTTCATGAACCCGGGCGGCCTGCGGGCCGACCTGCTGTACCGGACCGACGGCACGGTGACCTACGCCGACGCCTTCGCCGTCCAGCCGTTCGCCAACGACGTGGTCACCAAGAGCTACACCGGCGCCCAGATCAAGCAGGTGCTGGAGGAGCAGTGGCAGCCGGACGGCGCGTCCCGCCCGGTGCTGTGGCTGGGTGTCTCGAAGGGGTTCAGCTACACCTACAACCCCGACGCGCCCAAGGGCTCGCGGATCACCTCGATCAAGCTCAACGGCACGCCGCTCGACCCGTCGGGCACGTACCGGGTCACGGTGAACTCGTTCCTCGCCGCCGGCGGTGACAACTTCACCACCCTCGGCCAGGGCACCAGCCGGGCCACCACCGGCGACAACGACCTCACCATGCTGGTGAGCTACTTCGCCGCCAACTCGCCGGTCACCGCGGACACCCAGCCGCGCTCGGCGATCGGGCAGGCCGGTCCGCAGTGCACCACGACGATCACCGGCAAGTACAGCAAGGCGCTGGTGGTCACCGCCGGCCTGACCTGCCTGGAGAACGCCACGATCTCCGGCTCCGTCACGGTCAACCCGGGTGCCTCGCTGGTGGTCACCGGCGGCACCATCAGCGGACCGGTGTACGCCACCCGCCCGGTGCTGTTCGACCTCTCCGGCGCCACCGTGTCCGGCCCGGTGACGGTGTCCGGCGCGACCGGCGGGCTGAGCATCAGCAAGGGCAAGGTGAACGGCCCGGTGTCGGTCACCGGCAGCACCGGTGGGGTACGGATCGACACGGTCACGGTCAGCGGTCCGGTCACCGTCAACAGCAACACCGGCAGCCAGCCGGTGGTGGTCGCCGCGAACACCATCAGCGGGTCGCTGGGCTGCTCGGGCAACACCCCGGCCCCGGTGAACGACAGCCGGCCGAACGTGATCAAGGGCTCGGCCACGGGCCAGTGCGCGCGACTGTAGTCCGGATGTGATCCCCGGTCAGCGGCCGGAGCCTGCCAGGCTCCGGCCGCTGACCCGTTTTGCGGGCCGCGATGCCGGCGTTGCTAAGCTCGCCACGATGGGCGTGGACGTCGAACTGGTCAGGGTCGAGCAGATGGGCACGAGCCCACGCCGCCGACGGGAACGCGAAGTGGCCGTGGTCGGCGACCCGGGTTTCCAGTTCGCCGCTCTTCTTCAGCACGTCCAACACGCTGGCCGGACACCGATGCTGGACCGGATCGACCCCTACGGGTCACTAGAACTCACGCCCGCCGAGATGGCCCAGTTCCTTGGCGAGTTGGACGTTCTCGCCGCGATCGTCACGGACCTCGGCGAGCGCCAGGTCCTCGACGCCGTTCGAGGGCTCGCCGAACAATGTTTCGCCGATCCCAAGCTACGGCTCCGATTCGTCGGCGACTAGGTGGGCGACCGACGGGCTACCAGAGATCAGCAGCGCGCCCGTCGCCGGTCCCGTGGAAGACCCGTAAGCGCGCGTCGGGGTGGGGTGATTTAGCGGCGGCGGCCGTAGGCGTTGGACGCGATCGAGACGCCGATCGCCGCGAAGACGACCTGCAGGGCCAACTCGATCCAGTCTATGCCCCGGGTCTCCGCCACGCCGAACACCGTGGCAACGAAGGTGCCGAGGACCGCGGCGACCACGCCGATGAGCACCGTGAGCCAGATCGGGATGCTCTGCCGGCCGGGTACGACCAGCCGACCCAGCGCGCCGATGATCAGACCGATGACGATCGCGGAGAGGATGCCGGTGACTTCCACGAGTGCCCTGCCTTCCGACGGATTGTCGCTGCCCTCGATCATCGCCGGGGCAGTCAAGTGGCCTCACCGGCGGGCCGTCGGAGGACGCCGACGGGTGCCCCGACCCGGCGACCGGTTCGGGGCACCACCGGGGTCAGCCCTCGTCGCCGCCTTCCTCGTCGTCGCCGAACGAGTCGAAGACCTCCTCGGCGATCATGCCGCCGGCGAAGCCGAGCGCCGCGCCGCCGGCCAGGCCGGCGGCGACACCGCCCATGCCGGAGCCGCGCCGCTCGTGGTGGTACTCCTCCTTGTAGTGGCCGCCGGGGTGGCCGTAGCCGGGCGCGCCGTAGGTGGGCTGCCCGTAGCCGGGCGGCGGCGGGGGCGGCGGGTAGCCGCCGGGCATGCCGTACCCGTGCGCGGGCTGGCCGTATCCGTGGCCGGCGTGCAGGCTGCGGTACTGGTCCTGGGCCTGGCGGACCCACCCGTCGACCTGGGCAGTCCAGTCGACGCGGTCGGCGTCGGCGTGGGCGACCTGGTAGCGGCCGTAGGAGTCGTGTCCGCCGCTGAACAGGCCACCGCGCTTGTCGAACTCCAGCACGACGTCGACGCCGTGTTCGTTGGTGACGAAGGTCAGCTCGACCTCGTTGACGCCCTGCGCGTACTGCGGGGCCGGGAAGTACTCGATCTCCTGGTAGAAGGGCAGGCTCTGGTGCAGGCCATAGATGTGGCCGCGTTCCAGGTCGGCGCCCTTGAACTGGAACCCGAGCCGACCGAATGCCTCGAGGATGCGCTCCTGGACCGGCAGCGGGTGTACGTACACCGGGTCGAGGTCGCCCTTGTCCACCGCGCCGCGGATGGCCACCTCGGTGCGCAGGCCCATGGTCATGCCGTGCAGCTGCTGCCCGTACAGGCTGGTCACCGGCGTCTCCCAGGGCATCGCCAGCTGGAACGGCAGCGACAGGTGCTGCCCCTCACGCAGCAGCAGCCCGCCGGCGACACCAACCCGATGGAACTCGACGAACGCGTCGTACTCCTCCCCCGCGCCCTGCATCTCCACCCGGGTGACCAACCCGACGGTGACCTGGTCGATCTGCACGTCATGGCTGCCGCCGACGAGGTTCACCTGCCCGCCCAGCGTCAGTCCCGGGCGGGTGTTGGGATTGGACAGGACCGTGTCGACGCTGGGTCCGCCCACCCCGAACGCGCCCAGCATCTTCTTGAACACCACTACGTCTCCCTCATCAGGCAGCGGACGACACGACCCGGACGTGAAGTGCTCACATCCGAACCCTTGTGTCGCAACAAGATCACCGACGTCCATAATGGATGCCGTTGGCCGAGGAAGGTAGCAGCGCCACCTGAAAAGTAGCTGAGTGTGTTCGCTCAGTTACTGCGAGGCACTCTCTTGTCCATGAATTCGCGCCAGCAACCGCGCTCGACCCCACCCGGTGGCCAGCTGGCACCAATCGCTGCTCAGCCCAACGGTCGGGCGGGCCGCATCTCTGACCGACGGACCACATGGGCTTAGATTTCCATCTATCTGTTTGATAGTCCGAACCTGTACGGCGGTGCTGCTTCTCGCCCGACTGCCCCACACCTTCCGGAAGCCCACGTGAATGTGACGGGCGCCACGCCCGCCTTTCCGTTCGGAAGTCCTTTCGGCGGCAGCTCCCTCGAATTGCGACCACGCATTTCCCGCCGATGCGAACAGCGCCGTCCGATGAGCGACACCGCCACGGCCGGCCGCGCGGCTGCCGAGGTCGGGCCGGCCTGCTATGAGTCGACGCACCACTGTCCGGACATGACAAACGACGCCGGACGTCCCTTGTACGCGCCACCGAGTCAGACGTTCGGACGGAGCCCGGCCGCCGGTTGGTCGAATGCGTCGTGTTTGTAAACCAGCTCTGTCCATTGTCTTCCGTCACCGTGTCACCAACCGGTCAAAGGCTTTACCGAAAGGCACGGAGATATCGATGCTCACTCGGGGCCAAACAATGGCCCGTCGACGTGGGGCCGGACAACGGCCCGGCATCAGGGAGAGGAAGACGAATGTTGAGCACGAAGGCCACCAGGCCCGCACGAGCGGCGCTCGCCGTGATCGTGTCGGGCGCGATGGTGGCACTCGCGGCCGGCAGTGGTCCCGCGTACGCCGCGGACCCGAACGACGCCGCGAAGGCCCGTGCCACACCCGCCTACCAGTTGGCGCGAGGCGAGACGTGTGGGCTGCGTCCGTCGGCAAGCAAGAGCCTGAAGGACGAAACGCTGAGCTGCCTTGGCGTCGAGGCCAAGCTGGACCGCACCCCCGCCGTGGGCGAGACGGCGACCCTGCGGGTCACCGTGCGCGGTCAGGGCAAGATCGGACCGAGCGAGATCAGCGTGACCCTTCCCGCCGAGCTGGAGTGGGTGCAGACGCCGGCGGAGCTGGGCGTCCAGGATCGCAAGAGCATCCTGCCCGAACGGTCCGGAACGGTCTCCGTCGCCCGGACCACCCGCACGCTGCGGGCCGGTGACCGCTTCGCGTTCAGCGGTGTGGTCCGTGCGGTCAAGGCGGGCCCGGTGCAGATCCAGGTGCGGGCCACCGCGCCGCATGGCAAGGACGTCCAGGCCGGTCAGGACGACGTCTTCCTGACCATCGGGGAGAAGCCCGGGCTGTCTCGGCTCGGCCATGCCACGCCGGCCGGCGACAACGCCACCAAGCCGGTGCCCACCGCGGCACGCGCGCCCCGGTTGGCGGGGCAGAAGCCGCGCAGCGTCGGCGTGGACCGGGTGGCCGGCGAGGCGCGGGCGGAGGCCGCGGCCAAGGGCCTGTCCTCGATCAGCCCGCTGGCGGCGTGCGACACCCGGGTCGCCGGGAACTGGAGCTACCAGGACCAGAACGGCAGCTGGCACAACCAGATGAACTTCCAGGTGCAGGTCTGGGACGACGACACCTTCGGCGACTCGCTGCTCGCCACCGGCGTGACCGACGCCAACGGCAACTACAACATCTGCTTCGACTCGCAGGTCGAGGGCTGGCCGGACAGCGGCACCGCGGACATCTACCTCCGCTTCATCAGCTCGAACTCGCTGTGGCGGGTGCAGCGCGGCGGCAACCCGCTGTCCTTCCAGACCGGCACGACCAACGACGTGCCCACCGGCAGCACGCTGAACCTCGGTTCGCTCACCGCCGGCGACGGCGCGCTGCAGCGCGGCCTGCACGCGTTCGACGCCGCGAACGACGCCTGGCTGTGGATCCCGAAGCCGAACAACCTCTGCTGGGACCAGGACGACACGAGCTGCCGGCAGGTGGTCATCAACTGGGCCCCGGACTCGACCGACGGCACCTACTACAGCACCGGCGACAACCAGGTCCACCTGGCCGCCGACGACCCGAACGCGCCGGTAACGGTCGTGCACGAGATCGGCCACGCGGTGATGGACGACCTGTACAACGACAGCTTCCCGTCCGCGCCCAACTGCAGCCCGCACAGCATCACGGGCGCCAGCTCCGCGGGCTGCGCCTGGACCGAGGGTTGGGCCGAGTGGTTCCCGGCCACGGTCTACAACGACCCTTTCTACCGCTGGCCGAACGGTGCCTCGCTGAACCTGGAGAACCCGAGCTGGGGCAACGGCTGGGGCGAGGGTGACACGACCGAGGGCCGGATCGCCGGCGCCCTGATCGACATCACCGACTACGCCAACGAGGGGACCTGGGACCGGCACGGGGAGGGTCCGCTCAACATCTGGACCACCTCCCGGCGGCACAACTCCGTCAACTTCGCGGACTTCTGGGCCCAGCGCGCCGCCGACGGGTTCAACGTGGCCGACTCCGGCGCCCTCGCGTCGGTTTACCAGAACACGATCGACTACCAGTTCCGGGACCCGCTGGGCAACTACGCCCCGCTGACCCGCCCGACGCCGATTCCGCCGCACAACTTCGGCTACTCGACCTCGTCGCCCTACTGGTCGGTGGTCGCGCTCAAGCCCAACTCGGGCGACCTCGACCTGCAGCTCTGGGACGACCGGGGGCAGGGCGCCTACCTGGCCGGCAGCGCCCAGGGCGGCACCAACGTCGACTTCGTCGCGGTGGACTCCAACCGCCGTGCGCTGGGTGACTACTACCCGCGGGTGGTCAACTACTCCGGCGGTGGTGGCTACCGGATCGAACTCGCCCAGGGCGCCGTGGTCCTGAACGCCGGCAGCAGCACGATCGCCATGGGCACGAACAACGTGGTCACGGTGCGGGACACCTACCTGACCGCCGGGGTGCCGGTCACCATCTCGGTGGCGACCACCAACATCGGCCAGGACGCGGAGCTGTTCGTTCTGGACAGCGACCCGGCCAACGCCGGCACCTGGATCCGCTCTCGGTCCGCCGCGGTGGCGGCCGCCACGAGCGGCGGGGCCGGCGCGACCGAGACGATCACCTTCACCCCCGCCCGCAGCGCCTGGTACGGGGTCGTCGTGATCAACAAGGCGGGCTCGGGGAATTACACCCTCACCCGGTCCTGACCGTCCGGACGACTGCCTGGAGAACCGGTCCGGGGGCGCCGACCACGGCGTCCCTGGACCACCGTCCGTACCGGGCCAAGGTCCGGCCCGAACGCCGCACGGAACCGGCGGCGCCGTTGCGGCGTCCGACCGGCACCACCGCGACCCGGGAGGCCGCCATGCACCGAGGCAGAGCCCTGGCGCTGCTCGCCGTGCCAGCGCTGCTCGCCACAGCGGCGACAAGCACCGGCTGCGTCGGCCGGGGCGGCACCGATCCGGAGCCGCCAACCGGTGGCGGGGCCTTGGTGCTGCGGCTGAGCGAGCTGCCCGGCATGCTGCCACCTGGCGGCACCGCTGCCGTGCTCCCGGGCTTCTCGCTGTTCGGTGACGGCCGGCTGATCAGCGTCCCGGCCCAACCCTCCGCCGGCTGGCCGCAACTACGCGAGGACCGGATCCCACCGGACGAGGTACGCGAATTGTTCCGTGACGCGGCCGCGCTGTCGGACCAGGCGGCGGCCGGCGGACCGGACGAGCCGGTCGTCCGGATCGTCGTCGGCGCGCCCGGCGGGCCGCGCACCGTGACCCTCCCCCGGGCCAACCCGGCAGCCGCCCGACTGCGGGCGGCACTCGCCGGTCATGCCGCCGGCTCGCCGGTGCCGTACCAGCCGGCGGCCGTGGCGATCGTCGCCATGCCCGCCGATCCCGCCGAGCCGGCCCGGCCCTGGCCGCTGCCGGCGTTGGCCGGCGAACCCCTGGGCGGCACGGCGGCCGGCGCCACCTGCCTGGTGCTGCGAGGCGCTGACCTGGACACCGTCCGCCGGGAGGCGGCCACCGCCGGCGCCGACACCCGCTGGCGCAGTGCCGGTCAGGTGTGGCAGGTGGTACCGCGCCCGCTGCTGCCCGACGAGACCGGCTGCGCCGGCCTGTAGCCGCCACCCGCTGCGCGGACGAACGGCACCGTCGCTGGGCCGGAAGATCCGGCGTGCGGCCGGCGGCACGCCCCGCCTGTTCGTGTGATGCGGACGCGGACGGCCCGCTGGTCGGCCAGAGTCGGAGTGGGCACCGACCGGGTGCCGGGCGGGGGCGGATCGAGCGATCATGGCGAGACCGGCTGAGGGCAGCCACGGCAGGCGCCTGCGCGGCGGGCCGGGGCAGGTGGTCGCGCGGGAGGCGGCCCGGCTGCTCGGCGGGCCCGGCCGGGCCCGGGTCGTGTTGCTGCTGGGCGGGGCGCTCGCGCTGAACAGTGCGGACACCGGCACCCTCGGCGCGGCCGCGAACCAGTTGGAGGCGGATCTCGGCATCAGCCACGCCCAGCTCGGCCTGCTGGCCACGGCGTCGTCGGGGGTCGGCGCCATCGCCTCGGTGCCGCTGGGCGTGCTCGCCGACCGGACCAACCGGGTACGCCTGCTGGTGATCACCACCGCGCTGTGGGCCGCTGCCATGGCCGTCGGCGGCCTCGCGCCCAGCTACGAGTGGCTGCTGCTGTCCCGGCTGCTGCTCGGCGCCGCCCTGGCCGCAGCCGGCCCCGTGGTGGTGTCGCTGACCGGCGACTACATCCCACCCGCCGAGCGCGCGGGGGTGCTGGGCTGGATCCTCGCCGGCGAGCTCATCGGTGCCGGCGCCGGCCTGCTGGCCGGTGGCGAGATCGCGGCGGCGTACTCCTGGCGGTACGCGTTCTTCCTGCTCGCGGCGGCGAGCGCGGTCCTGTCGGTGGCGCTGTGGCGGCTGCTGCCCGAGCCCGCCCGGGGTGGCGCCGGCTGGGGCGCGTTCGAGCCCGGACCGGATTCCGGGCAGCAGCCGACCGGCCGGGCGCAGGCGGTGGTGGCCGCACGCGGGGTCGCGCCGGCGAGCGACCGGGTGCTGACCGCTGATCCGGCGGGGTGGTCGCTGGGCCGTGCGGCGGTCTACCTGCTCGCGATCCCCACGAACCGGTTGCTGATCGTGGCCTCGGCGATGGGCTACTTCTTCTTCGCCGGGATGCGCACGTTCATCGTCGTCTTCGCCGTGCGTCATTTCGGCATCCCGCAGACGGCGCTGGGTGCTCTCGTGCCGGTCATCGGGGTGGTGGCGCTGGCCGGCACGGTGCTCGCCGGCCGGCTCACCGACCGGGCGCTGAGCCGCGGACACACCAGCGTCCGCATCGTGGTGCCGGCCGTCGGTTTCGTCGCCGCCGCGGTGCTGTTCGTACCCGGAGTGTGGTTCACGTCGGTGGCGTTGGCGCTGCCGTTGATCGCGCTCGGCGCGGGCGCGCTCGCGGTGGCCAACCCGCCCCTGGACGCCGCCCGGCTGGACATCGTTCCCGGTCGGCTGTGGGGGCGGGCGGAGAGCCTGCGGACGGTGCTGCGACTCGCCGCCGAGGCGGTCGCCCCGGCCATTTTCGGCTGGCTGGCCGACCAGCTCGGCGGCGCGACGGGACGGTCCAGCGGCGTCGGCCTGCGCAATGCCTTCCTGATCATGCTGGTGCCGTTGGCGGCCAACGGCCTGATCATGATCGCCGCGCGGCGTAGCTATCCGATCGACGTGGCCACCGCGACGGAGTCGGACCGGGCGTCGAACGGCTGACCGGAGGCTCGGCGGGCGGCGCCATCGCGCTCTGGGCGAGGCATTAGAAGCGATTTCAAGCGGTAGGGGTGATCAGCATGGTTATGCTCGTTTTGCACATGTTCCAGGTGACTCCATCGCCCACGGCGCTACCCGCACCACCCACGGCCGGATCACCGCATCCGCAGCAGGCTGTGCGTCGCCCCGCTGCCGTGGGGCGATCGACGCCCGGCCCGCCGCCGCGGACGGGGTTGTGGCCGCTGGGTTCGCGCACGACCGGCCGGACGGAGAGATGATGTCCCTGCTCGACACCGTCAACCAGCCCGACGACGTCAGGCGGCTCACCCACGAGCAACTGCGGCTGCTCGCCGGGGAGATCCGGGCGTTCCTGGTCGAGGCGATCTGCCGGCGTGGTGGGCACCTCGGCCCGAACCTCGGCATGGTCGAGCTGACCATCGCGCTGCACCGGGTGTTCCGGTCCCCGCATGACCGGATCATCTTCGACACCGGGCACCAGGCGTACGTCCACAAGCTGCTCACCGGCCGCCGGGCCGGGTTCGCCCAGCTCCGCGGGTCGGGCGGCCTGTCCGGCTACCCCCGACGAGCCGAGTCGCCGCACGACCTGGTGGAGAACTCGCACGCCTCCACCGCCCTGTCCTACGCCACCGGGCTGTGCCGGGCGTACGCCCTCGACGGCCCCGACCGCGCCGTGGTCGCGGTGATCGGTGACGGCGCCCTCACCGGCGGCCTGGCCTGGGAGGCGCTGAACAGCCTGGCCGGGTCCCCCGGCCGGGTGGTGGTCGTGCTCAACGACAACGGCCGCTCGTACGCGCCGACCGTGGGCGGCCTGGCCGCGCATCTCGCGTCGCTACGGGCCACGGCCGGGTCACCGCGCGGGCGGTCCGGAGAGGCGACGGGTTCGGACTTCTTCCAGGCGCTGGGCCTGCGCTACCTCGGCCCCGTCGACGGGCACGACGTGGGCCAGCTCGAAGCGGCGCTGCAGCAGGCCCGGGCGTCGGACCAGTCGGTCGTGGTGCACTGTGTCACCCAGAAGGGTCACGGCCACCCGCCGGCCGAGGCCGACGACGCCGACCGGCTGCACACGGTGGGCGTGGTCGACCCGGGCACCGGGCAGCCGGTCGGGTCCCCCGGCCGGACCTGGACGGACGTCTTCGCCGAGGAACTCGTCGCCATCGGCGGACACCGCCCGGACCTCGTGGCGGTCTCCGCGGCGATGCTGGGCCCGACCGGACTCGCCGACTTCGCGGCGCGCTACCCCGAGCGGACCGTCGATGTGGGCATCGCCGAACAGCACGCCGTCACCTCGGCGGCCGGGCTCGCGTTCGGCGGCAAACACCCGGTGGTGGCGGTCTACGCCACCTTCCTGAACCGGGCGTTCGACCAGGTCCTGCTCGACGTGGCGCTGCACCGGCTGCCGGTCACCCTGGTGCTCGACCGGGCCGGGATCACCGGCCCGGACGGGCCGAGCCATCACGGCATGTGGGACCTGGCCATGCTCGGCACGGTGCCCGGCCTGCGGGTGGCCGCCCCGCGCGACGCGGCATCGCTCCGCGAGGAACTGCGGGAGGCGGTCGACGAGCGGCGGGGACCCACGGTGCTGCGGTTTCCCAAGGCCCGCGTCGACAGCGACATCCCTGCGGTGGAACGGATCGCCGGGATCGACGTCCTGCGTCGGGCGGCGGCTGCGCAGGTGCTCCTGGTGGCGGTCGGGGCGATGGCCGGGCCGACCCTGCGGGCGGCGGAACTGCTGGCGGCGGGCGGCGTCGAGTGCACCGTGGTGGACCCCCGGTGGGTGCGCCCGGTCAACCCGGAGCTCGCCGTGCTGGCCGCCGACCACGCCCTCGTCGTCACCGTCGAGGACGGGGTCCGCGACGGTGGCGTGGGCGCCGCCGTCGCCCAGAGCCTCGCCGACGCCGCCGTCGCCACGCCGGTCTGTGCCCTCGGCCTGCCGACGACGTTCGTACCGCACGGCGACCGGCCCGACCTGCTCGCCGAGTACGGCCTGGACGCCCACGGCATCTGCGCGGACGTGCTGCGCCGGTTGTCGTGGGTCGGCACCGGGAGCCGGGACGCGTCGCGGCGGGTGTGGGCGAGCGTCCGCAGCCGGCTGACCCCGCTCGCCGGTTGAGCCGCCGCCGCCCGTGCCCAGAGAAAGGAGAGAACCAGGGATGAGTCCACCAGCCATCGCCCCTGACATACGTCGGGTGGAGCAGGCCCGGGCGCAGGAGAACTTCCCGGTCGCCCTCCGGGTGCTACCCGCGCGGTACCGCCGGCACCTCCTCGCGGTGTACGGCTACGCCCGCCACGTCGACGACCTGGGCGACGAACCGCTGGCCGACGGGCTCGACCGGCTCGCCACCCTGGACGACGTCGAGGCCGAACTGCGCGCCCTCCACGCGGGCGCCGACGTGCCGAACCCGGTGCTGCGCGCCCTCGCGCCCACCGTGGCCGAGTGCCGGCTGCCCCTGGACGCGCTCGTCCGGCTGATCGAGGCGAACCGGGTCGACCAGCACGTCACCCGCTACGCCACCTTCGAGCAGCTCGTCGGCTACTGCACCCTGTCCGCCAACCCGGTCGGCGAACTCGTCCTGCACGTCTTCGGGCAGGCCGATCCGGCGACCGTCGCGTTGTCCGATCGGATCTGCACCGCCCTGCAACTCGTCGAGCACCTGCAGGACGTGGCCGAGGACCACCGCCGCGGCCGGGTCTACCTGCCGGCGGCCGACATGGAACGGTTCGAGGTCACCGAGGCGGACCTCGCCCGCAGCACCGCGAGTCGCCAGCTGCGGGAGCTGATCGGGTTCGAGGCGGCGCGGGCCCGTGCCTGGCTCGACGCGGGCGCCCCGCTGGTGTCGGCCCTGCACGGGTGGGGCCGGCTCGCGGTCGGCGGCTACCTGGCCGGCGGCCGGGCGACGCTCGACGCGCTGGCCGCCGCCGACCACGACCCGCTGGCGGTCACCGCCCGGCCCCGCCGCCGGCACATTCTCGGCAGTTGGCTGGCCGCCACCGTCCGGAGTGCCGGATGACCACGACCACCACCCGGACCGAGGCCGCCTACCGGCACTGCGAGCAGATCACCCGTAGCCAGGCGGCCAACTTCGCGTACGGTATCCGGCTGCTGCCGGCGCCGAAACGGCGGGCGCTGTCGGCCATCTACGCGGCCGCCCGCCGCATCGACGACATCGGCGACGGCACGCTGCCTCCCGACGAGAAGTTGGACGCGCTGGCCCGGACCCGGGCGGCCCTGCACCGGCTGCCCGGCGACAGCGGCGCCGACCCGGTGCTCGCCGCCCTCGGCGACGCCGCGGCGCGGATGCCGATCCCGCTGGCCGCCTTCGACGAGCTCATCGACGGGTGCGCCGCCGACGTGACCGGCCGGCGGTACGACAGCTTCGACGACCTGCTCTGGTACTGCCGCTGCGTGGCCGGGTCGATCGGCCGGCTCTCCCTCGGCGTGTTCGGGGCCACCCAGCCGGGCCGGGCCGCGCCACTGGCCGACGCGCTGGGCGTGGCCCTGCAGCTGACCAACATCCTGCGCGACCTGGTCGAGGACCGGGTCGGCGGCCGCGTCTACCTGCCGGCCGAGGACCTGGACCGGTTCGGCTGCACCCTCCGCCTGGACGGGGCCGGTTTCGCCGATCCACCCGAGCGGCTGGTGGAGCTGGTGCGCTTCGAGGCCGCGCGCGCCGCACGCTGGTACGACGTCGGCCTGCGGCTGCTGCCGCTGCTGGACCGGCGCAGCGCGGCCTGCACGGCCGCGATGGCCGGCATCTACCGCCGCCTGCTCACCCGGATCGCGGCCGATCCGCTGGCGGTCACCCGCAGTCGCGTGTCGTTGCCGGGCCGGGAGAAGGCCTGGGTCGCGGCGCGCGCTCTCGTCGGCCGTTCCGCATGACCGGGCCGGCCGCGCAGCCGGGAGGCGGATCCGGCACGGTGTGCGTGATCGGCGGCGGGTTGGCCGGGATCGCCGCGGCGGTCCGGCTCGCCGATCTCGGCCTGTCCGTGACGCTGCTGGAGACCCGGCCGGAGCTGGGTGGCGCGACGTACTCCTTCCGCCGCGACGGCCTCAGCGTGGACACCGGCCAGCACGTCTTCCTGCGCTGTTACCACACCTACCGGCGGCTGCTGGACCGGCTCGGCACGGCCGGCGGCACCGACCTGCAGCCGCGGTTCACGGTGCCGGTGCTGCTGCCGGGTCAGCGGCCGCACGTGCTGGCCCGCCGCCGGCTGCCGGCCCCGGCGCACCTGCTGCCGGCCCTGGCCGGCTACCGGCTGCTCAGCCCGGCCGAGCGGGTCGCCGCCGTCCGGGCCTGCGCCGCGCTGCGGCACGTCGACCCGGACCTGCCCGCCACCGACGGGCGCAGTTTCGGCGACTGGCTCGCCGCGCACGGCCAGAGCCGCCGGGCGGTCCGGCGACTCTGGGACCTGATCACCGTGGCGGCGCTGAACCTGCCCAGCACCCACGCGTCGCTGGCGCTGGCGGCGCGGGTGTTCCGCACCGGGCTGCTGGAGGCCGCGGACGCCGGTGACATCGGCCGGCCCCTGGTCCCGCTGACCGACCTGCACGGCGTGCCCGCCCGTCGGCTGCTGGACCGGCTCGGTGCCAAGGTCCACACCCGGGCGAAGGTGCGGTGGATCCGACCGGAGCCGACCGGATTCCGGATCGGTGTGGGCGACAGCGAGCTGGACGCCGACGGCGTGGTGCTGGCCGTGCCGCACCAGGCCGCCGCGTCGCTGGTGCCGCCCGCCGCCGCGCCCGCCGCCGGGCAGTGGCAACGGCTGGGCGCGGCGCCGATCGTCAACGTGCACCTGCGCTACGCCGCCCGGATCACCGACCTCGGCATGGCCGCCGCCGTGGAATCCCCGGCACAGTGGATCTTCGATCGGTCAGTGCCGGGCATGGCCGGCGAGCAGCATCTGGTGGTGTCGCTGTCGGCCGCCGACGCGGAACTCGAGCGGCCGGCGGCGGAGCTGGTGACGGCACAACGGCAGGCTCTCGCCGACCTGTTCCCGGCCGCGCGGCACACCCCGGTACGCGACGCGTTCGTGACCCGGGAGCCGAAAGCCACCTTCCGGCAGGCGCCCGGCACGCGGGCGTACCGGCCGGTTCCGGCCACCCGCCTACCGGGGCTGGTACTGGCCGGCGCATGGACCGACACCGGCTGGCCGGACACGATGGAGGGCGCGGTGCGCAGCGGCGAGGACGCCGCCGACATCGTCGCCCGCCAACTCCTGTCCCGGCCCCGACATCACTCGGAGGCCGCATCATGACCGTCGCACGCAGCCGCAGCACGGACCAGATCCAGACCTACGTCGAGCCGGCGATCCGTGCCCTGCTGGACCGGTTGGACCCGGGCAACCGTCTGGTCGGGGGCTACCAGCTCGGCTACTGGGACGCCGACGGGTCACCCGCCGCCTCACAGGGCAAGGGACTGCGCCCCGCGCTGGCGCTGCTGTCGGCCCGGGCCACCGGCGCCGAGCCGAACGCCGGGGTGCCGGCCGCCGCCGCGGTGGAACTGGCGCACAACTTCTCCCTGCTGCACGACGACGTGATGGACGGCGACACCGAGCGCCGCCACCGGCCGACCGCGTGGACCGTGTTCGGTGTCGGCCCGGCCATCCTGGCCGGAGACGCCCTGGTCGGGTTGGCGTACGAGGCGCTCGTCGAGACGCCCGGGGGCTGCCCGGCCGCCCGCCGGCTCGCCGTGGACATCCGCGCGCTGGTCGCCGGGCAGGCAGCCGATCTGGACTTCGAGCGGCGCGACGACGTCACCCTCGACGAGTGCCTGCGGATGGCGGAGCAGAAGACCGCCGCGCTGCTCGCCGGCTCGTGCGCCCTCGGCGCGATCCTCTGCGGCGGCCCGCCGGGCCTGGTCGACGGGCTGTCCCGGTTCGGCCGCCACCTCGGACTGGCCTTCCAGCTCGTCGACGACCTGCTGGGCATCTGGGGGGACCCGCGACGGACCGGCAAGCCGGTCGGTTCGGACCTGCGGGCCCGCAAGCGGAGCATCCCGGTCGTACGGGCGGTGACCAGCGGTCAGGCGGCCGGCCGGGCGCTCGCCGAGCGGTACCGGTCGCCGCAGCCACTGACCGACGAGGACGTGACCCGGGCGAGCGCGCTGATCGAGGCGACCGGCGCCCGGGACTGGACCGCGCAGCGGGCGTGGGAGGAGGCCGAGCGGGCGCGGGCGGAACTGGACGCGCTCGACCTGCCCGACGACGTACGTGATGAGTTCGCCGATATCGCCACCTTCACCACCGGACGGGACCACTGATGACTGAGCTGCTGTCTTCGAAGCCGAAGCCCACCACCAGCCCGGCGACCAAGGCCGGTGGGACCGCGACCGACCCGGCCTGGGCGGCGCTACGCCGGGCCCGGGACCACCTGCTCGGGCTGCAGGACGACGCGGGCTGGTGGAAGGGAAACCTGGCCACGAACGTCACCATGGACGCCGAGGACCTGCTGTTGCGGCAGTTCCTCGGCATCCGGACCGCCGAGCAAACCGCCGAGTCGGCGCGGTGGATCCGCTCCCAGCAACGCCCGGACGGCTCGTGGGCGACCTTCCACGGCGGGCCGGGCGACCTCTCCACCACCATCGAGGCGTACCTGGCCCTGCGGCTGGCCGGCGACACGCCGGACGCCCCGCAGCTCGCCGCCGCCGCCCGGTTCGTCCGCGCGCACGGCGGGCTGGCGGCGAGCCGGGTGTTCACCCGGTTCTGGCTGGCCCTGTTCGGCCACTGGCCCTGGTCACAGCTGCCGGCGGTCCCGCCCGAGCTGGTGCTGCTGCCGCACTGGATGCCGTTCAACGTCTACGACTTCGCGTGCTGGGCCCGGCAGACCATCGTTCCGCTGTCCATCGTCCGGGCGCTGCGCCCGGTGCGGGAGCTCGGCTTCGGCGTCGACGAACTGCGCATCCCGACGGCGGCGCCGCGGCCGCCGCGGCTGCGGTCGCGGGCCGGGGTGCTGCACCGGCTGGACCGGGTCGCCAGCGGCTACGAGCGGATCGCCCGGGGACCGGTGCGCCGGCACGCGCTGCGCCGGGCCGCCGAGTGGATCGTGGCCCGCCAGGAGGCCGACGGTTCCTGGGGCGGGATCCAGCCACCGTGGGTCTACTCGCTGATGGCGCTGCACCTGCTCGGCTACCCGCTGGACCACCCGGTGCTCCGCGCCGGGCTGGACGGGCTGGAGCGGTTCACGGTGCGTGAGCAGACCGAGGACGGCCCGGTCCGGTGGCTGGAGGCGTGCCAGTCGCCGGTGTGGGACACCGCGCTCGCGGTCACCGCGCTGTCGGACGCCGGGCTGCCGGCCGGGCATGCCGCCCTGGAACGCGCCGGGAACTGGCTGCTCAAGGAGGAGATCCGGGTGCGCGGTGACTGGGCCGTCCGCCGGCCGAAGACCCCGGTGGGCGGCTGGGCCTTCGAGTTCGAGAACGACGGGTACGCCGACACCGACGACACCGCCGAAGTGATCATGGCGTTGCGGCGGACCGGCGTACCGGCGGAGGCCGCCGTGCTGCGGGGCACCCGCTGGCTGCTCGGCATGCAGTGCCGCGACGGCGGCTGGGGCGCCTTCGACGCCGACAACACCCGGGCGATCGTCGGCGACCTGCCGTTCTGCGACTTCGGCGAGGTCACCGACCCGCCCAGCGCGGACGTGACCGCGCACATTGTCGAGGCGCTGGCGGCGGAGAACTTCGCCGGCACCGCGCCGGTCCGCCGCGGCGTGCACTGGCTGCTGCGGGCCCAGGAGCCGGACGGTTCCTGGTTCGGCCGCTGGGGCGCCAACCACGTCTACGGCACCGGGGCGGTGGTGCCCGCCCTGGTCGCCGCCGGGGTCAAGCCCGGCCACCCGGCGATCCGGGCGGCCGTCGACTGGCTGCACGCGCACCAGAACCCGGACGGCGGATGGGGCGAGGACATGCGCTCCTACCGGGACCCGTCCTGGATCGGGCGGGGCGAGTCCACCGCGTCGCAGACCGCCTGGGCGCTGCTCGCGCTGCACGCCGCCGGCCATGGCGCCGGTGAGCCGGCCCAACGCGGGGTGCGCTGGCTGGTCGACACCCAGCGGCCGGACGGCGGCTGGGACGAGCCGCACTACACCGGGACCGGCTTCCCCGGCGACTTCTACATCAACTACGGCATGTACCGGCTGGTCTTCCCGATCAGCGCGCTCGGCCGGATCCTGAACGCGCGGGGCGGCCTGACCGCCGAGGTGGTGCCGTGACCGAGTCAGCAGCGCCCGCCGTTGCGGCGTGGACCCTGTGCGCGCCGATGCGGCCGGAGGCGGCGGCGCTGCGGCGGGGGCTGACCGGTCTCGATCCGGGCCGGCGGCCGGCGCTGCGGCGTACCGGCGCAGGATCCCGGCGCGCCCGGTCGGTCGCCGCCGGCCGGCCGACCGGGACGACCCCGGTGGCGGTCGCCGGGATCGGCGGCGGGCTGGCTCCCGGGCTGGCCCCGGGCGACGTCGTGGTGGCCACCGAGGTACGCACCGACCCGCGGGCCGGGCAGCCGGGACCGGAGGTCGTGCCGATGCCGTCCGCCGCCCTGCTCGCCGCCGCACTGCGTCGCCGTGGGCTGCGGGTACACCTCGGACCGGTGGTGACCACGACCCGGCTGGTCGACGGCGCGACCCGGGCCCGGCTGGCCGCGACCGGAGCGCTGGTCGCCGATCTGGAGTCGGCGTGGCTGCTGGCCGGCTGCGCCGACCGTCCGACCGCCTGCGTCCGGGTGGTCGCCGACACCGCGACCGGACCGCTGTACCGACCGGCCACGCTCCGCCGGATCCGCACCGCGCTGCGGGTGCTGCCCGCGGTGGCGGCGGCGCTGGCCGAGTGGGCGGCGGCCGCCGGCAGCGTCCAGCAGGTCCTGCTGGCCTCGCCCCGCTCGTTCTGCGCCGGGGTGGAACGGGCGATCGCGGTGGTGGAGCAGGCGCTGCGCCGGCACGGCCCGCCCGTCTACGTCCGCAAGCAGATCGTGCACAACGCCCGGGTCGTGGCCGACCTGCGCTCCCGCGGCGCGGTCTTCGTGGACGAACTCGACGAGGTCCCCGACGGCGCGCTCACTATCTTCTCCGCGCACGGGGTGTCGCCCGCGGTACGCCAGGAGGCCGCCGACCGGCAACTGCCGGTCATCGACGCCACCTGCCCCCTGGTGACGAAGGTGCACGCCGAGGCGCGCCGGTTCGCCGGCCGGGGCGACACCGTGCTGCTGATCGGGCACGCCGGCCACGAGGAGACCGAGGGCACCCTCGGCGAGGCCCCCGAGCGGATCCGGCTGGTGCCCGACGCGGCCGCCGCCGAGACGGTGCAGGTGACCGACCCGTCCCGGCTGTCCTACCTGGTGCAGACCACGCTGGCGGTGGACGAGGCGGCGGGCGTCGTCGACGCGCTGCGCCGGCGATTCCCGGCGCTGACCGGCCCCGGCTCCGACGACATCTGCTACGCCACCACCAACCGGCAGCGGGCGATCACGGCCGTCGCCGAACGGGCCGACGTCGTGCTGGTGGTCGGGTCGACCAACTCCTCCAACTCCCGCCGGCTGGTCGAGGTGGCCGAGCGGGCCGGCGCGCGGGCCCACCTGGTCGACGACGTGGGCGGCGTGGACCCGCGCTGGCTGGCCGGCGCCACGACGGTCGGGGTGACCGCCGGCGCGTCGGCGCCGCCCGGCCTGGTCGACGAACTCGTCGCGGCACTCACCGCGCTCGGTGCCAGGGAGGTGAGCGAGCACACCGCAGCCGTCGAGGACGTCAGCTTCACCCTTCCCAAGGAGGTACGTCAGCCGTGAGCATGCCGATGCGCCAGAGCCTGCGGATCGCCAGGTACCTGGTCGAACAGAAACTGCGCCGACGGCAGCGGTTCCCGCTGTTGCTGGAACTGGAGCCGTTGTTCGCCTGCAATCTCAAGTGCGCCGGGTGCGGCAAGATCCAACAGCCGGCGCACCTGCTGAAGCGCCGGATGCCGGTGGACCAGGCACTGGCCGCCGTGGAGGAGTGCGGCGCACCGATGATCTCCATCGCCGGCGGCGAGCCCCTGATGCACCCCGAGATCGACACCCTGGTCGCCGAACTGGTGCGCCGGAAGAAGTACGTCTTCCTCTGCACCAACGCGGTCCTGCTGCCCAAGAAGATCGACAAGTTCCGGCCGTCGCCGTACTTCGCCTTCACCGTGCACATCGACGGGCTGCGCGAGCGGCACGACGCGTCGGTGTGCAAGGACGGGGTCTTCGACGCCGCCGTGGCGGCCGTGCGGGACGCCCAGCAGCGCGGCTTCCGGGTCACCACCAACACCACGTTCTTCAACACCGACACCCCGCAGACCGTGATCGAGGTGCTCGACTACCTCAACGACGACCTGCGGGTGGACGAGATGATGCTCTCGCCCGCGTACGCCTACGAGAAGGCGCCGGACCAGGACCACTTCCTGGGCGTCACGGAGACCAGGGAGCTGTTCCGCAAGGCCTTCGCCGGGGGCCGGCGGGCCCGCTGGCGGCTCAACCACTCGCCGCTGTTCCTGGACTTCCTCGAAGGCCGGGTGGACTTCCCCTGCACCGCGTGGGCCATCCCGTCGTACTCGCTGCTCGGCTGGCAGCGACCCTGTTACCTGATGGCCGACGGGTACGCCGCCAGCTACCGCGAGCTGCTCGACTCCACCGACTGGGACAGCTACGGCCGGGGACGCGACGACCGCTGCGCGAACTGCATGGCGCACTGCGGCCACGAACCGACCGCCGTGCTGGCCACGATGTCCTCGCTGCGGCAGTCGCTGCGCGCGGTACGCGGCCGCTGAGGCCCGGCGCCGGCCCCGGTTCACCCGAACCGGCTGGCCAGCCGGCGGTACACCGCGGGCAGCAGCCCGCGTACCGCCACCGGCAGGCGCAACCAGCCCGGGACGTACACCTCGGCCCGGTTCCGGACGATCGCGGCGGCCAACGCGTCGGCCACCCGCTCCGGTGGCAGCGGGCGGGGACGGCGACGGTGGTACGGCTGGCCCCGACGGACGAAGAACGGGGTGTCCACCACCCCGGGCACGATCGTGCTGACGGTCACGCCGCGCCCGGCCAGCTCCAGGCGCAGGCTCTCGGCGAAGGCGTCCAGCCCGGCCTTGCTGGCCGCGTAGACGGCTTCCCCGCCCACCCCGAGCCGCCCAGCGATCGAGCCGACGAAGACCAGATGGCCGCCGTGGTGGCACATGCCGGGCAGCAGCGCCCGGGTCAGCTCGATCGGGGCGCGCAGGTTCACCGCGAGCAGCTCCTCGGCGCGCGCGTCGGCCATCCCGGCGAACGGGCCGGCCCAGCCGGTGCCGGCGTTGTTGACCAGCACGTCCACCCGGGCGTGGTGGGCCAGCGCCCGCTCGGCCAACTCCCGGCCGGCGCCGGGCCGGGTCAGGTCGGCCAGCAGTGTGGTGGCGCCGGTCTCAGCGGCGAGCCGGGCCAGCCGGTCGGCGTCCCGGCCGGCGGCGACGACCTGACTTCCGGCCCCGGCCAGCCGCCGGACGAGGGCGGCGCCGATGCCCGACGAGGCACCGGTGACCAGCACCACCGCGCCGGTCAGCCGCACCGCGGCAGCTCCGGCGGCGCCGAACCCCGCCGGGGCGGGCCGGACGCCGCGGGCGCCTCGGCCGGCCGGTCGTCGGCGACCGGCGCGCGGTCGGCCTCGGCGAGCAGGTGGGCCAGTTCGGCGTGCAGGGCGGCGACGAAGGCGGGGCCGACGTCGGCCAGCGACCCGTCCAGCAGCGCACCGACCTCGAAGGTGTCGCCGCAGCGCAGCACGCCGACCCCGACGGGCACCCCCGCGGCGAGCGCGACCACCGGGGTGGCCGTCCTGAGCGGCGCGCCGGCCAGCGCCTGCGGACGCAACGGCGCCGGGACGTAGGAGACGATCACGTTGAGGTGCCGGCTGCTGTAGAACCGTCGCGCCAGGGCGGCGTGCACCGGCGCGGGCAGGTTGCCCATCGCCCGCATGACCAGGCCGGCCGCTTCGGGTTCCCCGCTCCGCAGCGCGGTCCGCAGCGACTGCCGGACCAGGGCGACCCGGAACCGGGGCGGGATGCGCCGCACCGGGAGGTCGAGGTTGACCGCACCGGTCCAGTTTCCCTGCGTCGGCGCCCGCCGCCGGGGGTCGCGGGAGACCGCGAACATGGCCCGCAATCGGGGCGGTGCCGGCGCGGGATGGACCCGACCCAGCGCCCCGGCGGTCAACGCCAGCATGAGTTCGCTGGCGTGCGCCCCGCAGGCACGGGCCGCGCGGAACACCTCGGCGGCGGGCAGCGTGGCGGTGACCAGGACCCGGCGCGGTGAGCCGAGCGGACGATTGAGCACGGTGGCCGGCGCCGGCCCCTGGGCGGCCAGGCGGGCCAGCCCGCGTGCGGTGAGCGCGACCTGGCGGGCGGCGTCCCGGACCCGGCCGCCCAGCCCCACGGTGTCCCGCCCTGGCCGGGCGGGCGCCTGCCCTGCCGGCTTCGCCGGCCGAGTGGTGGCCGGGTCGAGCAGCCGTTGCAGGACGCCGATCGCCGACAGACCGTCGCCGAGGCAGTGGTGCAGTTTGACCGCGACCCGGGTACGCCCGTCGGGGAGCCCGCCGAGCAGCAGAATCTGCCACGGTGGCCGGTCCAGGGCCAGCGGCTGGGACCAGAACCGGTCCACCGCGGCGCTGCCGTCGTCGCCCGGCGCGAGCCGCACCTCGGTCAGGTGGGCGGCGGGGTCGACGTACCGGTCAACCACCCAGCCGGGCCGGCGCGCCTGCCCCCGGCTGACCAGCCGGCGACGCAGGGTGGTGATCGCGGGTAGCCGCCGCGCCAGCAGCGCGGCCAGATCCTCGCGGGTGAGGGCGGTGCCGTCGGGTCGGGGCCCGAGCTCCAGCACCACACCGATCTGTTGCGCCACCGTGGCCGACTGCACGTACCGGAAGAACGCGTCCTGCGGGCGTAGCGGCCAGCTGGCCGGCTGTTCGCCGGCCGGCCCGGCGGGAGACCCCCAGCGGGCCGGGTCGGTCGGGCGCGCCCCGTCCGGTGACGGTGCCTCGACCGGAGAGCGCGCACCGGCGACGGCCGGCAGCCCGAGATCCGGCAGGTGCGGGTGGGCCGACGCCTGCACCGGGTGAGGTGGGTGCGGCCCGACCAGCCGGGAGCGGACGAGCGCGACCAGCGCGGCCGGTTCGCGGACCGTCTCGGCCAGCCCCGCGGCGGTCATCAACGCCGCATTGGCCGCGCCATGCGCGGCGATCGGCCGGTACATCACCACCGGCGTGCCGGTGGCCCACGCCTCGAGTGCGGTCGCTCCGCCGGCGTTGGTGACCAGCACGTGCGCGGCCCGCAGCAGCGTGGGCATGTCGTCGACCCAGGCGCGCACCAGCAGCCGCCCGTCGGGGGTGGCCAGGCGCGCCAGCCGGTCGGCCAACTGCTGGTTGCGTCCGCAGACCGCGACGACCTGCACCGCGTCGCCGATGCCGACCAGCGGGGCGATCGCCTCCTCGACCGAGCCCAGGCTGTAGGAGCCGCAGGCGACCACCACCGCCTTCCGGTCCGGGTCGAGACCGCAGCGCCGGGCGGCCTCGGCCCGGTCACCCGGCCGGAACCGCTCGAGCACCGGGGGCGCGCAGACCCCGAGCGCCGCGCCCGGGGCGGCGACCGCCGCCACCGGCAGCGCCGCCGGGTGCACCACCATCCCCAGATCCAGCTGGGAATACACCCAGAACGGGTGCGGGGCGAAATCGGACACCCAGGCCCCGACCGGTACGCCGAGACCGCGGTGCTGGCGTAGCCAGGCCAGCCCGGCACTGCCCAGCGGGTAGGTGGAGAGGATCACGTCCGGGTCGAACGCCTCGATGACCGGGGCGAGCCGCCGCCCGGCCCAGGAGCCGGTGAACCACTTCGAGGCGTCGGCGAACCACCGGTGCCGCCACAGCGAGGACCAGAAGAACTCGTACAACCAGGGCGTCGCCCCGACATTGGTGAGGTAGGTGCGACGAAAGGTCGGGCCGACCCCCGGACCCATCGCGTCGAGGGTGTCCACCCAGCCCACCCGGCTGCCCGGCCAGAGCGCGTGGACGCGTTCCTCGAGCGCCCGGCCGGTGGCGTCGTGCCCGCCGCCGATGTCGGCGGAGACGATCAGCACGCGCCGCGCGATCGACTCGGCGGGCGGCCGGATCGGGTGACCCGGCCCGTTGTCGGGCGCGATCACCGGAGGCCCGCCGGATTCGGGCGGCACCGGGTGCGAGACCCGCGCGCTGGTGGGTATGCCAGGCGGGCATCGACCGGCCGATCCGGCGCCGACGATCTCGGGACTTCTCCATGGCCTTCGGTTTTCTGCTGGCGCTCCTCGCCGCACTGTGCAGCGCCACCGCGGCGATCCTGCAGTCGATCGGAGCGCGCCGGGTGGCGGCCATGGCACACCTCGACCCGAGGCTGCTGTGGCGGCTGGTGCGCACCGGGCCGTACGCGGCCGGCCTGGCCCTGGACGGCGCGTCCTCCGGGTTCACCTTCACCGCGCTGCGTACCGTGCCGCTGTTCGCGGTGCAGGCGGTCGGGGCGGCCAACCTCAGCCTGGTGGCGCTGATCGCCATGCTGGTGCTGCGCGTCCGGCTGGCCCTCCGGGACTGGGTGGCCATCGGTGGTGTGGTCGCCGGCCTGCTGCTGCTGGTTTTCTCGGCCGGCACCAGCCCGCCGGCCGAGGCCTCGCCGAACGACGGCTGGTGGCTGCTCGGCGCGGTGCTCGCGCTGGCCGTCGGCGCCTACCTGGGCAGCCCCCGGATGCGGGGCCCGGCCCTGCCCGGCGTGCTGGCCGGGCTCTCCTTCGGCGCCGCGGCGGTCGGCGCCCGGTTGCTCGGCCGGGCCAGCAGTCCGGGCATGGTGCTGGCCAGCCCGGTCAGCTACACGCTGGTGCTGGCCGGGATGACCGGCGTGCTGCTCTACGCCACCGCCCTGCAGCGCGGCTCTGTCACGGTCGCTTCCGCCTCCACCATCCTCGGCCAGACCGTGGCCCCGGCGGTGGCCGGCTGGCTGGTGCTCGGCGACCGGGTGCGGCCCGGCGCCGAGCCGGTGGCGGTGCTGGGCTTCCTGCTCGCCGTGAGCGGCGCGGTCGCGCTCGCCCGGCACGCCCAGCCGCACCGGGTGGGGACCCACAGACCGGCGGACCGTGGGCGCCGGGCACCGGGTCGCGGTCGTTGACATGTCGTACGCCTCCAGCGACGAAAGGCGGAGCGCGCCACCAGCCGCCGCCCCTCGGGATGAATAGCAGCTTACCGGCGGATTTCTCCCCATCTAAGGTACTTTCAGGCTCTCGGCAGCACCAGTGCCGGTTCGACCAGACGAGGGAGGAGGCGGATGACAGCGGGAAGGTCCGCCCGGAAGCCCGACGTTCGTCCGCCTCGCCCGCTCGGTGAACCCGCCCTGGCTCCGGTACCGGCCGGCTGGTGGCTCGACGGCCTGCTGGTCGCCGCGCTCGCCGCGCTCACCGCCGCGCTGGTGTGGTGGTCGCCGCTGCTCGACGTCGACATCGCCATACGGGACTGGTGCGACCAGCACCGGCCACCACCGGTCGCCAAGCTGATGCTGGCCTTCGACTACCTGGGCCAGGGCGGTCCGCTGACCACCCTGACCGTGGCGGTGTCGTTCTGGCTCGCCTGGCGGCACCGGACGATCCGGCCGATCATCCCGGCCGGCCTGGCCCCGATCGTGAGCACCATCCTGATCGTGGGCCTGAAGAAGTGGACCTCGCGTGGCGCCCCGCACCACGGTTCGGTGGGGTTGTTCAGCCAGGGATGGGAGGAGTTCTACCCGTCCGGGCACGTGAGCAACGGCATCGTCTACTACGGGGTGCTGGCCATGCTGCTCGCGCCGTACCTGGCGGTGCCGGTCCGGCGCGTGCTGCAGTGGCTGCCCGGTGTGCTGGTGGCCATCGGCACCACCTACCTCGGCTACCACTGGCTCACCGACAGCATCGGCGGCTACCTGCTCGGGCTGCTGATCATCCGGTTCCTGCTGCGGGTGCCGTGGCGGACCCTCCGCCTGCCCCGCCGACTCGACCGGCCACCCCCCAGCGACCACCAGGTCTACTCGCACGCGTACCGGGAAGGGCCGCCGGGCTCGCACCACCGTTGGGCGCAGGTCCGCATGATCGGGCCGGAACGCCCATGCTGACCGCCGACGTGCTGGCCGGAACCCCACTCGCCCTCGGCGCCGCCGCGGCGTTCGGGGCGTCCTCGGTGCTGCAGTTCCGCGCCTCGCACCGCGCTCCCGAGAGTCCGGCCGGGCGGCCCACCCTGCTGCTGCACCTGATCCGCCAACCCGAATGGCGCTGGTCGGTGGTGCTCGCCGCCGGTGCCTTCGGCCTGCAGGTCGGCGCACTCAGCCTGATGCCGCTGATCCTGGTGCAGCCGCTGCTGATCACCGGGCTGGTCTGGTACATCCTGCTGCACTCGCTCACCGAGCGCAGGCGCCCGGACCTCAGGATCATGCTGGAAGCGGTGCTCTGCCTGGTCGCGCTCTCGGCGTTCCTGCTGATCGCCCGGCCGACCGCCGGACAGGGCAAGGGGCTGGGAACGCTCTCGTCGGCCCTGCTGCTGGGCGTCGCGGTGGTCGGGGCGGTCGCGTTGTGCCTGGTGGCCGCCGTCGGGCTGGGCCGCAAGTGGCGCCCGCTGCCGCTGGCCCTGGCCGCCGGCGTCTGCTACGGCGTCACCGCAGGCCTGATCAGCAGCCTCGCATTCCACTACAACGGCAGCCCGCTGAGCGTGTTCGGGCACTGGCAGACGTACGGGCTCATGATCCTGGGTCCGTTCGGCGTGCTGCTGAGCCAGAACGCCTACCAGGCCGGTCCGCTGGGCGCGCCGGCCCTGGCCACGATCATCGTGGCCGACCCACTGGTGTCGCTCGCCGTCGGCCTGCTCTGGCTGGACGAGCGGATCCAGGCGGGACCGGGGGACCTGATCGGGGAGATCCTGGCCCTGGCCGTGCTGGCCGGCGCCGTGTTCCTGCTCGCCCGGCGGGCCCCCCACGTGGACAAGGAGTAGCCGACGGCCGGCGGCGGGCCGAGCCGGGGCGCGAAATTGAGGTGCCCGGGCGCGGCCCGGCGCTCTAGGTTTCCGCCGTGACCCTCGACATCGTGAGCCTCGCCGAACGGCCCGACCTCGCCCCGCTGCTGGACGAGGACTTCGACGGGGCGTGGCCCCAGTTCATGCTCTGGGACCCGATGGCTTCCGTGTACTACAGCGTCGCCCACGACCTCTACCCGGAGTTCGTCTTCGCCGCCGTCGACTCCGCCGAGCCGGGGCGCGCTGTCGCCCGGGCGTACGCCGTGCCGCTGCGCTGGACGGAGGCGGAGCTGCCCGACGGCGGCTGGGACCGGGTCATCCAGCGGGCCACCATCACCCGCCTCACCGGGGCCACCCCGAACATCGTCTCGGCCCTGGAGATCTGCATCCGGCCGGACCAGCGCGGACGCGGCCTGTCCGCGCTGATGCTCACCGCCATGCGGGAGGCCGTCGCGAAGCTCGGCTACGACACGCTGGTCGCCCCGGTCCGCCCCAGCGGTAAGCACACCCACCCCGACCTGCCGATGACCGACTACGCGGCGCAGGTCCGCGCCGACGGCCTGCCGGTCGACCCGTGGCTGCGGGTGCACGTCCGGGCCGGCGGGCGCATCGAGCGGGTCGCCACCCGGTCCATGATGATCAGCGGGACGCTCGCCGACTGGCGCTCCTGGACGGGCCTGCCGTTCGACACCAGCGGCCCGGTGCACGTGCCGGGCGCGCTCGTGCCGGTGCACTGCGACGTGACGCACGACCACGCCGTCTACGTCGAGCCCAACGTCTGGGTCCGGCACCGGCTCCAGTGAGCCGGCGCGGCCGCCGGCCGGCTGGCCGCGGCGGCTGAGGCCTACCCCCGCCCGGGAAAGAGCCGCACCATTCTGCCCCTCGCCGACCACTGACCGGCGCTGCTCACGGCCGGATGTCCAGGGCGCCGATCAGACCGTCCCGCAGCGTGAAGCGGTGCCGCAGCCGGACCGGGCTGCCCGGGAACGTCCCCGAGACCAGGGTCCTGACCACCACGTTGCCACCGGCCTCCTCCTCGACCGCCTCGGGAATCGCCTTGTAGTCGAACTCGGCCGCGGTCCGCTCGCGCCAGGCCCGGATCGCCGCCGGGCCCTGGTAGGTCCGGTCCTCGTCGGCCACGATTGCGTCGTCGGTGAAGCAGGAGACGAAGGCGTCGATGTCGGGTTCGGCGCTCAGCTGGTAGTAGCGGACGATCACCTCGGGAACCGTGACGGTCATGCTGCTCTCCTCAGGTCGTGACCCGTTGGTCGTGGCTGACTACCACGAACGCGCGTTGGTAGGCGTCGCGGCGTCGTGCAGCGCGACCTCCACGGTCGTCCCGGGCGGCAGCGGGAAGGACTCCCCCCGTACGGCCACCGGAACGGGCTGGCCCGCCCCCGGGGCGGCGGAGATCCGCAGCCCCTCGTGGTCCACGTGCAGGAAGATCAACTGGTTGCGGTACCTGATCACGCAGTCGAGTTCGTCGAGCCCGTCGGGCAGCAGCGGGTTGAGCCGCAGGACGTCGCCGCGGACCTCCAGGCCGGTGTAGCACCGTTGCAGGATGTCCAGCGTGCCGGCGGCGGCGCCGAGGTGGATGCCGTTGCGGGTCGAGCTGTGCTGCGGATCGGTGAGGTCGGTACCGAGGGCGGTGGTCAACATCTCATACGAGCGGCGACGGTCCGTCCGGGCCAGCACCCACGCGTGGGCGACCCGGCTGAGCGTGGAACCGTGGGTGGTGCGGGACAGGTAGTAGTCGACGACGGCGGGGATCCGGGTCGGGGCGAACTCGTACCCCAGGCCGCGCACCAGCCCGGTGAGCTCCTCGGCGCTGAACAGGTACAGCAGCATCAGCACGTCGGCCTGCTTGGAGATCTTGTAGCGGTTCGCGTCGTCGCCCTCGGCCTGCAGCAGCGAACCCAGCTGCCGCAGGTCGCCGTACCGCCGCCGGTACCGGTCCCAGTCCAGCTCCGCCAGGTCGCCGTAGCCCTCGAACTGGGCGAGGATGCCATCGTCGAGGAAGGCCAGCCGTAGCCGGCCCCGGATGTGCGCCCACCGGCGCCGCTCGTCGTCCGCCGGGGCGACCTTCCGCCACGGCGCCACCCCCGGATGCCGGCTGAGGATCGCGCAGGCCTCCTCGGCGCGGCCGAGCACCCAGGCGACCATCACGTTGACGTACGCGGAGTTGTCCAGCCCCTGCCCCGGCCGACCCGGGTAGCCGTCGTGGAACTCGTCCGGACCCATCACCCCGCGGATGTCGTACCGGTCGTCGGCCGGGTCGTAGGTGGCCAGGCCGGCCCAGAACCGTGCCGTCTCGACCAGCATCTCCAGCCCGGAGTGGGCGAGGAACGGCAGGTCGCCCGTCGTCTCCCAGTACCGCCACACGCAGTAGGCCACGGCCAGGTTGACATGCTGCTGCCGGCCGCTGTGGTCCGCCACCCACTCCCCGGTCACCGGCGAACGCGACCGGGACGGACTGTCGTCCCGACCGCTGTCGCCGCTCTGCCAGGGAAACAGCGCGCCGGCCATGCCCGCCGCGGCCGCCTGCCGCCGGGCCGCCGGCAACCGCCGGTACCGATAGGCCAGCAGCGCCCGGGTCAGCTCCGGCATCCGCAGATTCAGGTACGGGTAGACGAACAGCTCATCCCAGAAGATGTGCCCGTGGTAGCCCTCGCCGTGCAGTCCCCGGGCGGGCACCCCGGCGTCCAGGTCGATCACGTGCGGTGACAGCGTCTGCAGCAGATGGAACGTCTGCACCCGGATCGGCACCTGCCAGGCATGCTCCTCTCCGACATCCAGCCGGAACCGCTCCCACAGCTGGGTCCACGCCGTGTCGTGGTCGGCCAGCACCATGTCGAAGGTCCCCGCGTGCCGCAGTTCCCGGCGGGCGGCCGTCAACGGCTCCGAGACCACCCGGTCGCGGTTGGAGAAGATCGTCACGGTCTTCTCCACGACCACCCGGTCTCCGGGAGTCACGTCGACGCCGATCACCTGGCTCACGTCGTTCGGTCCGTGGGCCGCCGCCAGCCTGAGGTGGGCGACGCCGGCGCCGCTGACCCTGGTACGCGCCGCCACGGCCACCTGGTGTCGGGACGTGGTCGTCACCGCCGTCAGCCAGACGGTCTCGGCGTCGTCCCCGCCGGTTGCCACGTCCGTGAGATGCCGACCGCAGCTACCCGCCTCCGCCGGCGCGTTCGCGTTGACCACCCCACCGTCGAGGCCCGACCTGATCTCCAACCGGCCGGACCAGTTCTCCGCGACGATGCTCGTCTCCAGCGCCGCCAGGTGGGGACTCGCCAGCGACACCAGCCGTCGCTGCCGGACCCGGGTACGCCGCTCGTCCCGGTCGACCACCAGCAACTCCCGCAGGTACACCCCGCGCCGCAGATCCAGCATCTGGTGCACGTGCTCCCGCCGCCCCTGCCCTGGCGCGAACCAGTCCCCGCCGGCGGGACGGAACGTCAACGGGAGCCAGTTCGGCAGGTTCACGATGCCCTCGTCGCTGTCCGGCCGATCGGCCCCGTACAGCCGGTTGTGGAAACCGGCGAGGTAGGTGCCGGGATAGTGGACGCCGTCGGCGGAGGCCTCCGGGGCCGCCCCGCGGGTGGCCAGGTAGCCGTTGCCGAGGGTCAGCATCGTCTCCCGGGTGCCTTCCTCGGCCGGTGCCGCACCGTCCTGGTACGCCAACACCCAGCCGGCCGGCGGAGGCCGGCTGCACAGCTCACACCCAGGGTCCACGTTCGCCGGCACCCCGCACTCCCCTTCCACGGCGCGGTGCCGTTTCCCCGTTTCCCGCGCGGCAAACTCCCGGACGCCGGTAAATCGGGCGCAGAGGCACATTGCGCCGGCATAGGTTGGCCGGGTGAATCAAGCGGTTGCGGTGGTTGATCGGGTGGTGACCGAGCGGGGCGAGCTCGTCCTGCGGCAGTGCGGCGGGCACTTCGAGATCGTCAGCAACGGGGTGTTCCTGATGGACACCCGGGCCGGCGCGTCGGAGCGGCTGCTCGTCCGGAAGGCACTCGAGCTGGTACGGCCGGGGGCGCGGGTGCTGATCGGCGGGCTCGGGGTGGGGTTCTCGCTGGCCGAGGCGGCCGCCTCGGCCGTGCCGGCGGAGATCGTGGTCCTGGAGATCGAGGAGACGCTCATCGGGTGGCACCGCGACCGGCTGGCCGCCCACAGCGGGCACGCCCTGCACGACCCCCGGGTGCGGATCGTGAACCGGGACATGCTGGCCTGGCTGCGGAGCAACGACGAGGCCTTCGACGCCATCTGCCTCGACATCGACAACGGCCCGGACTGGACCGTGTTCCCCGGCAACGCCACCCTGTACGACGCGGACGGCACGGCACTGCTGCGCGACCGGCTCGCCGCCGACGGCGTACTGGCCGTCTGGAGCGCCTCGGCCGCACCGGCGTACGCCGACCGGCTGGCGGAGGTGATCGGTCCGGTCACCACGCACCTGGTCGAGGTGCCGCGCGGCGAACCGGACGTGGTCTACCTGGCCCGCCGTACCGGCCCGGACCGCCGCTGACCGCCCCGCGGATCCTGTCGTACCCGTAGCCCATGATCCTTGTCGTCACGGCGACGCTGGCTCGTTCCGGCGTCGACATCGTCATGGGCGACGCCGGGTCGCGGCGGGCGGGGAGGTCGGAAGGGTGGCGGACGTGGACGACGCCGGATGGGCGCGGCGAAGCAGCGTGCGGGTGGTGCCGCCCGCCCGGCCCCGGAAGCTGGCCAAGGTGCCTTTCGTGGAGTTGGCCGACGGACGGCTGCAGGGCGTGGTGTCCAGCGGGTCGGACATCGAGCGGGTGTACGTCTCGTCGCTCACCTCCGGCACCCACGCCTACCACTGCAGCACTAACAACAACCGGCCCTGCGGCGGCCTGCGCGGCACCCCGTGCAAGCACCTGGCGGCCCTGGCCGACGAGGCGGTCCTGCAGTACGGCCTCGACCGGGTCGCCCGCTACCTGCGGGCCGACGCCGGCGACGGGGTGACCACCGGCGCGGAGCTGCTGAGCCGCCTGGACGCGCGGCACGAGCCGACCCCGGCGGCGGTGGTGTTCAGCCGGTTCCTGCGCCACCTGTCCTACCTGGAGGCGCCGGGCAGCAGCACGCCGCTGCCCGAGCTGCACTGGTTCCCCGCCACCGGGGCAGGTCGCTGATGCTCGGCACGCAGCTCACCGCCCTGACCGACGGGCACCCGGCCGCGCTGACCTACGCCCTCGACCTGGTGGCGGGCGTCGACGCCGCCCTGACCCGCGGGCTGGCCCGGGTCGGCGAGGCGGACGCGACGGCGCTCGCCGGCCTGGCCGGCGCGCTGGCGGCCACCCCGCTGGCCGATCTGGTCGCCGAGGCGATCGACAAGATCTGCGCCGGCTCGGTGACGACGGAGCATCTCGCCGCGCTCGCCGGTGCCCGGTCGGCGCTGCTCGGCGCCGCGCACGACGCGCTGCTCGGGCAGCTCGACGCCGCGCTGGGCCGCGGCCGCGACCCGTGGTCGGCGGCGCCGGCCCCACCCGCCGGGCCCTCGCCCGTGCTGGCCTCCGTGCGGGCCTGGTTGCACGAGGTGGCCGTGACCGGGTGGCGCGGCGTCGACCACGAGCTTGTGGCCGCGGCCGGGACGCCGGTCGAGGCCGCCCTGGCCGCACCGGAGTCACGCCGGCTCGCCGTGCTGCTCGACGGCCTCGCCGCCGAGCTGCGGGCCTGTGTGCCGGTCGCCACGATGCCGCAGCTGCCGGCACGCCGCTGGGCCGACCTGTGGGCCCGTGGAGTGCTGCTCGCCCAGGACGCCGCCGCCGTCGACCCCACGGCCGACGTCGTCGACCGGGTCGCCGGGCGGCTGCTGCCGCTCGGGGTGGACGTGCACGAACACGACACCGCGATGCAGATCCAGGTGCACGGGCTCTTCGAGCCGGCCGCCGGCGGGCCGCCCCGGCTGGTACGCACCGCGGTGGGCGCCGCGAAGGTGGACACCATCGTCGGTCCGGCGTTGTGGCGCCTGCTGCAGACCCATCCCACCTTGCTGACCGCGCTGGCGCAGCGGCGCGGCGTGACGGTCACCGACCTGCCGGCGCGAGGTGCGGACCTGCACTGGCACGACGACCGGGCGCAGCTCGACGAGCCGGTCGATCCGTTCGCCGCAGCGCGGGTCCTGCTGCCCGGTGCCCAGGCGGCGGCCATCGCGCCGCTGGACCGGCACCCGGCCGCGATCGCCGAACCCGTCCTGCTCGAGGGGTACGCCGTCCGCGACCACGACGGCGGCCTCGCGGTGGAGCTGGACGGTCGCCCGCTCGCCGTGGCGGTCGACCGGCTGCCCTCCTGCGGCCCGCTCACCCCGGAACTGGTCGCCGCGTCGTCGGCCTGCCTCGGCCTGCTGCGTTGGGACGACGGCCGCTGGCTGCTGCAACCGTTGGCGGTGCGGGCCGACGTCAAGCGCAAGGTGGTCGACGTGCACACCGGGGACTGGGCGTGCGGCGTCAGCGACGCGAAGGTCGCGAAGGCCGAGGCGAAGGCGGGCGACGCCGTGGCGGTGCTGCGCGAACGCGCGGGACGGTTGCTGCGCCGATGACCGAGCAGATCCACGACCGCGCTGACGAGAACCGGCGGCAGGTGCTCTACTGGCGGCTGCTGGCCCGACTCTTCGACCCCACCGAGCAGCCCACCCTCGAATCGGCGAGCATGGCCGTCGTCGAGGAGCTGGGCCTGCCGGCCTCGCTGCTCGACCCGGCGGTCTCGGTCGACACCGTGGTGCAGCGTTTCCCAGCCCTCGCCGCCGAGTTGCGTGGCCTGCTGACCACTGCCGAGGACGCGGCGACGTCCGACGACACCACCGGGCGGCCGGGGCCGGCCGAGGTACGCCGCGCAGCACTGGTGTCGAAGGTGCTGCTCAACGTGTTCGCGACCGGCGCCGGACCGGTCAGCGCCGGCCAGTTGGCCCGGTGGCAGTCCGACGCCGGCTGGTTCGAGCAGGCGCTCGGCGCCGAGGCGGGCGAACTGCGCCGGCAGGGCGGCACCGGGCTCGGCGGCACGCTCGCCGCGCTGGAAGGCGACCTGGTGCGCCGGATGCACCTGCGCGAGGTGCTCGCCGACCCGGCGCTGGCCAGCCGGCTCACGCCGAGCATGTCGCTGATCGAGCAGTTGCTGCGGGACAAGGCCAACCTGTCCGGGGTGGCCCTGGCCAACGCCAAGGCGCTGATCCGCCGTTTCGTCGACGAGGTCGCCGAGGTGCTGCGTACGCAGGTGGAGCAGACCAGCGTCGGGACCATCGACCGGTCGGTGCCGCCGAAGCGGGTGTTCCGCAACCTCGACCTCGACCGCACCATCTGGCAGAACCTGACCAACTGGAGCCCGGAGGACCAGCGGCTCTACGTGGACCGGCTCTACTACCGGCAGACCGCCCGACGGACCACTCCGGCGCGGCTGATCGTGGTGGTGGACCAGTCCGGGTCGATGGTCGACTCGATGGTCAACTGCACCATCCTGGCGTCGATCTTCGCCGGCCTGCCCAAGGTGGACGTGCACCTGATCGCGTACGACACCCGGGCGTTGGACCTAACGCCGTGGGTGCACGACCCGTTCGAGGTGCTGCTGCGCACCAACCTGGGCGGCGGCAACGACGGACCGGTCGCCATGGCGATGGCCCGTCCCAAGATCACCGAACCGCGCAACACGGTGCTGGTCTGGATCTCGGACTTCTACGAGTTCGACCGCTCGCAGCCGTTGTTCGACGGCATCGAGGCCGTGCACCGCTCCGGCGTGCGGTTCATCCCGGTCGGCTCGGTCAACAGCTCCGGCCAGCAGAGCGTCAACCCCTGGTTCCGGCAACGGTTCAAGGACCTGGGCACCCCGGTGATCTCCGGTCACATCCGCAAACTCGTCTTCGAGCTCAAGAGCTTCCTCACCTAGGAGTCCACCCTTCATGTCCGAGATGCTGCGTGCCCCCGCCGAGGTTAAGTACGCCGACGAACTCGACTACCTGGAGTCGGTCGACAACGACCCGAAGCCGTTCTCCTGGCGGCTCAGCCCGCGCATGGTCCGGCTGTTCGTCCTCGGTTCCGAACGGGCCGACGGCCTGGACCGGGAGATCCCGCAGAAGTGGTTCGGCGACCGCACCTTCGTCGAACGCAGCATCGTGACGCTCGCCTCCGACCGGGGTCTGCTGCTGATCGGTGACCCGGGCACCGGCAAGAGCTGGCTGGCCGAGCTGCTCGCCGCCGCGATCTGCCGCAACTCCACTCTCGTCGTGCAGGGCACCGCCGGCACCACCGAGGACCACATCAAGTACTCGTGGAACGTGTCCATGGTCATCGCCCGCGGGCAGTCCCGCGAGTCGATGATCCCGTCGCCGATCATGACCGCGATGGAGCAGGGCGTGATCGGCCGCTTCGAGGAGCTGACCCGCTCCACCAGCGACGTGCAGGACGCGCTCATCTCCATCCTGTCGGAGAAGTACGTCTCGATCCCCGAGCTGAACGACGACAACATCGTCTTCGCCAAGCCCGGCTTCTCCGTCATCGCCACCGCGAACAGCCGCGACCGGGGCGTCAACGACCTCTCCTCCGCGCTCAAACGGCGATTCAACTTCGTCCGGATCCCGGTGGTGACCAACAAGCGCAGCGAGGCCGAGATCGTCCGGTTCCGCACCGAGGAGCTGCTGCGCCGGCACCGCATCGAACTCGAGGTCCCGCCCACCCTGCTGGACATCCTGCTGCAGAGCTTCGCCGACCTGCGCACCGCCGCCGCGGCGGCGACCAGCGACGACGAGAAGCTCGAATCGGCGCTGTCCACCGCCGAGCAGATCGGTGTCCTGGAGGACGCCATCCTGCACAGCCAGTTCTTCGGCGACCGGATGCTGCGCGCCGAGACGTTGGCCGGCTCGCTGATGGGGTCGCTGGCCCGGCGCAGCCCGGAGGACCTCGCGATCCTCAACAAGTACCTGCACGGGGTGGTGGAACCCCGGGCCAAGCAGGACGGCGGCGGCTGGGAGGGCTTCCTCGACGGCGGACGCCAGGCCATCGCCGCCCTCTCATGACCGCCGCCGTCGCCGGCCCGTTCGGTGCCCTGCGCCAGCAGCTCACCGACGCCGCCGTTGCCTTCGCCGACTCCCCCGACGCGCTCGCCGGCATCCTCGCCGGCATGGTCGACGACGTCGACCGCGCCCTCGCCGTGCCGCTGGAGATCTTCCCGGTGTGCCACCACTCGCCGGCCTCGGCGCTGGCGATGCTGCGCCGGCTGCGCGCGAAGCAGCCCCGGGTGATCTACCTGGAGCTCTGCGAGGATCTGCAACCGCTCCTGGGCGAGCTGCGCAACTGCCGCCTCCCGGTGGCCGTGCAGGCGTTCGCCGCCGAGCTGGACGGCCACCCGGCCGAGTGGGGCCCGCTCAGCGTGGTCGCGCCGATCACCGAGGCCTCCGCCGAATACCAGGCCATCGCGTACGCGCTGGAGACGCCGGGCGTGGAGCTGGTGCTGGTCGACCGCTCCACCGACCACGTCTTCCAGTGGCTGCCCCGCGACCGACCGGAGCCGACCCGCCCAGGCGGCGGGGACGGCGACGCGGGCGAGGACGGCGGGCGACCCGGCGACGAGGGCGCCCTGCACGGCGACGCGGTCGGCGTGGAGATCGGCGACCTGCGCCCCGGCTTCGCCGAGCTGGAGGCGCACCTGCTGCACCACGGCAAGGTGCGGCACTGGTCGGAGTGGTGGGACCAGTACGTCGAGCAGCCGCTCGCCGACGCCGATCACGACACCTACCGCCAGGTGATGGTGCTCATCGGCAGCCTGTTCCGCCGGCTGCGCCCGGCCCGCTCCGCGCGCCTGGACCGCGACGAGGACCGCGAACGCTACATGTGGACGCGGATGCGCGAACACCTCGCCGCCTCCGGCGTCGACCCCACCGACTGCCTCTACGTCTGCGGCGCCTTCCACGCCGCCAGCCACGTCGAGCAGTTCGGCCTCGCCGCCGGCGCGCCCACGTACGAGATCAGCCCGCGCACCGGCACCCGCTGGCACTACGGGCTGATCCCGTCCAGCCACTCGGCCATCGAGGCGCAGTTCGGCCTCGCCCCAGGCTCGGTCTCCATCGCCGCGGCGACGTGGAGCAAGGCGCTGACCCGTGCCGGCCTCACTGGCTACCGGCTGGACGGGCAGCACGGCGGCCGCACCAGCGCCAAGGGCCGCCGCCGGGCGGCTGCCGGCACGGCCCCCGACACCGGGGTCACCGACCGGCTCTCCGGGTTCCTCGCGGCACCACCCGAGCCGGGTGGTCTCGACGAGGCGGAGCTGCGCGGCTGGTGCGTCGACATCGTCCGGCTCGCCCGCCGCAACGGCTACCTGGCGAGCACAGCCGACGCCATCGCCGTCTTCGAGACCGCGATCCTCCTCGCCGGGCTGCGCAACCGGGCCCGCCCCACCCCGTACGACTTCGCCGACGCGGCGGTCACCTGCATCGAGAAGGACGTCGTGCCCGGCCGGCGCGACGTGCGCCGGCTCTGCCAGATCCTCCTCGGCGGGGACCGGGTCGGTCAGGTGGGCTACGAAGCCCTCCCGCCGCTGGCCCGCGACGTCCTCGACCGGCTCCGACCGCTTGGCCTGGACCCGGAGAAGCGTACGGTCCAGCGCGCCCTGCTGGACCTGCGGGCCGACCCGCACCTGGCGCCGTGCTCGGATCTGCTGTGGATGCTGCGCTACCTGCTCCCGCCCGACGCGGTCCGGCCCATCATGGGCGAACGGCGGCTGGGACACCGATCCATCCAGGAGAGCTGGGACCTCGCACTCGGCCGCAACCAGCGGGCGTTGATCGAGCTGGGCTACGAGGGCGTCACCGTGGAGCAGGTGCTGGAGCAGCGGCTGCGCCGGGCGGTCCGGGGCTCGGAGGCCACCGCGGCCGGCGCCCTGGCGGCCGTCGAGGAGGCCATCCGGCTGCTCGACAGCCCGCGTCTGGTCGACGAGCTCGGCGCCCGGGCGGTGGAGCTGCTCGCCGCCGAGCGCACCGTCGACGACGCGCCGGAGGTGCTGCGCCGGATCCGCCGGCTGCTGGCCCACCACCGGGCCGGCGCTGCAGCCCTGCCGGCCTGGTGCGCGGCCTTCGTGACCACCGGCTACGCGCACTACTGCACCTTGCTGCCGACCGCCGTCGTCGACGAGCAGACCGGCGTCCGACAGGTCGGCGCCATGCTCGGTTTCCTGTTCAGCATGGAGAGCCTGGCGCTGTCCCTCGGCTGCGACCGCACGCAGCTCGAACTCGCCGTCGCGCAGGCTCACCCGGAGGCGCCCGCCAAGGCCGCGCTACTCTGGGCGGCCCGCCACCAGTTGGGCCTGCTGCCCCTCGCCGAGCTGCGGGCTCGCTGCGCCGACCTGCTGGCCAACCCGCTGGTGGTGCCGACCTTCCCGCAGTACCTTTCCGGCTTCGTGCAGGCCCTGGAGCCGGTGCCCGGGCTGGCGCCGTTCGTGGTGGAGCTGATGTCCGCGGCGTTCGGCCAGCTGCCCGACCCGATCCTGCTGCCCTGGCTGCCCTCCCTCATCACCACCCTGCGCGAGCACGGGCCGGAGCTGGTGCCGTTGCTGATCCGCGAGGCGGGCCGTACCTTCCCCGACAACCTGGCCGCGCTGGACGCCTGGGTGCCACCCTGGGCGGCAGCCGCCCCCGTCTCGGCGGCGGCGCTGCCCGTCGCGGCGGCGGGGCCGGTGGTCAGCTTGCTGGCAGACCATCCCGAGGCCGTCGACGCGGTCGCCGGGCTGCTCGGCTGCCCCGGCGAGTGGCGGCGGCCCGACGCGCCCGCGCACACCGAGGTGGCGGCGCTGCTCAGCCAGCACCCGGAGTCGACCGCAGCGGTGGCCGGCCTGCTGGGGGCCGGCACGGGCTGAGCCGGGACCGTCGGCGGCGGTCAGCGGAGCCAGCGGCGCAGGTACGCCGCCAGCCCGGTCAGGTCACCCCCGCCGGAGCGGTAGCCGAGGTGCCCGTCGGGGCGTACCAGCAGCAGGCCGGCCACGCCCGGGGCGAGGCCGAGCCGGCGCAGCGCCACCCGGTCGTCGGCGGCGCTCGTCAGCCGGTGCACGGTGACCTGACCGGCCCGGCGCAGCGGCGCGACGACCTCCTCCGGCCAGGCCGCTGGCGGACCGCCCAGCAGCAGGTGCCAGCCGGGCGGGGCGGTGAGCCGGTGCAGCGTGGTGCCGTCGACCGGGGCGTCGGGCAGCCGGTCCCCGGCTCGCGGACCCCGGCGCGGTGCGCCCGGGCCCTGCACGGACAGCGGGCTGCGCCGGTAGCGGATGTTCAGCTCCGCCACCGTGCGGAAGGCGGTGGCGCGCACGCCCCGGGCGGCGAGCACGGCAGGCAGCACGGCGGGCGCGATCCGGGTCCGGGCGAAGCGGGCCAGCGGGCTGGTGGCGGTGACGGCGGTGAACGCCCGGTCGGTGAGGCGCAGCACCAGCCGGCCGACCGGCGCCCGCTCCGCCTCGTAGCTGTCCAGCAGCGCCGGGTCCGGGCTGCTCTGCAGCGCGTGGGCGAGCTTCCATCCAAGGTTGACCGCGTCCTGGATGCCGGTGTTCATGCCCTGGCCTCCGGCCGGGCTGTGGATGTGCGCGGCGTCGCCGGCCAGGAAGAACGGCCCGGATCGGTAGCGGGTGGCGGCGCGGTGGTGCAGCCGGAAGTTGGTCATCCAGACCGGGTCGCGCAGCCGTACCGCCCCGCCGGTGTAGGTGTCGGCGAGGGCCTGCACCTCGGCGAGGGTGACCGGGGCGTCCGGCGGTGTCCGGTCGCCGGGTGGGCGGATGGCCAGCAGCCGCCAGGTGGCCGGGTGGCCGAGCGGAAAGAGGAGGAACAGCCCCCGCTCGGCGAGGAAGGCGTGCGCCGGGCCGGCGGCCACGCCGTCGGCCTCGAGGTCGGCCAGGACGAACGTCTGCGGGTACGCGGCGCCCTCGAACCCGATCCCGGCCAGGTGACGGACGGTGCTGTGCGCGCCGTCGCAGCCCACCACGTACCGGGCGGACACCTGTTCGGCAGGGCCGTCCCGGTGCCGCAGCGTCGCCACGGCGTCGTCCCCGGTACGGTCCAGCCCGACCAGCTCGACCCCTCGCTCGACGGCGATCCCCGCCGCCGTCAGGTGTTCGCCCAGGATCCGCTCGGTCTCGGCCTGCGACAGGAACAACAGATAGGGGTACGCGGTGTCGTGCAGACCGAGGTCGAACAGCGGCACCATCCGCTGCCGACCGGGTACGTGCAGGCACAGGCGCACCGCCCGGTTGCCCAGAGAGACCAGCTCGTCGGTCACGCCGAGCCCGGCGAGGACCTCCAGGGTGCGGGGCTGGATGCCCAGTGCCCGGGACTCGTGCACCCGGTCGAGCGCCCGGTCGACGACGCGTACCCGCACGCCGAACATGGCCAGCTGCCCGGCCATGGCGAGCCCGGTGGGGCCCGCCCCGACCACCAGCACCTCGACGGAGTCCATCGGCACCCCCTGGCTCGGATCGCGGGACCGCCCCTCTGGGCATGACGATATCGAGGCGCCTCCAGCAGTTCACGCCGCTGACGGCGCCGGGGCGGTAACGAGCTGCGCGAACAGGTCGGCGGCGGCGTCCAGAACGTCCCGGTCACCGGTGATCAGCAGGTCCAGCAGCAGGCCGCGGGTCGCGGCGAGGCTCAGCCGGGCCCGGCGGCGGGCCTCCGCGCGGTCGTATCCGAGCTGGACGAACAGCTCCTCGACGGGGGCCGCCCAGGCGGCGATGACCGAGGCCCGGAACGGCTCGGTCCAGGATCGGCCGTACAGCGCGTGCGCGTAGATCTCGAAGAACAGCCGTTCCGCCGGGGCCAGCGTCGGGTCGGCGAGGCGCCGCCAGAAGCGGCGGCTCACCTCGACCGGATCATCGGTCTCCGTGGCGAGGGTGGCGAGCGCGACCCGCTGCTCGGCCTCGACCCGCCGGACGACCTCCGTGAGCAGGCCCTCCCGGCTGCCGAAGTGGTAGATCAGCATGCGGTGGCTGGTGCCCGTACCGGCGGCGATCTCGCGGAGGCTGAGCTGGCTGAACCCGCCCTCCTTCAGGAAGTTGACGCACCGGTCGAGCAGCGCCTCGCGGGCGTCACCGGCCACCGGTGGACGCCGCGCCGTCGTCCGTCGCACCGGCGGACGGCGCCGCCGTGGCTGCGGCCTCGGCGGCGGCTCGGAGCCCGGCCGCCTCCATCCGCAGGTACCGCCGCGTCCGCGCCGCGGTCAGCAACGCGACCAGCCAGGCGAGGGCGCCGGTCTGCCGGATGCCGATGTCGATCCGGCTCATCCCGTCCGGCTCGGTCTCCACCCGGTGGTAGGCGACGGTGTGCACCCCGGGGACGTGTGAATCCCAGGCGAACGAGGCGCCCGGCCGTAGCTCGTCGACCCGCCACACCGTCGGTGGCAGGCCGGGCTGCCGGATGCGGAACCGGTTGCCCACCGCCAGGGCGGGGCCGTCGAGCGGCTCCACCGCCGACATGGACGCCGTCCACCGGGGATAGCTCGTCACGTTCGCCAGCGCGGCCCAGGCGTGCTCGGGAGCCGCCGCCGTGGTGATCGTCTCCGCGTAGTTCATGTACCAGATGGTACACAGCGGCGGCGAGCGTCAATAGCTGCCACCTCGGCCCAGCTGCGCGGTGACCCGCTCCCGCAGCGCGGTCAGCGCCGGGCTGACCGCGACGGCGAGCGGCGTGGGATCGGCCAACCGCCGGGCCCCCGCCGGCAGCCAGGCGAGGTCGGCGTCGAACCGGCGGCGGGCGGCTCGCACCTCGGCGGCGGGGTCGGCATTCTCGAGGCGCCGGCCATCACGCATGACCGGCGCCAGCAGCGGCTCGCGATCCGCCGGGGACGGCTCGTCGCGCAGCCCGACCAGATCCCCGTCGGCGCCGGTGGGATCGCGGAACACCTGCTTGGGGCCGGGCAGCGTGGCCTTGCCGGGCGACAGCTTGAGCACCGGCCGGTCGCCGTAGGCGACCAGTTTGTAGGCGCTGTCCAGCGACGGCGCGTCGTAGGAGACGCCCATCTTCGTGCCAACGCCGTACCCGTCGATCGGGGCGCCCTGGGCGACGAGCGCCGCGATGACGTCCTCGTCCAGGCTGCCGCTGGCCACGATCCGGGCCTGCCGCAGCCCGGCCTCGTCCAGGATCGCGCGGGCCTGCCGGGCCAGCGCCGCCAGGTCGCCGGAGTCGAGCCGCACGGCCATCGGGCCGGTCAGCCCGAGTTCGGTGACGACGTCCACGGCGGCCCGGACGCCGGCGGGCGTGTCGTAGGTGTCCACGAGGAAGATCGGGTTCGTCGGGAAGTCGGCGGCGAACGCGCGGAACGCCGCCCGCTCGTCGGGGAACGCCTCGACGTAGGAGTGGGCCATCGTCCCGGACGGGGTGAGCCCGTAGCGCCGGGCGGCCTCGACATGGCTGGTCGCGGTGAAGCCGGCGATGGCCGACGCCCGTGCCACGCCCGCCCCGGCCTCGATGCCGTGCGTGCGCCGGAACGCGAAATCGATCAGCTGGGCGTCGCCGGCGGCCAGCCGGCAGCGGGCCGCCTTGGTGGCCACCGTGGTGTGGAAGGTGATCAGGTTCAGCACCCCGGTCTCCACCAGTTGCGCCTCCGCGATCGGCGCGGTCACCTCCAGCAGCGGCTCGTCGGCGAAGACCACGCGACCCTCGGGTACGGCCCAGACGTCGCCGGTGAACCGCAGCCCGGCGAGCGCCGCCAGGGTCGCCGGGTCGAGCCCGGCCACCTCGCGCAGGTAGCCCAGCTCGTCGTCGTCGAAGGTGAAACTCTTTAGGAAGTCCAGCGCCTCGGCCAGGCCGGCCGCGACCAGGAAACCGCGCCGGTGCGGCAGGCGGCGGACGAAGAGGCTGAAGGTGGCCGGCTCGGTCATGCCGCGGCGCAGGTAGCTGGCCGCCATCCGCAGCTCGTACAGGTCGGTCCGCAGTCCGCTCATGCCACCCCCTCGACCACGCCACCACTGTGGTAGACGCGGCGGTGGCGCGTACGGGAAACGGAGATCCTGCGGCAGCCCAGCACCGCGTCGAAGGTGCCGACGGATCCGTTGACGGCCAGGCGGGATCCCCCGCATCGTTGACGAACCCATCGGGACGTGGGTCCGGTTCAGCGGGCGGACGGGCACCGGCGGGCTTAGAGTGTGGGGATGGGGGAAGCGGTTGCCGCGTCCGCGGTGGCCATCATGGCTGCCGTGATGGGTGGCGTCCCGACGCCGACACCGACGCCCAGCCTGCGGGTGGACGCGACGCCCGTGCTGACCTCGACCCCGTTCGGTGCGCTGCCCGGGCAGCAGGTCACCCACACCGTCACGATCGCCGGTACGGCGACGCTCGTCGCCGCGCGGATCACCTTCACCACCACCGCGGATCTGGAGACGGTCACGGCGCGCGCCCAGCCGGGTTGGTGCGCGGTGACCGCCCGCGAGGTGGTCTGCGACCTTGGTGACGTACGGCTGGCCAGCGGCTCGCCGGCGCCGCGGATCACGATCACGGGGCGGGTCCGGCCGGGCGCGGCGCCCGGCACCGTGGTCCGTAACCGGGTCAGCCTCACCTCCGAGCAGGTGCCGGAGAACGAGGCCCAGATCGCCAGCAACGCCTACCTGGTGCCCGGCTCGACCGCGACGCCCACTGATCCGCCAGTCGAGCCGCAGGCGGCGACGGTCGACCCGACGCCGGCCCGGTCGATGCGGGTGCCCACCGTGCTGGCGGTGGTGGTGGCGGGCTTGGCCGCGGCCGGGGCGCTGGTAACCCGTCGACGGTTGCGGCAGCGTCGCGCGGAAGGTGTTACGACCGGACGGCCGGATCCGATGTAGCAGGCGGAGGCAGGCGGCGTCAGGAGAACGGCATGAACCGACGGTGGTGGCGGCGGGCAACGCTGGCGGCGGTCGCCGGGACGGCGACTGTGGTCACGACGTCCACCTGGCTGGACGCCGGGACCGGCACCGCGGCGGCGCAGGGGCCGCTGCCCCTGCCGACCCTTTCCCTGCCCGTGCCGCTGCCCTCCGTGTCGCTGCCGCCCCTGCCGCTGCCGTCGGTGACACTGCCCCCGCTCACGCCGCCGTCGCCGAAGCCGCCCAGCGTCCGACCGACGGCCTCCTCGTCGGCCGGCCCGTCAACCGGGCACACCCCCGGGCTGGCGCCGGCCTCGCCGACCGCGCCGTCGCGAGCCGGCGGACCGGCCGCCCCGGCCACGGCCCCGCCGATGGCCGACCCCGAGTCCGCCCCGGCACTCATCGCCGCCGACCCCGGCGCCGACCTGTACCCGCAGCCACCGACGGACGCCGCCACCACGCCCGACGCCCGTCAGGTCGCCGCGCTCACCGACGTCGAGCGCCGGATCCAGTACCTGCACAACATTCTGGCCCGCACCCGCGACGACCTGGCCACGGTGCAGCGCCAACCCGATCCGGTGCTGCAACTGCTGACCGCCTGGACCGGCGGCCCCGCGCCGGCGGGTGACCCGGCGCCGCCGCTGGCCGTGGTCGACGCCGCGGACCTGCTCGACACGCCCACCGGCCGCGCCGCCGCCCTGTCCGCCGCGATCACCTCCGGCCAGGCCGAACTCACCGGCCGGCAGCGGGAGGAGGCCGCGCTCCGGCGGGAGATCGACCGGCGGGCCCGCGCCGCCGCCGTGACCGCCGCCGCGGCGGCACCGACCACCCGGGTCGCCGCGCCCGGCGGGAGCCGGCTGGGCCGGCCGCTGGCGGGCCGGCTCACCAGCGAGTTCGGCGTCCGCTTCGACCCGTACTACCACGTCTGGCAGCGGCATCCCGGGATCGATCTCGCCGCCCCGATCGGCACCCAGATCAGGGCGGCCGCCGACGGACGGGTCACCCGCGCCGGATGGTACGGCGGATACGGCAACTACACCTGCGTCGATCACGGCCGGGTGTCCGGGCAGCGGCTGTCCACCTGCTACGGCCACCAGTCCCGCCTGCTGGTGTCGCCCGGACAGCGGGTCCGCGCCGGCCAGGTGATCGGCCTCGTCGGCTCGACCGGCGCCTCCACCGGACCACACCTGCACTTCGAGGTGCGTCTCGGTGGCCGGGCCGTGGACCCGCTGCCCTGGATCTGAGCGCGCCGTCCCTCGCTCGGGACCGTCGGTGTCCTCGCGCGCCCGGCCGGATAGCCTGGTCGCCATGATCTTCATTACCGCAAAGTTCCGGGTGAGGCCGGAGGACGCCGACCGCTGGCCGCAGATCGTCGCGGAGTTCACCGAGGCCACCCGCGCCGAGCCGGGCTGCCTGTGGTTCGACTGGTCGCGCAGCGTGGCCGACCCGACGGAGTACGTGCTGGTCGAGGCGTTCCGCGACGACGAGGCCGGCGCCGCGCACGTGCAGTCGGAGCACTTCCGCACGGCGCAGCGGACGCTGCCGCCGCACCTGGTCGAGACGCCCCGGATCGTCAACGTGACCGTCCCGCAGCAGGACTGGTCGCTGCTCGGTGAGATGGCCGTCCCCGAGGGCAGGTAGTCGACGGTCAGTCCTCGACGGTCGGGCCGAGCAGCCGGATCTCCTCGATGTCCAGGGCCGCCTGCACCTCGCGCAGCACGGCGTCGTCGATCTGGTTGGTCCGCCGCAGCCGGGTGAGCTCCTGCCGCTTGCGGTCGAGGACGCCCAGCCGCAGCCGCCGGGCGAGTTCCCGCTCCTCCTCGGCCTGCTCGTCCCCCGGGCACCGGATGTCGTCGAGGTGCTCCTGGTAGTCGGAGCGGAGCCGCTCGACGGCGTCCGGCGCTGCGCCCACGTCGGCGGCCACCTGGGGCAGGGCGTCGAGGGCGGCCTCGGTGGCCCGGATGCGCGCCCAGCGGACCTCGTCCTCCCGTTCCTGGTCGCCGCTGAGACCGGCCCAGCTCACCACGGCCGGCAGCGTGGTGCCCTGGACCAGCATGGTCAGCACGATGACCGTGACGGTCACGAAGATGATCAGGTCCCGTTCGTGGACGGGCGTGCCGGCGCTGGTCGCGACCGGCACGGCGAGGGCGGCGGCCAGCGAGACCGCGCCCCGGAACCCGGCCCAGCCGGCCGCGGTGCGGACCCGCCAGTCGAACCCGCGGCCGCGCCGGGACTCACGCCGGTCGAGGTTCTGCAGCGTGGACACGCCCAGGTGCACCCAGGCCATCCGGGTCACCACGACGACGACGGTCACCACCACCGCGATGCCCAGCGACTGCGCCGGCGAGTGGCTGGTGATGCCGCGTAGGGATCGCGGGACCTGCATGCCGAGCAGCACGAACAGGCTGCCGTTGACCATGAAGGTGGACAGGTCCCAGAACGCGAACGCGGTGATCCGCGAGCGGGCCCGGATGATCCGGGGCGCGGCCCAGGAGATGAGCAGCCCGGCGACCACCACCGCGAGGACGCCACTGGCGTGCACGACGTCCGCGAGCAGGAACGCCACGAACGGGGTGAGGATGCTGATCCCGCCCTCGCGCAGCGGGTCGTCGACGTGGCTACGGATCAGGACGGCGACCCCGCCGACCAGCAGGCCGGCGGCAACTCCGGCGGCGGCCGAGCCGACGAACCGCCCGAGCAGTCCGGCTGGCCCAGGGAGTGCTCCCCCGGCGATCACCCCGACCGCGACGGCGAAGATCACCAGCGCCGTACCGTCGTTGATCAGGCTCTCCGCGCGCAGGGTGGTGAGGATGCCGCGCGGCATCCGTTTGGCCAGGCCAGCGACGGCGGCGGCGTCAGTCGGCGCGAGTACCGCGCCGAGTACCCAGGCCGCCGGCGACTCGACGCCGAGGGCCTTTGCGGCGTACGCGACCGCGACCGTCGTGAGGAGCACCAGCGCCACGGCCAGCAGGGCGATCACCGCGAGGTTGGCCCGGACCTCGCGGATGCTGATCACGAGGCTCTCCCGGTAGAGGATCGCCGGGAGGAAGAGCACCAGCACCACCTCGGGTGGGAGCACCACGTGCGAGAACGGCGGGAGCAGCCCGAGCAGCGCGCCCATGCCGATGAGCAGGACCGGGGGCGCGACACTGTAGCGGCCGCCGATCGTGGTGCCGATCAGCACCGTCGCGCCCAGTACCGCGATCAGCACGAGCGGTTCCACGTCGTACCCCCGTCACCCGATCGGCGTGGTGCGGCGGCGGGCGGATCGCGGGCACGCCGCCGCCCCAACATGGTGGTACGGCCGACCGAGGACGTGCGGACAAATCGGCTAATTTGGGCGGCGGCTACTCGAACCGTGACGGATCCCCGGCGCCGCGGCGCAGGATCTCCGGTTCGGGCCCGGACAGGTCGACCACGGTGGTCGGCTCGGTCCCGCACTCCCCCGCGTCGACGACGGCGTCGAGCTGGTGGTCGAGCCGTTCCTTGATCTCCCAGCCCTGGGTCAGCGGTTCGTCCTCGTCGGGGAGCAGCAGCGTGCTGGACAGCAGCGGCTCGCCCAGCTCGGCCAGCAGCGCCTGGGTGACCGTGTGCTTCGGTACCCGCACCCCGACGGTGCGCTTGCGCGGTTCCTGGAGCCGGCGCGGCACCTCGTGGGTGGCCGGCAGGATGAACGTGTAGCTGCCCGGGATGGCGGCCTTCACCAGGCGGAAGACCGAGTTGCTGACCTTGACGAACTGGCCGAGCTGCGCGAAGTCGCGGCAGACCAGGGTGAAGTGGTGCCGGTCGTCGAGCCGGCGGATCTCCCGGATCCGGTCCAGGCCGCCTCGGTTGCCGATCCGGCAGCCGAAGGCGTAGCAGGAGTCGGTGGGGTAGGCGATCAGCCCGTCGTCCCGGATCAGGTCGACCACCTGCCGCAGGGTCCGCGGCTGCGGATTGTCCGGGTGCAGGTCGTAGTACCTTGCCACGGCGCCCAGCCTATGCCTCGCCGCGCGGACCCGCGCGGGGTGGGGCGCGGCACAAATTTGCAGCTCGCAGGTTTGGCGGAGGATCGGACCGGAAAGGATGAGGCCCGCTCGAAGAGGGGGATCCGACCATGTCCGATGCCAGCACAGACCGCGACGACCGTCCGGCCGAGGTGACCGACCCGCTGCTGTGGCGGCTCGCCGCCGCGGTGGCCGACACCCACCAGCCGGATGAGAACGGCGCCTGCGACAACGGCAGCTGCTTCGGCGCGGCCTGGCCCTGCGCCCCGTGGCACAACGCGCAGATGGGTCTGCGCGCGGCGCAGGCCGCACCTCGTACCGGCACTGCCGAGCCGGCCGCCCACCAGGACGGACCGGAGACGCCGGCTGGACGGTCCGCCGAGTCGTCCCCGCGTCCGCCGTGGCAGCCGCTTCCCGACCAGTCGCCGTTGGCGATCACGTCCGCCGCCTGACCCGGCACACCCGGGGGTGCTTAATCCAGTTGGTCAGTCTGGCCAGCCGATCGCGTCGAGGAACTCTTCCACGGCGACCACGACTCGGCTGAGCACCGCGATGGATTCCGTGAGCGGGCCGGGCACGTACATCCCGTGATCCGCTCCTGCCACCTCCAGCACGTGGGGTGACAGCCGGCGGGCGAGGTCACCGTCCCACACCTTGTCGGCGGTGCCACCCACGAGGAGGAACGGTGCGGTCGCACGGCCCAACGCGTCAGCCACCCACGGCAGGGTGAGCAATGGCGTGAGCCACACGGCGGGCAGGGATCTCTCGGCGGCAATCGCTGCCGCATTCGTGCCGAGGGACTTGGCGACCAGCAGTGGGCGACCGCCAACAGTGTCGATCAGCGGGGCGACCTCGCCGCTGACCCACCCCTCGATTGCTGGCTCGTCAGGCCTCGGAAACTCCTGAGACCACGAGTACCGGTGCACCGTTGCGCCCCGCTGCTCCGCCACGTCGCCGGCATACATGAGCAGGGGTGCGCCCGGTCCGAACATACCGCCGGGAATCACGACAGCGTCAGCCATGCGGACGACCTTACCCAGACCTGTGACGGGGACGGGGTCAGCGATCGTGGGCTCGCTGCTGGCCGTTGACTTGGAACCGTGACCGCGAGTCGTGTCAATGTATTGTCCTGACATCCGCCGGCTTCACCGGGTGACCGCTTCGGTACAGTGGCGCCCATCCCCGGACCCCTGGACAGCCGTGACGAGGAGGTCCCCCGTGACCAGCCCCGAGATCGTCGTCGACCGGAGCAGCCCGATCCCGCTCTACTTCCAGGTCGCCGAGCAGTTCGCCGCCGCGATTCAGCGTGGTGACCTGGCACCGGGCGACCGGCTGGACAGCGAGTTGCAGCTCGCCGACCGGCTGGGACTGTCCCGGCCCACCGTCCGGCAAGCCATCCAGCACCTGGTGGACAAGGGGTTGATCGTGCGCCGGCGGGGCGTGGGCACCCAGGTCGTCCGGGGCGAGGTCCGCCGGGCGGTGGAGCTGACCAGCCTGCACGACGACCTCGCCCGGGCCGGACGGCAACCGTCCACGTCGGTGTTGGAACTGGCGACTGTGGGCTGCCCGGCCAAGGTGGCGGCGGCGCTCGGGGTGGACGCCGACAGCCCGGTGCAGCACCTGCGCCGGCTCCGCTTCGCCGACGGGGAACCCCTGGCGGTGATGGAGAACTGGCTTCCGCTCGACCCGGTCCGGCTCACTCTGGACGTCCTGCAGGCCCGGGGCCTGTACGCCATCCTGCGCGCGGCCGGGGTGCGGATCCGCAGTGCCCAGCAGCGGATCGGGGCCCGGGCGGCGACCGCCGCGGAGGCGCAGATGCTCGGCGAGCGGCGGGGCGCTCCGCTGCTGACCATGACCCGCACCGCGTACGACGACCAGGGCCGGCACGTCGAGTACGGCGAGCACCTCTACCGGGCTTCCCGGTATGCGCTGGAGGTGGCTGTCACCGAGCGGTGAACCCCGGGTTTCTCGCTCATTTCCAGTGATAGGTATTTACGTCGTCAGGCTGTCATGACATTGTGGCCGACATGCACCGCCGGCATGGACCTGCGGCCGGCGGGGCGACCCGCGAGTCTCTTCGAAGTCACTTCTTGCGAAGGGAACAGCCCATGTCAGTCACGCCGAGACGCGTCCCGGCCGTGCTCGCCACGCTCACCGCGATCACCCTCGCCGCCACGGCCTGCGGTGGCGGCTCGGAGCCCGCCGGCAAGGACGCCAAGAACATCACCCTCACCATCGCCGCCAACGCCATCGCCGGCGGCAAGAACGCCACTGGTGCGGAGTGGATCGAGAAGTGGGTCATCCCCCGGTTCATCGAGGCCCAGAAAGCCAAGGGCGTCACCGCCAAGGTGTCGTTCGTGCCCAGCGGCGTCGATGACGAGCAGTATAAGACCAAACTGGCCCTGGACCTGCGGTCCAAGGGCGGTGCCGACGTCATCTCGGTCGACGGCATCTGGGTCGGCGAGTTCGTGCAGGCCGGCTACCTGAAGCCGCTGTCCGAGGTGGCCGGTGGCCAGGCCGACTCGTGGGACGGCTGGTCGCAGATCCCGGAGAGCGTGCAGGGCCTCGGCACGTTCGAGGACAAGCGCTACGGCATCCCGCAGGGCACCGACGGCCGGGTGCTCTACTTCAACAAGAAGCTGTTCGCCCAGGCCGGCCTGCCCGCCGACTGGCAGCCGAAGAGCTGGCAGGAGATCCTCGACGCCGGCACCAAGCTCAAGGCGCTGCCCGGCGTGACCCCGATCCAGATCAACGCCGGCACGGCGATGGGCGAGGCGACCACCATGCAGGGCGCGCTGCCGCTGCTGGTCGGCGCCGGCGGGGAGATCTGGAAGGACGGCAAGTGGGCCGGCGCCAACCAGCCGGTCAAGGACATGCTCGACTTCTACACCAAGGTCTACGGTGGCGGTCTCGGCGACCCGAAGCTCCAGCAGGAGGCCAAGGGGCGGGACAAGTCCTTCGAGGAGTTCGCCGCCGGAAAGATCGGCATCCTGGCCGAGGGCGACTACTTCTGGCGCAGCGTCATCAACCCGAAGGATGGCACCGCGAAGATGCCCGACCGGGACAGCACGGTCGGGTACGCGATGATCCCGGCGAAGCAGCCCGGCGCGGGCATCCGGGGGCAGGACTTCGTCAGCATGTCCGGCGGCGGCGTCGACGTGCTCAACCCGAACTCGAAGTACCCGTCGCAGGCGTTCGAGCTGCTCGCGTTCATGCACTCGGCCGAGGCCACCAAGGCCCAGCTCGCCGGCGCGGCGCGGATCACCTCCCGGGCCGACGTCAACAAGGAGGTGCTGGCCGGCGACCCGATGCTCAACTTCGTCGCCGAGAAGGTGCTGCCGTTGACCGCGTACCGGCCGCCGCTGGCGGTCTACCCCCAGGTGTCGGTCGCGCTGCAGGAGGCGACCGCGGCTGCGGCGTCGGGCAAGAGCGCCGACGAGGCGGCCTCGGCGTACCGAAAGAAGGTCGAGGGGATCGTCGGTGGTCCGGGTAACGTCTCGTCCTGACGAGACGGTCGGGGGAGCGCGCCCGGCGACGGACGCCTCCCCCGCCCCCGACGCCGCCGGGCTGGGCCGGGCCCGCGCCGCCGGGTTCCTCGTCCCGAGCATGGTGCTGATCCTGCTCTTCCTCGTGGTGCCGGCAGCCTGGACGATCTACCTCGGCGTCACCAACTACCGGCTCACCGGGTTGGCCGCGGCCCATCCGGAGGTCGTCGGTCTGGACAACTACACCAAGGCGCTGACCGACGAGCGCTTCCGCACGTCGCTGTTGCTGACCCTGCAGTTCGTGCTCGGCTCGGCGGTGCTCGGTCAGGCCGGCCTCGGCTTCGCGATCGCCTTCGCGCTGCGCGACCGGCGCGGTCCACTGCGTCGGGTGGTCGAGGCGTTCATCCTGCTGTCCTGGATCCTGCCCAGCTCGGTCGTCGCGTTCCTCTGGATCGCCCTGCTCGACCGGGACGCCGGCACCCTCAACGCCCTGTTGGGCACGCCCGGCATGGCCTGGTTGCTCGACCACCCGATGCTGTCGATCATCATCTTCAACACCTGGCGCGGTACCGCGTTCTCGATGATGCTCTACGCCGCCGCGCTGGAGAACGTGCCCCGCTCGCACCTGGAGACCGCCCGGCTGGCCGGCGCGTCCACCTGGCAGCAGCTGCGCGACGTGGTGTTCCCGCGCATCCGCGGCCACGTGCTGACCAACCTGCTGCTGATCAGCCTCTGGACGTTCAACGACTTCACCCCGTTCCTGATCACCGCCGGCGGGCCCGAGCAGCGCTCCGAGATCCTGGCGGTCTACGTCTACAAGGTGGCGCTCTCCGGCGGCGAGCTGGGCTTCGGCGCCGCGATCTCGTTCATCATGCTGCTGATCAACCTGGTCATCGCGCTGATCTACCTGCGCATGCTGGGCCGGCGAAGGGAGCGGGCGTGAGCGCGAGGAGTGAGCCGGTTCTGCGAGCCCCGCAGTCGCGAACGAAGGTGCTGCTGTGAGCGCGGACCTGGCGCAGGAGGCCCGGACCGACCTCGCGGCGCGGGCGGCGGTGCGGCACGTGGTGGCCCGCGTCGGGCGCTACGTCTTCCTCTGCCTCGTGCTCGCCTTCTTCGCCCTGCCGCTGCTCTGGCTGGCCACCGCCCCGTTCGACGACACCCCGACCATCGGCACCTCGCTGCCGCGGTTCACCCTCGACAACTTCCGCACCCTGCTGGACAACCCGTACGCGCTGACCTCGCTGGTCAACTCGGTGTGGCTGGCCGGCGGCACCGCCGTGCTGGTGGTGGTCTTCGCCGCGCTGGCCGCGTACGCGCTCAGCCGGGTCCGGGTGCCGGGGCGCGACGCGCTGCTCTACGGCCTGCTGCTGCTGTCGTCCATCGTGACCGGCACGGCCACCATGGTGCCGCTGTTCGAGCTGGCGTTCCGGCTCAACCTGATCGACTCCCGGCTCGGGGTGATCCTGGTCCTCACCGGCGGCCTGCTGCCCGCGGCGATCTTCATCCTCAAGGACTTCATGGACGCCACGCCGACGTCGTACGAGGAGTCGGCGCGGGTCTTCGGCGCCAGCGCCCTGCAGATCATGCGGCACATCGTGGTGCCGGTCGTCCGCCCCGGGCTGGCCACCGTCGGCGTATGGGCGGTGGCGAACGTGTGGGGCAACTTCCTCGTGCCGTTCCTGCTGCTGCGCGGCCCGGACAAGGCCCCCGCCGCAGTGATCATGTACACCCTCTACACCGAGGGCGGGCAGGCCGACCTGCGGCTGCTCTCCACCTTCTCGCTGCTCTACTCGCTGCCGGTGGCGCTGATGTTCGTCTTCGTGAGCAGCAGGTACGGGTTCCGCTTCCACGGAGGGATCAAGCGCTGATGTCCGCCATCACCCTGCGCGAGCTGACCAAGGTCTACCCCAACGGGGTACGCGCCCTGGACGCCCTCGACCTGGAGATCGCCGACGGCGAGTTCTTCGCCCTGCTCGGCCCGTCCGGCTGCGGAAAGACCACCCTGCTGCGCACCATCGCCGGCCTGGAGCTCGCCTCCGCCGGCAGCGTACGCATCGGCGACCGGACGGTGACCAACCTGCCTCCGGGGCAGCGGGACGTGGCGATGGTCTTCCAGGACTACGCGCTCTTCCCGCACATGACCGTGCGGGACAACATCGCGTACCCGCTGCGGATCAAGAAGGTCGGCCGGGCCGCCCGGCACGACAAGGCGGCGGGCACCGCCGAGGAACTGGGCCTGTCGGCGCTGCTCGACCGCCGGCCCGGGCAGCTCTCCGGCGGCCAGCAGCAGCGGGTAGCGCTGGCCCGGGCGATGGCCTGCCACCCGCAGGTGTTCCTGCTCGACGAGCCGCTGTCCAACCTGGACGCGCGGCTGCGGCTGGAGGCGCGGACATTCCTCAAGCGGCTGCAACGGGAACTCGGCGTCACCACCGTCTTCGTCACCCACGACCAGGCCGAGGCCCTCGCCCTCGCGGACCGGATCGCGGTGATGGAAGGCGGCCGGATCCGGCAGGTCGGCACTCCGACCGAGGTGTTCCGCCGGCCGGCCAACACCTTCGTCGCCGGGTTCATCGGCTCCACCCCGATGAACCTGGTCCCGGCCCGGGTGCACGGCGACGAGCTGGCCGTCGCCGGGGTGCGGCTGCCGGTCCCCGAGGACGTCCGCGGCCGGCTGACCGACGGCGAACAGGTGGTCTACGGGGTCCGCCCCGAATACCTCGACCACTCCCCCGAGCCCGTACCCGACGCCCTCACCGGCCAGGTCGTGGTGGTGGAGAACCTGGGCAGCTTCTCCCTGGTGTCGCTGGACGTGCCGGCCGGGGACGACGGGGCGACCAGCGTGCAGGTCGTGGTGCCGGAGGGGCGGGAACCGGCGCCCGGCGACACCGGCTGGGTGGTGCCGCGCCCCGGGCGCACCCTGGTCTACCGGGACGGCGAGCTGGTCACCGGCGCGGCGGCGCCACCGGTGCCGGTGCCGCGTACCGGCGTCGCGGCGGACGCCTGACATGGTGACGCACCGGGGCAGGTGGACGCTGCGGGACCGCGCCGAGAGCATCATGCGCGCCCTTCCGGTCACCGTGGCCCCGGGCACCGCCGCGCTCACCGTACGCCTCGACCACCCCCGCGACGCGGGCGTGCTGGACCTCGGCTGCCTCGGGCCGGCCGGCTTCCGCGGCTGGTCGGGCGGCGCCCGCGACGGCTGGACCATCACCGCCGACTGGGCCACCCCCGGCTATCTGCCCGGGGAGCTGGAGCCCGGCGAATGGCAGGTGCTGCTCCGGCTGCACCGCATCCCGCCCGACGGGCTGCCCTACGAGGTCACCGCCACCACCAGCACCCGCTCCCCATCCCCGCCGGCCGCGCCCGCGCCGCCGCCCCGGCCGGAACGCCCGCCCCGCGCCGCGCTGCCCGAGGTGGACGGGCGGCGGTGGCTCGCCGGTGACCTGCACGCGCACACCGTGCACAGCGACGGCGCGTACACCGTCGACGAACTGGCCGCCCTCGCCACCGCGCGGGGCCTGGACTTCCTCGCCGTCACCGACCACAACACCGTCAGCCACCACCCCTGGCTACCCGCCGCCTCGGCCCGCTACGGCATCACGCTCGTGCCGGGGCAGGAGGTGACCACCGACCGGGGGCACGCCAACGTCTTCGGCCCGGTCGGCTGGGTCGACTTTCGGCAGCCGCCGGACGAGTGGCTGGCCACCGCGGAGCGGGCCGGCGGGCTGATGTCGGTCAACCACCCGCTCGGCGGCGACTGCGCCTGGCGGCAGCCGCTCACCACCCGGACCCGGCTCGCCGAGGTGTGGCACTCCGGCTGGTGGGACCGCACCTGGGGCGCCCCGCTCGCCTGGGCGCAGGCGTGGCGGCCGGACGTCGTACCCATCGGAGGCAGCGACTTCCATCGGCCCGGCGCGGACGCGCTGCCCGGCGCGCCGACCACCTGGGTGCTCGTCGACGGCGACCCCGCCGACGAGGCGGCCGTCCGCGCCGCGCTGGCCGCCGGCCGCACCGCCGTCTCCGCCGGGCCCGACGCGCCCCGGCTGCTGCGCCTCGGCGACGAACTGCTGGCGCTCGACGCGGACGGCGCGCTGCTCGGCTACCCGGACGGCCGGCACCGGGTCGTCCGCGGCGACCGGTGCCTGCTGCCGGCCGCCGACGGGCTGCACGTCCTGGAATCCCACCGCATGGAGGTGATCGCACTGTGCAGCTGACCGGACGCACCAGAGTGGCCGGAGCCCCGGTCAACTACGGCATCTACCAGGCGACCGACCCGGACGTCGGTCCGGAGGACCTGCTCGCGTCGCTGGCCGCCGACGGCTACACCGGCGTGGACTCCGGGCCGATCGGCTACCTCGGGACCGGCGAGGTGCTCACCCGCCGGCTGGCCGCGGCCGGCGTCGGGCTCGCCGGCGGCTGGGTCGACCTGCGCTTCGCCGACCCGGACGGGTTCACCGCGGACCTGGCCCAGCTCGACGCGGCCCTGGATGTGTTCACCGCCGCGCCGGTCGACGACCCGCGCTTCGCGCCCCGGCCCACCCTGGCCTGCTCCGCCAACCCGGCCCGGATGGCCCGGCCCGGCACCCCGCCGGACCTGGCCTCGGCGCTGCCCGCCGCCGCCTGGCCGGGCTTCGCCGCCCGGGTGCAGCAGGCCGTCGACCGGTGCCGGGACCGCGGTTTGGAGCCGGTGTTCCACTACCATCTGGGCACCGACGTGGAAACCGAGGCGGAGGCCGACCGGCTGCTGGAACTGACCGACGTGGCGATCTGCCTCGACACCGGGCACCTGACCCTGGCCGGCGGCGACCCGGTCGCGGCGGTCCACCGCTGGGCCGGCCGGACCGGCCAGGTACACCTCAAGGACGCCGACCTGGCCGCGCACCGCCGGGTCCGCGACGCCGGCGGCGGCCTGGCCGAGGTGGTCGCCGCGGGCGGGTTCTGCGCCCTGGGCGCCGGCGACGTCGACCTCGCCGGGGTGCTGCGCGGGCTGGACGAGACCGGCTACACCGGCTGGCTGGTGATCGAGCAGGACGCGCCCGAGCGGGGCCGGAACCTGGACCGGATCCGCGCCGACCAGCGGGCCAACCTGCGCTCGTTGGCGGAGGTGCGGCGATGACCGAACCGGGCAAGCGGATCCGGATCGCGGTGGCCGGGCTGGGCGTCATCGCCCGTACGGTGCACCTGCCCCTGCTACAGCGCCGCGCCGACCTGTTCGACGTCATCGCGCTCAGCGACCTGTCCCCCGCGCGGCTGGCCGAACTCGGCGACCGGTACGGCGTCGAACCGGCCCGAAGGTATGCGGACGCGGCCGACCTGCTGGACGGCGGCGGCTGCGACGCGGTGCTGCTGGCGACCTCCGGGTCGCACGGCGAACTCGCCGCCGCGGCGCTGGACCGGGGACTGCCCGTGCTCTGCGAGAAGCCGCTCGCCTACGCCCTCGCCGAAACTGACCGGCTGACCGGGGCGGCGCTGATGGTGGGCTACATGAAGCAGTACGACCCGGCGGTGGCCGAGGCCGTCCGTCTGCTGGACGGGATCGGCGGTGCGGCGGCGGTGCACGCGGTCGAGGTGACCGTTCTGCACGCCGCCGGGGAGCAGCAGCTCGCCTTCGCCCACCTGCCCCCGCCACCGCGGGACGTGCCGGCCGCGGCGGAGGCGCGGCTGCGGGAGGCCGACGCGCGGCTGCTCGACGCCGCGGTGGGCGGGGACGCCGGGGCGCGCACCCTCTACCAGATCCTGATCAACAGCATCTCGCACGACCTGTCCCTGCTGCGGTTGTTCACCGGGCCGCCGGCCACGGTGGACCACGTGGCGACCTGGCCGCTGACGCCCGACGGGCCGGCCGAGCCGTCGGTGGAGATCTCCGGCCGGCTGCCCGCCGGCGGCCGGTACGGCATCCGGTGGCTCAACCTGCCAGACTGCCCGGCCTACCGGGAGACGGTCACCCTGCACCACGCCCGGGGCACCCTGGAGCTGGTCTTCCCGTCGCCGTACCTGCTCAACGCACCGACCACGCTGACCGCGGTGGACCGGCACTCCGGCGGCGAGCGGCGAGCGCAGTTCCGGTCGGTGACCGAGGCGTTCGAGCAGGAACTGGTCGCCTTCCACGCGATGGTGACCGGGGGTACGCGCCCGCTGACCGGCGTCGCCGGGGGCGCGGCCGACCTACGCACCAGCCAACAGGTGGTACGCCGCTACGGCGAGCTGACCGGGGCAGCGATCGGCGGAGAGGCGGCGAGCTGATGGACAAGCCGACCGAGATCATCGTGGTGCCGCACACCCACTGGGACCGGGAGTGGTACGAGCCGTTCCAGCGATTCCGGCTGCGGCTGGTGGCGCTGCTCGACGACGTGTTCGAGCGGATGGCGACCGACGAACGCCAGCGGTTCACCCTGGACGGCCAACTCGCCGCGGTCGACGACTACCTGGAGGTACGCCCGGAGCGCCGGGAGCAGGTGATCGCGCTGGTCCGGGCGGGCCGACTGGCCGTCGGGCCGTGGCAGATCCTGCTCGACGAGTTCCTCTGCTCTGGGGAGAACATCGTCCGCAACCTGGAGCGCGGACTGGCCCGCAGCGGGGCGCTGGGCGGGGCCATGCCGGTCGGCTACCTGCCCGACATGTTCGGGCACATCGCGCAGATGCCACAGCTGCTCGCCGGCGCCGGGCTGGCCCACGCCTGCGTGTTCCGGGGCGTACCGGACCGGGTCCGGTCGCACGCGTTCGCCTGGCAGGCCCCGGACGGCACCACGATCCGCACCGAGTACCTGCCTGGCGGCTACGGCAACGCCGCCGGGCTGATGGACGACCCGCGGCTGGTCACCCGCCGGGCCACCGACCTGGCCGAGCGGCTGCGCGGCTGGCGGTCCACCGGCGACGACACGCCGATCCTGGCGATGTACGGCACCGACCACGCCGCGCCGGCCCCGGACGCCCCGGACCGGCTGGCCGCCGCAGCCGTCGACGGGGTGCGACTGCGGCTCGGCACCCTCGCCGAGTACTTCGCCACCCAGCCGACCACGGTGGACGGGCTGCCCACGGTGGCCGGCGAACTGCGTTCGCACGCCCGGGCCAACATCCTGCCCGGCGTGATCTCGGTACGCGCCCACCTCAAGCAGGCGATGGGCCGGGCCGAGCGGCGCGTCGAGCGGTACGCCGAACCGCTCGCCGCGCTTTACCACGACCCGTCCGTGCAGCGGTTCCTGGACATGGCCTGGACCCGGCTGATCGACGCGAGCTGCCACGACTCGGTGACCGGCTGCGGCTGCGACGAGACCGCCGAGCAGGTGGCGGCCCGGCTCGCCGAGGCGGACCAGCTCGGGCGGGCGGTCTGCGACCTGGTGGGGGCGCGCCTGGCCGGCGCGGTGCCCCGCGACGGGTACCTGCTGTTCAACCCGACCCCGGCGGCCCGGACGGCGCTGGTCCGGCTGGACGTCGAGGTCCCGGCGGACGGGCCGGTCGGGCTGGCCGGCGCGGACGGCAGGGTCGCGCCGGCCCAGGTCCTCGACCAGGCACGGACGCTGCTCGCCGACGACGTGGTGCCGGCCGCCGACCTGCCCGCGATCCTCACCCGGGTGCACGGCACCGAGCTGTACGGACAGGAGATCACCGCCTGGTCGGTGTCCCCCGCCGACGCCACCCTGACCTTCCAGGTGGCCCGGCACGGTGACCCCGCCTTCGACGTCGAGGACGTCCGGCTCGCGCTGGCCGCGGCCACCGGCCCGGACCGGTGGTGGGTACGCATCGTCGCCGCCCCGCGGATGACCGTCGCCGCGCTGGTGGACGTCCCCGCGCTGGGACACGCCGCGGTCCGCCCGGTCGCCCTGCCGCCGGGCACCCGGGCCGCCGCAGCGGTCCCGGCGGGCTCGGCGCCGGATGGCAGCACGCCGGTCACGGTGGCCGGCCAGACGGTCGACAACGGTCTGCTGCGGGTGGAGGTCGCCGAGGACGGCACGCTGCGACTGTCCACCCCGGACGGACTGAGCGTCAACGGGGTCGGCCGGCTCGTCGACGGCGGCGACGTGGGCGACAGCTACAACTACGCCCCACCCGCCGCCGACGAACTGGTCGACAAGCCCCGGGCGGTGCGTACCGTCGTCGTGCACGACGGCCCGGTGGTCGCCGTGCTCGACGTGATCCGGGAGTACCGGTGGCCGGTCGGCGCGGACGTGGACGCCGGCTCGCGCCGGGTGGAGCGGGAGACGGTCACGGTGACCACCCGCGTGGAGGTCCGCGCCGGCGAGCCGTTCGCCCGGCTGCGGCTCGCCTTCGACAACCGTTGCGACGACCACCGGGTCCGGCTGCACCTGCCGCTGCCGACGCCGGCCCGCACCTCGTACGCCGAAGGCCAGTTCGCGGTCGTCGAGCGTGGGTTGACCGCCGAGGGCGGCGGCGGCGAGGTCCCGCTGCCAACCTTCCCCGCCTCCGGGTTCGTCGCGGCCGGGGGTGCGGACGGCTCGCTCGCGGTGCTGCTGACCCAGCCCACCGAGTACGAGCTGACCGAGTCCGGCCGGGAGTTGGCGATCACCGTGCTGCGGGCGATCGGGATGCTGTCCCGCAACCGGCACGCGCTACGGGACGAACCTGCCGGCCCGCAGCTGCCCACGCCGCAGGCCCAGTGCCGGGGCGAGCGCAGCGTCGAGCTGGCGGTGCTGCCGTTCCGGGGCGACTGGGACTCCGCCCGGGTGCCGGCGGCGGCCGAGGCGTACCGGCACGAACTGCTGGCGTTCCCGGGCGCCGGTGACCCGTCGGCCGGACTGCCGGCGCCGGTGACCGGGCTGACGGTCGACGGGGACGGCGTCACGCTGACCAGCGTCCGGGACCGGGACGGCCGGGTCGAGCTGCGGGTGGTGGCGACCCGCGACACCGCCGCCGTCATCGGAGCCGGCCGCCGCGTACGCGGCGCGTGGCGGGCCGACCTGCGCGGCCGGCCGGGCGAGGCCCTGCCGGTCGACGGGGAGGGCCTCGTCCGACTGCCGCTGCGGGCGTGGGAGATCGCCACCGTCCAACTGGACCTGGCGAGCTGAGGCGAGGGCCGGGCGCGCCCGGCCCTCAGGCCGTCGGCGTGATCGCCCGTAGCCAGGCCTGGGCGATCAGGGCGTGGCCGAACGGGGTCGGGTGCACGCCGTCGCGGGTCCACACCCGGTCGTCGACGTCGGCGGCCTGGAACAGCTCGTCCACGGCGACCAGCGTCGCGTCGAACTCGGCGGCGAGGCGGCGGACCACGTCGACCTTCGGGTCGAGGTCCTCCCGCCAGGTGCGCTGGGCGTCGTCGAGCGGGATGACGAAGGGCTCGACGAGGATGATGCGGGCGCCCAGCCGGCGGGTCTCCTGGAGGATGTGCCGGTAGTCGCGGGCGAACTCGGCGACGCTGGTCGGGTCGTCCCGGTCGTACCGCCGCCAGGTGTCGTTGACCCCGATCAGCACCGACACCACCTGCGGGGCGAGGGCCAGGCAGTCGGTCTCCCAGCGGACGCGCAGGTCGCGTACCCGGTCGCCGCTGATCCCCCGGTTGCGGAAGCTGACCCGGTGCCCGGGGTGCCGGGCGGTGAACCAGGCCGCGGCCATCATCGCGTACCCGGTGCCGAGGTCCTCACCGCAGGACCGGTCCCGTCCGGCGTCGGTGATGCTGTCGCCGATGAAGAGCACCCGCCCGTTGGGCGGCACCGCCACCGTCATCCACCCGTCTCCTCCCGCTCGACGATCCGCCCATGATCATGCCGCAGCCGTACGACGGCTGACTTCCGGCCGAGACGGGAGGGAAAATCCACCATCCGGCTGTTGCGTTCCGGCCCTCGAACCCGATCAAGCATTCGTGGCAGCGCGGCGGGGCGGGCGGGAAAATCCCCCTAAGTTGACCTTGACCGTTGCAATCGACACACAAACGGTGGTTGACTGCTGCACCATGCCAGAGCCGACGACCACGGACAGGCCGGTAATTTCGTGAGAAGCGCCGACATCACCCCAGTGTCCACAGTTGGTCGACGCCGGGTCACCTGGCGACAACGAGCGGCGCGCTGGTTGGATCCGACCGTCGCGCAGTGGGACGTCGCACCACAGGAGACGCCCGAGCCGCCCCCACCGCCCCCGGACGAACCGCCACCCAGTCCCTGGCCGGCGATCTGCGAGCAGTTCGCGATGCGGATCATGGCGTCGGCGTACCAGATGGGCTCCCACCTGGAGGCGATGGAGACCGACGAGCAGGACCCCGACCGGCTGGAGCGGCTCTACCGGATCGACCACGCGAACACCCGGATCCGGCGGCACGCGGAGAACCTCCAGGTCCTGCTGGGCCGCCGGGTCGAGGACGCCAACCCGCAGACCGTCCCCCTGGTCGACGTCGTCCGGGCGGCCAGCTCGGCGGTCGAGCACTACCCCCGCATCCGGATGGGTCACGTGCTGGACCTGGCGGTGGTCGAGTTCGCCGCCGACGACGTGATCCGCGTGCTCACCGAACTGCTGGACAACGCCACCCGGTTCTCCCCGCCCACCTCCCCGGTGATCGTGTCGGCGTTCATCACCGAGGACGGCAGCGTCCTGCTGCGCATCGAGGACGCCGGGGTGGGCCTCCACCCCGATCATGTCGCCCAGCTCAACGCGTTGCTCGGCGGCCGGCCGCTCAGCCCGGCCACCCTCGACCCCGCGGCCCACCTCGGGCTCGCCGTCGTCGCCCACCTGGCCGGCAGCCACCGGCTGCGGGTCACCCTGACGAACCGGCCCTCGGGCGGGACCACCGCGACCGTGCTGGTCCCCGGCGCACTGCTCTGCGAGATCCCCACCCCGGCGGGCCCGGACCCCGCCACCCCGTCGCCGGTCTGGCCGCCCCCGCCCGGACCGGTACCCGGCCAGGCCGGCGTGCCCATCCCCCCGCCGCCGGCCTGGCCACCCCCGCCTGCCGGACGCGGCACCGAAGCCTGGAGTACGCCGATGGCCACGCCCCCGGACAGCACCCACGCGCCGACCGTGCGCCTGGCCACGCTGGGTGGCCAGGCCGCCGAACCGCAGCCGTCCGGCGGCCTGCCCCGGCGGGTACCGGCGAGCGTCCGGGACGACCCCGCGGCGGCGCCCCCGCCCCCGGCCGACCCCGGCGCCGGATCCCCACCCGAGGCGTGGCCGGACGAGACGGCGGCCTTCGCCGCCGGCGTCAGCGACGCCCGAACCACCAGCGACGAAGGACAGCAGCGATGACCCACGCACACCGCCGCACCGGCCCGGCGGCCACCGGCCAGGGGCTGCCCGACTGCGCCTGGCTGATCCGTCAGTTCGCCGAGGACGTACCCGGGGTCACCCACGCGATGCTGGTGTCCCTGGACGGCCTCCAGCTCGCCGCCTCTCGCAGCGTCAACCGCGACCTCGGGGATCAGCTCTCCGCGCTGGCCGCGGGCCTGCTGAGCATGGCCGACCGCAGCGCGTCCCTGCTGGACCTCGGCGCCTCCGAGTACCTGACCGTCCGGCTGCCCCGCGGGCACCTGCTGTTCATGCGGGTCGGTGAATCGGCGGGCCTGGCGGTCGCCGCCGCCCCCGGCTGCGACCTGCGGGTCGTCTCCTACCGGATGACCCAGTTCGTCAGCGCGGTGTGGCACGCCCTCACCCCACAGGTCCGCCACGAGTTGCACCGCATGACCGCCAGTCAGCCCGGCTGACCGGGGCGAAGGAGATCATGTCGATGACCTACTGGAAGGTGCGGCCGTACGTGCTGACCGCCGGGCGGACCCGCACCCGGCAGCCGCTGCTGGTGCACACCCTGGTGTCGGTGCCGCACTACGACGCCGTCTTCGCCTCCGCGCTGCTGCCCGAGGCCCGGACGCTGTACGAGCATGCCCGGCGGGCGGCCCGCTCCGTGGCCGAACTCTCGGCGGTCTGCGGGATGTCGCTGGGGGTGACCCGGGTGGTTGTCGACGACCTGGCTGCCACCGACCGGCTGCTGATCCACACCGACCACCACAACGTCGACTTCCGCCTCCTGGAGAGACTGCGCGATGGCCTCCGCAAGCTTGCCTGACGCCCCCCTGCTGACCTCGGCGAAGATCGTCATCGCCGGCGGCTTCGGGGTCGGCAAGACCACCTGCGTCGCGTCCATCTCGGAGATTCCGCCGATCAACACCGAGGCGTGGATGACCGCGGCCAGCGAGACCGTCGACCGGATGGACCCGGGGATCGACAAGAAGACCACGACGGTGGCGATGGACTTCGGCCGGCTGACCATCGGCCCCGACCTGGTGCTGTACCTGTTCGGTACGCCGGGCCAGCCCCGGTTCTGGCCGATGTGGGACGACCTGTGCCGGGGCGCGGTCGGCGCGCTGGTGCTCGCCGACACCCGGAACCTGGCCGCCGCGTTCCCGGCGGTCAACTACTTCGAGCAGGACAGCGACCTGCCGTTCGTGGTCTGCGTGAACCTCTTCGACGGGGTGCTGCACCACCCGCTCGAGGAGGCACGGGAGGCGCTCGCGCTGCCCGCGGGCGTACCGCTGACCGCCTGTGACGCCCGTGACCCGTCGTCGGTGGCGCGGGCGCTGCTGACGGTCGTGGAACACACCATGTCCCGCACCGCCCGGCCCACCGCGGGCACGCTCACCGGCCGGTAGCTCAACCTGGAGGAACGATGCGCAAAATCCTGATCGTCGGGGCCGGACAGTCCGGGCTCCAGCTCGCCCTGAGCCTGCTCGCCGAGGGCTACGACGTGACCGTCATGTCCGCCCGTACGCCGGACGAGATCCGCCGCGGCTGGGTGATGAGCACCCAGGCGATGTTCGGCACCGCGCTGGCCACCGAACGCCGGTACGGGCTGGACCTGTGGCAGGACCTGGCCCCCCGGATCGAGGGGCTGCAGGTCTCGCTGTCCGCCCCGCCCGGCGAGCGGGCGCTGCGGATCCCGTGCCCGATCGACGAACCGGCGCAGAGCACCGACCAGCGGATCAAGATGGCCGCCTGGCTGGAGCTGTTCGAGCAGCGCGGCGGAACCGTGCTCTACCAGACGGTGACCACCGCCGACCTGGACGGGCTGACCCGGCTCGGCCGTTACGACCTGACCGTCGTGGCCGCCGGCAAGGGCGACCTGGTGGCCGTCTTCGACCGGGACCCGCAGCGCTCGGTCTACGACACGCCGCAGCGGGGGCTGGCCGTGGCGTACGTGCACGGGATGGCCCCGGACCCGCTGCTGCCGACGCCGCACGTCGGCTTCAACGCCGTTCCGGGGCTGGGTGAGCTGTTCGTCATCCCGGCGCTGACCCACTCCGGCCCCTGCGAGATCCTCTTCTGGGAGGCGGTGCCCGGCGGCCCGCTGGACCTGTGGACCGAGCGGCGCGACCCGGCCGAGCACCTCAAGCTCACCCTCGACCTGACCCGCCGCTACACCCCGTGGGTCTACGAGCGGTGCAGCGACGTGGAGCTGACCGACGGCCGGGCCACCCTCTCCGGCCGGTACACCCCGACGGTCCGCCGCCCGGTCGCCGAACTGCCCTCGGGTGGGCTCGTGCTCGGTATGGCCGACGTGGTGGTCGCCAACGACCCGATCACCGGTCAGGGCAGCAACACCGCGGCCAAGTGCGCGTACTCGTACCTGGGGTCGATCATGGAGCGCGGCGACCGGCCGTTCGACCGGGAGTGGATGACGCAGACCTTCGAACGGTTCTGGACGGCCGCCGGCGAGGCGGTCACCGGCTGGACCAACGCGATGCTGCAACCGTTGCCGCCGCACGTGCAGCAGATCCTGGGCGCCGCCGCGGGGAACCCGGTGGTCGCCCGCCGCTTCGCCAACGGCTTCAGCGACCCGAACGACTTCCGGGACTGGTTCATGACGCCGGACGCCGCCGAGCGTTACCTGGCCAGCGTCCCCGGCTGACCGGGCGGGCCGGCATCCACCCATCCCCGATGGATCCGGGCTGCGGGGCCGATCAGCACCGGCTCCCGCCGCCGGCGTCGCCTGGCCGCCGCCTTGGCGGCGTCGGCGCGGCCTGCGGCGGCGCCGCGACCAGGGCTGACTGCGGGCGACGACAGCCCCGGTTCCGCCAGAGATCCCGGCCCGCCCGGTCCCAAGGGCCCTCCTGGCGGGCGAGACCGGGTGGGCCGGAAAGGCGAGGCTGGCCTGTAGATCTTGACGACTTCGCGTCGGTGCGGATGGATAGGGCCTACTCAACTGAAGGCCAGCGCTGCCCTGGCTTTCCCGGAGAGAGGATCCCCATGACAATCCCACGCCTGCGCGGCGCCGCGCTGGCCACGGTCGCCCTGGTGGCTGCCGGGTCGGCGGTGGCACCGGACGCGGCCGGCGCGGCACCCGGCAACCCCGGTGCCCCGCGCTACTCTGCCGGTGCGGCGAGCGTCCACGACCCGTACTTCCCTGACCAGGGCAACGGCGGGTACGACGTCCAGCACTACGACCTCAACTTCGCCTACGACCCGGCGACCCGGTTCATGGACGCCACCGCCACGATCACCGCGGTCGCCACCCAGGACCTCGACCGATTCAACCTCGACTTCCGCGGTCCGGACGTCACCTCGGTGACGGTCAACGGGCACGCGCACGAGTTCACCCGCGAGGGCCAGGAGCTGATCGTCACCCCGCGCCCGAAGCTCAAGGCCGGGCAGACGTTCACCGTGGTGGTGAAGTACGCCGGCGTACCGGGCCCGATCACCGACCCGGACGGGTCGATCGAGGGCTGGGTGCCGACCGACGACGGCGTCTTCGTGGCCGGGGAGCCGCAGGGCGCGCCGGCATGGCTGCCCACCAACGACCACCCGACCGACAAGGCCACCTTCCGCTTCACCGCGAAGGTGCCGGAGGGCCTCACCGCCGTCGGCAACGGCCAGCTCCTCTCCCAGGAGACCAAGGACGGCTGGACCACCTTCGTCTGGGACTCGACCGAGCCGATGGCCACCTACCTGGCGACCATCACCATCGGCAACTTCGTGGTCACCGAGTCGACCACGCCGAGCGGCATCCCGGTGTACGTCGCGGTCGACCCGCGCCTGGTCGCCGGCTCGGCCCCCGCGGTGGCGCAGATCCCCAAGATGATCGACTTCTTCGCCTCGAAGTTCGGCCCGTACCCGTTCGCCTCGACCGGGGCGATCATCGACCGGGCCCCGAACGTGGGCTACGCCCTGGAGACCCAGACCAAGCCGATCTTCTCCAGCACGGCGAGCGTCGGCACCATGGCCCACGAGCTGGCCCACCAGTGGTACGGCGACAGCGTCTCCCCGGAGCGCTGGTCGGACATCTGGCTCAACGAGGGCTTCGCCACCTACGCGCAGTGGATGTACACCGAGTACAACGGCGGCGCGTCGGTGAGCCAGACCTTCAACAGCAGCAGCAACTACGGGCGGGCCGCCTCGTCGTCGTTCTGGCAGACCGTCCTCGCCGACCCGGGCCCCGTGGACATGTTCAGCAGCATCCCGTACAACCGGGGTGCGATGACCCTGCACGCGCTGCGCGGCAAGGTCGGCGACGACACCTTCTTCCGCATCCTGCGCGAGTGGGCGGCGAGCAACCGCTACAGCCACGCCACCACGGCCGACTTCATCGCGCTGGCCGAGAAGGAGTCCGGGCAGGATCTCGACGCCTTCTTCGACGTGTGGCTCTACCAGAAAGGCAAGCCCACCAGCTGGTGACGCCGGCGGGCCCCGCGACCGGTCGGTCGCGGGGCCCAGCCCGCCCCGGGCGCTGACCGTCGGCCGCGACGACGAGGGCCGGCACGGCGAACGCGGTGGGCCGGGGTGCCGGATCGGCCCCGCCGCGGTCCCCGGTCTGCCACCGTTGACGGCAGAGTCCGCGCGGGTCGGGGGTGACAGGGTGACTGAGCAGCAGCCGCCCGTCGAGCCCAACGCCGCTGGTCAGCCCGCTGGTTCCTGGTTGACCCGGAACCTGAAGGTCCTGTCCGGGGTGTCGCTGCTGCAGGACGCCGCGTCGGAGCTGCTGTACCCGATCCTGCCGATCTTCCTGACCACTGTGCTGGGGGCGCCCGCTGCCGTGGTGGGCGCGGTGGAGGGTATCGCCGAGGGCACGGCCGCGTTGAGCAAGGTCGTCAGCGGCCGGGTCGCCGACCGGTTCCGGGCTCGCCCGATGATCGGCCTCGGGTACGGGCTCGCCGCGCTCGGCAAGGTCGCCATCGCCGCCGCCACCGTCTGGCCGATCGTCCTCGCCGGTCGCAGCGTCGACCGGTTGGGCAAGGGCATCAGGGGCGCACCCCGGGACGCGTTGATCGCGACCGGTGTGCCGGAGACCGCAAAAGGGCGGGCCTTCGGTTTCCACCGGGCGATGGACACCGCCGGCGCGGTGATCGGACCGCTCATCGGTCTCGCCGGCTACGAACTGCTGCACCACCACATCCGGCCGCTGCTCGTCATCGCCGTGGTGCCCGCGGTGGCCAGCGCCATCCTCGTCGTCGCGGTCCGCGAGCCACCCCGCCGCCGCCACCGCACCGCCGGCTGGCACCCGCGGCACCTGCCCAGCCGCTACTGGCGGGTGGTCGGCGTACTGGCGCTGTTCAGCCTGGTCAACTTTCCCGACGCACTCCTGCTCCTCCGCCTGCACGAGATCGGTTTCTCCGTCCCCGCGGTCATCGGCGCCTACGTCACCTACAACGCGGTCTACGCCGTGCTCAGCTACCCGGCCGGGGTCGTCGCCGATCGGCTGTCACCCCGCACGGTCTTCGGCGCCGGCCTGATTCTCTTCGCCCTCGCCTACACCGGGCTCGGTCTGACCCACTCCCACACCGCCGCGTGGGTGCTCCTGGCCGCCTACGGCGGATTCACCGCCTTCACCGACGGCGTCGGGAAAGCCTGGATCTCCGGACTCCTGGCCCGTCACGAACAGGGCACCGGCCAGGGCCTGTTCCAGGGACTGAGCGGCCTGGCGATCCTGGTCGCCGGCCTCTGGGCCGGATTCGCCTGGGGTCACGACGGCACCCTCCCCCTCCTGGTCTCCGGAATCGCCGCCGCCGTCCTCGCCGGCTGGCTCCTCACCGGCCCCATCCGACATCTCGGCAACCTGAGGTTGCGCCGGAGGTAGGGGGAGAGATGCCGACCGCTGCCGCCCACCGTGCCCCGGCCACCGACCGCTACTGCTCCTTGAGGCGGCGGTTGACCTCCTCGGCGACCCGCCGGTTCAGGTCGGCCAACTGCTCGTCGGTGTACCTGGTCAGGTCGCCCGGGTCCGTGCCGCCGTTCGCCGCCTGCTCCTGCTGCTTCTGCTGCTCCCGGCGTTGCAACTCCTGCTCCTCCGGTGAGCCGGGGGCGGCGTACGCGCAGCGGACCAGGGTGCCGTCGGCGTTCTTCAGGCAGGTCGCCTCCCGGCCGTTGATCTGGCCCCGGCCCTCCACCCGGTACCGGATGCTCTGCTCACTGCCGAGCGTGGCGGTCCACGTGCTGCCGCCGGTCGGCACCACCTCGAACACCTGGTCGTCGTTCCAGCAGCAGACATCCCGGTACTCCGACTTGATCAGGGCGACGATCGCCTGCGGCGACGACCAGGTCGGGCTGAGCCGGTGCACGGTCAGCGGAGCGAGACGACCGCCGGGGTGCCGGGTCGGGACCGTCGACACCGCCACCACCGAACTGGCCTCGCCCTGCGGGGTGAGCGGGGTGACGTACGCGCTGCGCCCACTGCCGTCGCGGTAGCGCAGGGCGAACTCCGACTCGTTGCCGTCGTTGGCGCCGTCCTCGGAGGCGTCCCAGCCGCTGCGCTCGAACCACCAGTCGGCGAAACCGCCGACGGCGGCGGTGCCCTCCCGCTGGCGGGCGGCCAGGCTGATCGGATAAGACGGTCCGGGCACCTTCGTCGAGTCGTCGGTGATCGTGACCTTCCCGGTCTGGCCGTCGTACAGCGCCACACCGGCCGGCCGTTCGGTCACCACCAGGATTCCGGTCTGTCGCTTCAGCGGCACCACCACGACGGGGGTCTCCCCCTGGCAGTAGACGTACGCGTCGTCGGCGGAGAACCGGACCCAGCGCCGCTCGGCGGAGATCTTCCGGGCCAGGTTGTGGGTGAACCAGCCGCCGATCCGCGCATCGGCGGTCGACGCGTCGAACCGGCACCGCTGCTGCGCCCGGCTGTTGCCGCCGAGCGGCACCTCCTGCACCAGGCCGACCTCGTAGCCGGTCAACCAGCCGCGCCGCTCGACCAGGACGCCGAACCGGTCGGAGTCGGGCAGGTAGCTGATGTCGGTGATCTCGCCGGTGACGTCGCCCAGGTTGGGCGCGGCCTGCGCCTTGCCGACCAGGTACGGCGCGCGTGCGGTCAACTCCGGGACCGGATCGGTCACCACCCGCATGGTGGTCACGTACCCCCGGTCCTGGAGGTATTCGCCGTAGACCAGCCAGCACACCCCCAGGGCCAGTCCGACGGCGGCGCCCAGCCAGCCGAGGACGATCCCGCCGGTTGCGGCGAACCTGGTCTTGCGCCCGCCGAGCCGGTGGGTGAGCAGTCGCAGCAGGGCCGGCGCCCCGGCGAGCAGGGCCACCAGGGCTGGCGCGATCAGCCAGGGCACGAGTTTGCGCAGCTCCCACACGAGAATGGTGGTGGCGTACGAGGCGTACCAGCCGACGGCGCCCAGCAGCAGAACCGGCAGACCCACCCGCAGCGCTCGACCCATCGACACCCTCCTCCAGAAGACGGGCCTCAACCCTATTTCGAACGGTCAATGCGAACAGGCGCACGGCAAGTAGCTCAGGCACCCTCCCCCTCCTGGTCTCCGGAATCGCCGCCGCCGTCCTCGCCGGCTGGCTCCTGACCGGCCCCGTCCGACACCGCGTCAATCTGCGCCCGGCGGGTGGCGGCCGGACCTGACCCGGTGCTGCCACGATCCGCTACGGCGTCAGCCGCCGCAGCAACCAGGCCGGCTCCGGGTTCACCACCGCCTCGCCACGCACCACGACCGTCGGGACCGTCTCGTCCCCGCCGGTGACCGCCCGGACCGCCGCGGCGCCGGCCGGGTCACGCCAGATGTTCACCCAGTACGCCCCGCCGGCCCGGGGGCCGAGCCGGAGCCGCAGCCGCAGGCAGTACCGGCAGCCGGGCCGCCAGTAGACGACCGGCCGGCCGTCCCGGGCGCTGCGCTGCTGCGCCTGCCCGGCCGGCAGCGACCGCGGGAAGACCAGCGGGGAGAACAGGGCCGCCAGCACCAGGAAGATCAGGAACTGGGCCACCGCGAGCCCGGGCGTGTCCTGGGTGACCGCGACGAGCACCCCGCACGCCAGCATCACGCTGGCCATCCACCAACTCCGCAGCACGCCGCGGAATGCTACCCGGGCACCGCCGGTCGCCCCTCGCGCCCCGATCCCGGCGGGGCGGAACTCTCAGGCCGTCGCGTCAGCCAGGAGTTCGAGCAGGTGGCGGTACGGTTGCCCGGTCGCCCGGGCCATCCCGATCTCACAGGTCCGGTTGACCGAGGCGTACCCGTCGAAGGGCCGGGCGGACACGGCCGCCGCCTCCTCGCGGGTGGCCGCGGCGGTCAGCTCCGGGTGCAGCAGCCCGCGGTCCCCGGCGAAGCCGCAGCACTGCCAGCCGTCCGGAACCACGACCTCGTCGGCGATCGCCCGGGCCACGGTGAGCAGCGCCTCGTCCAGCCCCAGCCGGGTCGACGAGCAGGTCGGGTGCAAGGCGAGGGCGCCGAGCCGGCGCCGTACGGTGAGCCGGGGCAGCAGCTCCGTGGCGGCGTACGCGACGGCGTCGACCACTCGCAGCGGGCCGGCGTCGGCGAGCAGCTTGGCGAAGCCCTCGGTGCAGGAGGCCGCGTCGCTGGCCACGGGCAGCGCCCCGTCGCGGCTGGCCGCCCGCAGCGCCGGCGGCACCCGGTCGTGGACGCGCTGGTAGCCGGCGGTGAGGCCCTTGGACGACCAGGGTGTGCCACAGCACATGGCGGCCACCCCGTCCGGCACGAGCAGGCGCACCCCGGCCCGCTCGGCCAGGGTGAGCACGGCGGCGGCGACACCCGGCCCGCCCTCGGCGGGTGCGAAGAGCGTGCCCAGGCAGGACGGGACGAAGACCGCGTCCGGCTCGTCGACCGGGCGCGGCCGGCGGACCTCGCCACCGCGGGGCAGGTCGCGTCGCCACTGCGGGACCCGGTCGGCGCCGAGCACGGCGCGGGCGGCGCGGGTGGCCGCCTCGGGGAGCGCGGGCGGCAGCGCGCCGGCCAGGTCCAGGCCGCGGGCCATGCCCCGGGTGGCCGCGCCCCACCGGTCGGCCGCCCCGCGCCAACCGGCCTGCGCCACGCTGCCGGTGCGGTCGCTGCGCAGCCGTTTCACCAGGTCGCCGGTGTTGATGAGGACCGGGCAGGCGGTCGCGCACATGCCGTCGACCGCGCAGGTGTCGACCGCGTCGTAGTCGTAGGCGTCCGCCAGCTCCCGGGCCAGCGCGAGGTCGCCGTCGGCGCGGGCGGCGGCGATCTCCCGGCGCAGCACGATCCGCTGTCGTGGGGTGGTGGTCAGGTCGCGGCTGGGGCAGACCGGCTCGCAGTAGCCGCACTCGACGCAGCGGTCCACCTCGGGTTCGACCGTGGGCACGGTCTTCAGGTGCCGCAGGTGGACGTCGGGGTCGTCGCTGAGCAGCACCCCCGGGTTGAGCACCCCGTCGGGGTCGCAGAGCGTCTTCACCTCGCGCATCACCGCGTACAACTCGTCGCCGAACTGGCGCCGCACGTACGGGGCCATCACCCGGCCGGTGCCGTGTTCGGCCTTGAGCGTGCCGCCGTGGCCGAGGACCAGATCCACCATCTCCTCGGTGAAGTCGGCGTACCGGGCCGGGGCCTCGCCGTGCGCGAACCGCTCGTTGAGCATGAAATGCAGGTTGCCGTCCTTGGCGTGGCCGAAGATCACGCTCTCGGAGTACCGGTGCCGGTCGAAGAGGTCGGCGAGCGCGGCGCAGGTGTCGGCGAGCGCCGCCACCGGGACGGCGATGTCCTCCAACAGGGCGGTGGTGCCCGAGGGGCGGGCGCCGGCGACGGCCGCGTACAGGCCCTTGCGGATGTGCCAGAGCGCGGCGCGGGCGGCCGCCTCGCCGCTGAGCCGGGCCGGGGTGGTCAGCGGCAGCTCGGCCAGCACCGGTCCGGCCGCCGCCACCCGCTCGGCGAGGGCGTCCGGGTCGGACTCCTGCCACTCGACCAGCAGCGCCGCGTGGTCGCGGACCGCGAGGCCGCGCAGCGCGGCGTCCGCCTTCGGGTCGCGCTGGGCGACCCGAAGCGCGGCGGCGTCGAGCAGCTCGATCGCCGCCGGCCCGGCGGCCACCAGCGCCGGCATCGCCGCCATCGCGGCGGCCAGGGTGTCGAAGACCAGCAGGCCGGTCGCGGCGTGCCGGTGCGCCGGTACCGTGCGGAAGGTGGCCGCCGCGACGAACGCGAGGGTGCCCTCGCTGCCGACCACCAGGCGGGTGAGCAGATCCGCGGGTGAGTCGTGGTCGAGGAAGGCGTTCACCCCGTATCCCATGGTGTTCTTCATGGCGTACTGGGCGCGGATGCGGCGCACCGAGTCGGGGTTGTCGCGGACCCGGTCGCGCAGCCGCAGCAGGCCGGCGTGCAGCTCCGGCTCGATGGCCCGGAGCCGGGCGTCGGCGTCGGGGGCGCCGGTGTCCAGCACCGTGCCGCTGGGCAGCACCAGCAGCAGCGACTCCAGCGTCCGGTAGGTGTTGAACTCGGTGCCGCAGGTCATCCCGCTGGAGTTGTTGGCGACCACACCGCCGACCGTGCAGGCGGACTCGCTGGCCGGGTCCGGCCCGAGCCGCCGGCCGTACGGGGCGAGCCGGTTGTTCACCTGCCGCAGGACCACCCCGGGCTGTACCCGGACCCGGCGGCCGTCGTCGAGCACCGCCAGCCCGCGGAAGTGCCGGCGGGTGTCGACGAGGAGCTGGTCGCTGACCGCCTGCCCGCTGAGGCTGGTGCCGCCGGAGCGGAAGGTCAGCGGCGTGCCGGTCTGCCGGCTGTGTCGCAGCAGCGCGGCGATCTGGTCGGCGTCGGTCGGGGTGACCACCGCGCGAGGGTGCAGCAGGTAGTGGGAGGCGTCGTGGGCCAGCCGGAGCCGGTCGGCGGCCCGGGTCCGCACCCCGCCGGGGACCGCCGCCTCCAGCCCGGCCAGCAGCGTCCCAGTCATCTCCGGCGTCATCGCCCACCTCCCCGGTTCCACCCTAACCAGCGGTGATCCGGCGGCGATCGACCCCTTGCAATTTGCATCGACATGGATGGATACTCGCGGCTGAAGCGTTCGCCGAGGTCAACCCCGACGCGCTCCCCGGCGACGTCCCCGGGCGCCGACGCAACCGGCGGCCAGCACCCTCCTAGGAGGAGACCGTGAGAATCCGCCGACTCACCCCACTGCTCGCCGCGGCCGTCGGTCTGGTGGCCGCCGGCGCGTTCACCGTGCCGGGCGCCGCCTCCGCCGCCCCGCAGACCTACACCGCCGACCAGCTCGCCCGGGTCGAGGCCGCCGTCGGCGCCTCCGGAGTGGAGGGCATCGCCTGGCATGTGGACAAGGCGTCCGGCCGGGTCGTGGTGACCGCCGACGAGAGCGTCTCCGCCGCCGAACTCGCCACGGTCAAGAAGAGCGCCGGCGCCCAGGCGGGCGCGATCCGGGTCGACCGGGCCCGGGGCACCTTCCGCCCGCTGCTGTCGGCCGGCAACGCCATCTACGGCGGCGGCTACCGTTGCTCGCTCGGCTTCAACGTGGTCAAGGGGAGCACCTACTACTTCCTCACCGCCGGGCACTGCGGCAACGTGGCCAACACCTGGTACACCAACTCGAGCCAGACCACACTCATCGGCGCGACCGTCGGCTCCAGCTTCCCGGGCAACGACTACGCCCTGGTCCGCTACGACAACACGTCGCTGACCCACCCGGGCGGCTACACGGCCGCGAACGCGTTCGTCGGTGAGGCGGTCAAGCGCACCGGCTCGACCACCGGCACGCACAGCGGCACGGTGACCGCCCTGAACGTCACGGTCCGCTACGTCGGCAGCGGCACCGTGAAGGGCATGATCCAGACCACCGTCTGCGCCGAGCCGGGCGACTCCGGCGGCCCGCTCTACGACGGCACCAAGGCGCTGGGCATCACCTCCGGCGGCAGCGGTGACTGCCGGTCCGGCGGCACCACCTTCTACCAGCCCGTCCCGGAGGCGGCCAGCGCCTACGGCGTGACCGTCTACTGACAACCGCCCGACAATGGCCTTCCCGGCTGCCGCACGCCGGGAAGGCCATTGTTGATCGATTACCGGAGCATCTCTCTGCTTCGGACTGCCTGCTCGGACCGGAGCGGCAGGTAAATTCCCTGTGCTCTGACGATCTGCTGGCCCTGTTCGCTGAGGATCAGGCGGAGGAGCTCTGCGAAGATTGCGTTCACCGGTCGCTGCGGGTCACGGTTGAAGTTCAGATAGATCAGCCGGCTCAGCGGGTATTCTGCAGTGGCGACATTCTCATAGGTCGGCGCGTATACCGGACTGTTGTTGTGATCGGACAGGGCCAGCATCTTCACCGGCTGATCCACGTACGCCAAACCGGTGTAGCCAAGGGCGTACCTGTCGTTGGCGATGTGCTCGGCAACCTTGAAGACGGTGCTCTCCCAGGTGACGTCCGGATCCTTCGGGACACCCGGGGCGGCAACGCCGGAACGCCATTCACCGCGGTTACCGTTGTAGTTCAGCACCCGCTGGCGGGTGAATTCCTCGAAGCCGTTCCATGGCGAAATGCCATAGATGTGGATCGGCTTGTCGGCCCACTCGCCGGTGAGCCCCAGATCGCCCCAGGTCCGGATCGGCGCACCGCCGCGGTGACGCGTGGTCGACAGGATGGCGTCGAGCTGGTCGAATGACAGCCTTCCGATCGGATTTTCCTTGTGCACCGCAAAGCCGATGGCGTCCAGAAATCCATAATGCCGGTAGCTGCCACCTGAAATCGGCACGCTGAACGGGTCGTAGCCGAAGGCCTCACGGAAGCCGGAGACATCCGTGGGCTTGAGTTCCCGGGACACGAAGACGCAGTCCAGATTGCCCTCGATCAACTCTAGGGCGCCCAGGCTGCCGGCGTAGGGCGGGTCGACCGAGATGTTGACCTTCGGGTAGTACTCCTTCAGCTTGGCGATCCACGCCTTCGCCAGGCCAGGCAGGACGTCAGACGAGGCGCATTTCAAATCACCCCTGAGTTCGTTGCGCTGGTACGCGGGCTGAAAGGTGGGTAGGGCGGGGTCAAGGGACGGCTGAAGCAACTCCGGTTGCGGGAGGGCGCGGCCATGCTCCCGCCCCCTCGCCTTCTCCTCCTCGGTGAGTGGGATGTTCGTCGGCAGATGCGGAACGCCCCAGGAGACCAGCCCTGCCGAGGAGTCGGTACCAGTCGCCTGCACGATGGTTGCGCCACTGACTGCGAGGACGGAGACCAGACCGAGGACGCTCACGCCCCGTGAGAGTCTGTTCATGATGGGATCTCAACTCACTTTCCGGAGAAATCTGACACAGCTTGCCTCGGATTCCGCGAGGAACCGACACCATTGGCCAGTCGACCAATGGTCGGCCACCTGGCGAGTGCGATGCCTCGCCAGGACGGAACAACAGCTCCGGCAATTAAGATCCTGGGCGATCACCCCGTTTCCATGCGACGGTCGGTCGATGTCCACCGTTCACTCGGCCGGCGCAATCATGACGGGGCGGGGCCGAATGGACAATCATGTCCATTGTGTTTCATAGATGTTATGGATGACCTTGACCGCAGACTCTATGCATGCATGCCGACACCGCGCATCCCTTGTGTAATTTATGGCCATAGATTTCGTAGCGGTTGCTGTCGGGGCGCGTCGAGCACCCGCATTGACGGTCTGCGAGCCCGTAGGCCGGTCAACGTCCACGCGCTGACCGCCGTAGGTGTCAACGCCAGCGGCCAACGAGAGGCCCGCAGTCGGCGGTCAACCCGGCGAGCGTTGGTGGACGGCGCACTAGCGCCCGCCCGTCGGCCCCGGCAAGCGACCGTCGGGTCCCCGTCGGCGGAAAGACCTGAGTAGACGTTCAACCGCCCCAGACGGGTCGGGGCGCCCGTCGTCGGACCCATGGTTGTGGGGGATACAGCACGCCCAGCTGTCGTTCCGCGCCGGCAAGGGCTTCGAGCTGGTCGACCGCAGCGCCGACGGGCCGAACCTCAGCTACGCCGAGGGCAGCAAGCCGTACGCCGACCTCGGTGTGCGGGAGCTGCGCGCGAGCGCCCTGCGCGGGCGCGGCGGCCTGTCGCTGACCGGCGAGGGCAACCTCGCGGTCCGGGCCAGCGGCGGGGTCACCGTGTTCAGGGACGGCACCGGCAACGGGGACCTGACCGTCCAGGGCAACGCGTGGGTGAACGGGAACCTCACCCTGCCCAACTGGAGCTGGATCAACGGCGGCACCCGGCTGCACATCGGCGGTCCGGAACGCCTGCACCTGCTCAACGCCGCCGGCGTGTACGTCGGCTTCGGTGGGGTCGCCGGCAACGACAGCGGCTGCCTCTGGGTGGAGAACCGCAGCTCCTTCGGCGGCGACATGCGGGTGACCGGCAAGATGGTGGTCGGTCCGGCGACGCCCAAGCAGTTCGCCATCGACCACCCGCTGGACCCGCCGGACGCCACCGAGCGCCGCCAGCTCATCCACGCCGCGCTCGAAGGACCGGAGAACGGCGTCTACTACCGCGGCGAGGGCCGGCCCACCGACGGCGCGGCCACGGTCGAGCTGCCCGCGTACTTCGAGGCGCTGACCCGCGCCGAGGGCCGGACCGTCCACCTCACCCCGGTCTTCGACGACGACGAGCTGGTCTGCCCGCTCGCCGCCGGCCGAGTCCGCGACGGCAGGTTCCGGGTCCGCACCGTCGACGGCTCGCCCGCCACGCACGCCTTCTACTGGAGGTGAAGGCGGTCCGCGCCGACCTGGAGCCGCTGGCCGTGGAGGTGCCCGCATAAGCCCACCGGCTGGTGCGGCCTGGGCGGCGACGGGGGCAGGCCGTGTCGGCGAGCGGCGCGGGCGGCCCGACCAAACCGGTGGGCCGCCCCGCCGATCGGGCCCGCACACCACCGCCCGGCGGAGCCCGGGGCTCCCCCGATCACCGGCCGCCGCCCCGCCGGTCGGCGGCCACGCTGCTCGATCGGCGCGGATCGGCCGCCGCTCGGGTCGCCGCATCGCCGAAAGCCGACTCATGCCTTGCCGCGTTGACCTGGGCTTTCGACAGTGGACACAGCCCTCGCCCGGCCAGCCCCGACGGCCCGCGGCGCAGCGGCGACCCGCCGGCGTGGACGCCGCCCGCGCCGGCCCTAACGGAAAGCGGAGGCACAGAAATGGACAGCGTCACGGTCGATCCGGAATACCAGGTGACCGTCTTCGAGGAGGACGACAACCCGGAGTCCCTGATCGGCGACGAGGTCGACTACGACCTGGCCATGGACGAGGAGCACTGACGTGGGCGCTCATCTGGCACCCACCCTGCGGGTGCTGCGCGAGGAGATCAACACCCGGTGGCCGCACCGCGACCGCAGCTCCGACGGCTGGATCGGCGACGCCGCCCACCAGGCGCGCAGCTCGGACCACAACCCTGACGGTGACGACCGCTCGGTCAACGCCATCGACGTGGACGTCGACGGCATCGACCCGCTGCTCGTGGTCCGCCACTGCATCACCCACCCGTCCTGCCAGTACGTGATCTACAACCGGGTGATCTGGAGCCGCGTGCGTAGCTTCGCCCCGGCGCGCTACACCGGCACCAATCCCCACAACAAACACCTGCACGTCAGCGTCAGCCACCAACGTGCGCTGGAGGACAGCCAGCGGCCGTGGGGCATCGCCACCGCGGCGGTGACCCGGCTCGGCGACCGGGTGCTGCGCGCCGGGTGCCAGGGCAGCGACGTACGGGAGTTGCAGACGCTGGCCAACCGGCTCGCCGCCCGACTCACGGTCGACGGGGCGTTCGGCGCCCGGACCACCGCCTGGGTCCGCAGCTTCCAACGGGCCCGGTCGCTCACGGTGGACGGTCTCGTCGGTCCGGCCACCCTCGCCGCCCTGCGCAAGGCCACCGCGCCGCCCCCGCCGCAGCCCGGGCGCGCGCCCGGCTCCCGCACCGTGCGGCGGGGCAGCACCGGCGACGACGTCGCCTTCGTCAAGCGGTTCGTCGGCACCCGCCGGTGCGGCCCGCCGGGCGTCGACTTCGACGAGCGCACCGACGCGGGTGTCCGCTGGTACCAGCGGATGCGCGGGCTCACCGACGACGGCATTGTCGGCCGGCTCACTTGGGCGCAGATGGGCGTCCGGGTCACCTACTGAACAGGCTTCACCTGGGTGCGGGACTGATCCGCGGATCCCGGCCGCCCCGGCACCGCGCCCGGGCGGCCGGCTCGGCGCCCGCCCCGAGTTCGGGCCGGGAGCTGCGCTCAGCCGTTCTTGCGGCCCACCGCGCAGTATTCGGAGGTGGGGGTGGTGTCGTTGCCGTCCGGACGCCACCGGGAACAGGTGACCAGACCGGGTTCGAGGAGTTCGAGCCCGGCGAAGTACCGCCCGATCGCCGCCGGGGTCCGGACGGCCATCTTGGCGGAGCCGCCGTCGTTCCACATCGCGAGCGCCCGGTCGACCGCCTCCCCGTTGACCTCGCGGGTCGGGTGCGACAGCACCAGGTAGCTGCCGGCCGGCACGGCGTCCACCAGCCGCCGGACGATGCGGATCGCCTCCTCGTCGTCGACGATGAAGTTGACGATGCCGAGCAGCATGATGGCGACCGGCTGGTCGAAGTCCAGCGTCCGGCGGGCCTCGGCCAGGATCAGCTCCGGGTCGCGCAGGTCCGCCTCGATGTAGTCGGTGGCGCCCTCGGGGCTGCTGGTCAGCAGGGCGCGGGCGTGCACCAGCACCATCGGGTCGTTGTCGACGTAGACGATGCGCGACTCCGGTGCGGTGGCCTGGGCGACCTCGTGGGTGTTGTTGGCCGTCGGCAGGCCGGTGCCGATGTCGAGGAACTGCCGGACACCGGCCTCACCGGCGAGGTGGCGGACCGCGCGGCCGAGGAACTCCCGGTTGAACCGGGCCGACTGGACGAGCTCCGGCAGGAACGTGAGGACCTGCTCGGCGGCCTGCCGGTCGGCCGCGAAGTTGTCCTTGCCGCCGAGGAGGTAGTTCCACAGGCGGGCCGAGTGCGGGACGCTGGTGTCCAGCGCGTCGGCGCGGGCCGGGGCGGTAAGCGGCTTCTCGGTCACCGACGCTCCTTTGTGTCTGCTGGTCGCGGACAGCGTAGGTGCCACAGGGGACCGGCGGCAACGTCGGATGGTCGCGGTGACCGGTGGGCGCCGCCGGGTCAGCTCTGCCGCAGGGCCGGCATCGGCACCGGGACGGCCAACGCCGTCGCCCCAGCGCTGGCGCCGCGCTCGCAGGTGTTCGGCGGCACCGTGCCGATCCCCCGGGTGGCGGGGCGTTCCGCCGCCCAGAACATGAAGCCGAGCATGCCCGGGGTGGCGCCGGCGCCGTGCGGGGCGACGCTCTGTACATACGGGGCGGCGGCGCGCTGCACCGAGGTGGCGTAGTCGACGCACTCGGGCAGCGGCTTGCCGCCGTAGGCGAGGTAGACGCCGCCGGTGAACTTGGCCGGGGCCAGCGGCGGCACGGGTGGGCTGTACTGCGGCTTCCCGTCGACGTGCTCCTGCCAACTCGCCTGCGAGGTGCTGGCGGAGGCGGGCCGGGCCGGCACCATGGCGTTGGCGTAGTCGAGGACCGGGGTGTCGGTGCGCAGCCAGTCGGCGGTGGCCTTGCGGTTCAGTTCGATCAACCACCGGTCGCCGGCCGCCACGTCGATGGTGAGCCGGGCCTCGGGCCGGGCGCCGCTGGCGTCGTACGGGTGGACCGCCCGGTAGGCGTCGATGAAGGACTGGAGGCCGGCGAGGTTGGGGCCGCTGTTCTGCTCGTAGTCGATCTCGATGCCGACGCCGAGACGGGCGGCGACCGCGGCGGCCCGCTGGCCGAGCAGGGTGGGGTTCTCGGCGAGGGCGGCGTTCCAGTCGTCGGTGTAGGTGATCCCGCCGACGGAGAGCATCACCCGCACGCCGTGGGCGGTGAACCAGCCGACGATCTCGGGGGTCATGCCGCGCGGCACGCCGTCGAGGGTGGTGGCGTCGGTGCTCTGGTGCAACAGGTCGAGCGGGTTGACGAAGCTGAGCACCACCAGGTTGACCGACGGTCGGCCGTCGCCCCGGTCGATCAGCCAGTGGTTCTGGCTGTCGAACTCGGCCACGGTGCGGGCCGTGCCCCAGGTGCAGTAGTCGTTGCCGCAGTGCCAGGCGCCGTAGACCTGGATCGGGGTGGCCGCGGCGGGTGCGGGCGCCGGCCGGGGTGGCGGCGCGGCGGTTGCGGGGGTGGCGGTGGCGAGCGCGAGCAGGAGCGTGGCCAGCGGTACCGAGCGTCGCATACGGCCTCCCCGACTCAGCGGTACACCTTGTTTACAATAGGGAGTCGAACTCCGTCAATGCGTAGCGGCGATCTCGTCGAGGACCCGGCGCTGGAAGGCGCGGGCCTCGGGGCCGCTCGGCGGCGGCCCACCCCGGCGGGCCTCGATCGACCGCCCGATCAGGTCGGCGTCCTCGCGGCCGACCCGACCGGGGCCGGGCCGGACCGGGCCCGCGGCGAGCCGCCGCCCGGCGTCCGCCTTGGCGAGCCAGACGCCCTCGCGGCAGCGGACCAGGGAGCGGCAGGCCCCGAGCACGGCATCCTCCGCACCGGGGGCCGGACCGTCCCCGGGCGGGGTCGGCAGCGCCAGCCACCAGGTCAGCGCCGCGACCAGCAGCCGGCGCAGGTCCTGCGGCGTGGGATCGGCGAACACGTCGGCCGCGGGCGGGCCGGCCAGACTCAGCCCGGACTGGCGCAGGATGCTGCGGTCGAGGGCGTACCAGAACCGCCCGTCCGCGGCGGGCCGGTCCGCCGGGTCGTACGTGGCGCGGAACGGCATGGTCTGGCCGGTGTTGAGTTCGACCTCGAACCCTGGCTCGGGGGTGCCGGAGGCGGCGACGTCCCGCCGGTAGGCGACCAGTTCCAGGCCGCGCGCCGGACAGGGCAGGGCCTCGTGGCGCAGCCGGTCCACCAGCGCCCGCTTCGTCGCGCCGTCGAGCGGGCGGGCCACCACCAGCGCCACGTCCACGTCACTGCGCCCCGGCTGGTACGCGCCCAGCCCGACCGAGCCGGCCGCGTACGCGCCGACCAGATTGTCGCCGAGCACCGCCCGGGCCCGGTCCACCAGTCCGGCGAGGTATCCGCGTACGTCGTCGTCCATGCCCGCATCCTGCCCGGCCCGTTCGGGGGTGGGCCGGTCGGGTCAGCGCGGCGGGTCGGGGCAGCAGACGGTCAACGCCCCGGGCACCGCCTTCACCTTCAGCCGCCGCGTCGTGCCCCGCGCGCCGCCGTCCAGCTCGTACGTCTTGGGCGCGGCGAAGCGCACCCGGACCTGGCGACCGCGGGTGATCCGGACCAGGGGTGAGTCGGCGGAACGTCCGGCGGCCATCCGGCCCAGCGTCCGCGCCCAGTCGACGGCGCCGCTGGCGGTGGCGACGCCGATCTCCAGGGCGCCGTCGTCGGGGCGGGCGTCGTCGAAGGCGGGGATGCCGCCGGTGATGGTGCCGACGTTGCCGAAGAGCACGCAGCTGGCCTCGCCGTCGAACCAGTCGGCGCCGTCCACCCGGATCCGGGTGTGGATCAGCTCGCCGCGCACGTGCCGCAGGCCGGTCCAGACGTAGGCGATCCGGCCCAGCCGGCCCTTGAGCTTGCGGTCGGCGTCGCGGATCAGGTCGCCGTCGAAGCCCGCTCCGGCCATCACGGCGAAGTGCTCGCCGTTGATCCGGCCCAGGTCGAGCTTGCGTCGTGGGCCGTGCAGGGCGGTTCGGAGCGCCTCGGGCAGTTCCTTGGGGATGCCCAAATTGCTGGCGAAGAGGTTGGCGGTGCCGGCCGGCAGGATGCCCATCGGCACGTCCGTTCCGGCCAGGGTGTCGGCGCAGCGCTGCACCATCCCGTCGCCGCCCCACACCAGGATCAGTTCGGCGCCCTGGTCGAGCGCCTTGCGGATCTTCTTCGGTGCCTTGCGGCTCTTCGGCACCTCGTACCAGAGGAGCCGGCCGACTCCGGCGGCGACCAGGCGGGTGCGCAGCTCGTCCAGGCCGCCGCCGAGAGTCTTCTTGCGGTGGGCGACGACCGCGACGACGCCGGCCACCTGGGTGGCCGGTTCGATGCCGGGGCGGTCAGCGGTGCGCGTGCTCATGGCCACGGTGGTACCCAACGGCCGGATCGTCCACGCCTCACCGCGCCGCGTCGCGCCCGATTCCGATCAGCCGCAGACTGTGATCGGCCGACCGCGTTCGGTAGAGTACGGACGTTGATCGCCGGCGATGGCCGGGGGTCGGAGGGGCGCTGGGATGAGTCGACGAGGCGGGCGGTGGACGTGCGTCGCGCTGCGCCTCGGGCTCCTGCTCGGCGGAGTCGTCGCGGCCTGGGGCGCCCACGAGGCCGCCACCACCGCAGCCGCCTACGCCGCCGACCGGCCGCCCGCCGCGCCGGTGGACGCCGCGCCGGTGAACACCGCCGTCGACCTGCTCACCGGCGTCCTCCGCCCGGCCCTCGCAGCGGTGACACCCCCACCTGCACCGGAAGCGCCGACCGACGTCGCGGCCCCACCCGCCCCGCCGGCGGCACCCGGCTCCCGCCCGGCGCCGCCGCCGGCCCCGACGGCGCCCAGCCATCCGGCCCCGGACGGGGCCGCGGCCCGACCGGGCCGGGTATCCGCCCCGCCGGCCCGGCAGGTGGAGCCACCGGCACCGGCAGGCACGCCGAAGCCGGCCGAGGCGCCCCGCCCGGCCGCCGGGCTGCTCGGCGGGGACGTGCTGACACCCGTGGGTGACGCCCTGGGCGAGGTCGCCGACCCGGTCCGGACCGGGGTGCTCAGCCCGGTGGCCGACGCGCTACGGCCGGTTACCGACCCCGTGCAGGTCGGCGCGCTCACCCCCGTGGCCGACGCGCTACGGCCGGTCACCGATCCCGTGCGGGTCGGCGTGCTCACCCCGGTGGCCGACGCCCTCCGTCCGGTGACCGAGCCACTCGCCCCGGTTCTCTCGCCCATCTGGCAAGGGCTGCATCCGGTGCTCGAGCCGCTGGATCCCGTACTCGAGGTCCTTGAACCGGTGACCGACCTCGTGGATCCGCCAGCAACGGCACCGCCCGCGACGACGCCGCCGGGCGGCCCGGTCGGCGACCCGATGCCGGGCGCCAACCCAGGCGGCGTCGGGCCGGCTACCGGGCCGGTCGCCGGGCCGGTCGCCGGGCCGGTCGCCGGGCTGGTCGCCGGGCTGGTCGCCGCCCCGGCCAGACCCGCCTCGGGATTCGCACCCACCAGCGCCCCGACGGACCGGCACACCACGACACAGCTCTCGTCCCTGCCGCACCTCGCCGGGTTGGACGCGCCGCGCCCGCCCGGACCGGACGCGGACTCCGCGCCAGCCACGCCCACCCCCGGCACCAGCGGATCCGGCTCGTCCGGCACCGTCCACGGCAGCCCGGCCGACGCCCCCACGTCGGTATGGACCCCGCCCAGCCTGACCGGGCGCCGCTGCCACCCGACCGGCGGCGACGCTCTCCCCTCCCGCTCGCCCCGCCCGGGCACCCGGCCCGCCTGACCGGCGGGCCGCTCCGTGCCGTCCGTGCGGCACCGGCGACCTCCGCGTACCCGTATGCCTTGCCGGCCCCTGGTGGCCCGTGCCGGCCCGCGACGACGCCGGCACTCCCAATCGACGTACCCGATCACGATGGTGACCAGGAGTTACCCATGAACGTGACCATGCCCGTCGTCCGGGCCCGGTGGTGCGACATCGGCCGGATCGCCGATCTCGTCACCGAGGCCCTCGCGCCCACCAACCTCGGCGCCTGGCTCGTCCCCGACGAGCAGCGCCGGCCCACCATCCTCACCGCCGTGGCCCGGATCTGGATCGAACACGCGCTGCTCTTCGGCGACGCGTTCCTGCTCCCGGACGGCACGGCCGCGACCGTCTGGTTCCACCGCTACCGGCCGATCCCGCCCCCGGCCCGGTACGCCGACCGGCTCGCCGACGCGTGCGGTGCGCACGCGGACCGCTTCCTCCTGCTCGGCCGGAACCTCGCGGCGCGGCGGCCCACCGAGCCGCACAACCATCTGGCCCTGCTGGCTGCGCCGGGCCCGGCGGAGTCGGATCGCGCCGCGGCCGTCCTCAGCGCGGCGCAGCGCTGGATGGACACGCTGAGCCTGCCGACGTACGCGGACGTCGTCACCGACGACGACCGTGAGTTGTTCTGGCGGCACGGATACCGCCACCGGGACGCCTTCCCGCTCGACGGCCACACGACCATGCACTCGATGTGGCGGTTGCCGCCGTTCTGGAGCGGCCGGGAAAGCCGCAACGCCCGCCCGTCGGCGCGGCGCCCACTCGCCCTGCCACGTAACGGCCCGGTGCACGGGTGGACGCTGGGCTGAGCAGGGCCGGATCCGCGACGGTGACCGGGATGCCGCTCCGGCCCGGTCACCGTCGCGGCGGCGTTCGGTGCCGTCACCGTGGCCACGCCGGGTAGCCGAGTCGTTCCTCAGCGATTGATGTCACACCCGGCGACGGCGACTGCCGGCGGGGTCAGCGCAGGTCCGCTAGCCTGGCGGCCCGAGGCAGGGACACGATTCGGCCGAGCAGTCGGAGGGTATCGGGTGCGGATGCTTCCAACCGGTGACAACGGCAACACTGGCGGTGCCACCGCCCCGAGCCCGGGGCGGCCGCGTCGACGCCGGCGGATACTGGTCTTCCTGGCGCTCTTCGCGGTGCTGGCCGGCTCCGGCCTGGTGGCCGGCGGCTACTACTTCGACAGCGTGCCCACGCCCACCGACCTCAAACTCCCGGAGTCGACCACCGTCTACTACGCGGACGGCCGCACGCCGATGGCCAAGCTGGGCGCGGAGAACCGCACCATCGTCCCTTACGACCAGATGAACGACTCGGCCAAGCAGGCCATCGTGGCGGCCGAGGACCGCAGCTTCTGGACCAACAAGGGCATCGACTTCAGCGGCGTGCTCCGGGCCGCCTGGTCGAACCTCACCGGCGGGCAACGGCAGGGCGCCTCCACCATCACCCAGCAGTACGCCCGCGTCGCCGCGGACCTGCGCGGGGTCACCTACTCGCGGAAGCTGCGGGAGGCGGTCATCGCCTGGAAGCTGGACGACAAGTACAGCAAGGAGGAAATCCTCGGCTTCTACCTGAACACCGTCCCGTTCGGCCGGGGCGCGTACGGGATCGAGGCGGCCGCGCAGACCTACTTCGGCAAGACGGTGCGCCGCGACGCGCCGGCCTCCCAGCAGCTCACCCAGGCGGAGGCGATGGTGCTCTGCGCGATGGTGAAGCAACCCGAGGCGGACCCGAACGACCCCGAGGGCTCCCCCGGCTACGACCCGCGGCGCAACGCGAAGGCCCGGCAGAACTCGATGGACCGCTGGAACTACATCCGCGACGGCATGGTGAAGCTCGGCTACCTGACCCGGGACGAGGCGGCGAACCTGGCGTACCCGGACGACGTGAAGCCGATCGACCCGAACGCCGGCCAGTCCGGGCTGGACCGGCCGACCGGCCTGGTGGTCGAGCACGTGCTCAGCGAGTTGCGCCAGACCGAGCAGTTCCGGGGCAAGAGCGACGAGGTCATCCGCGACGGCGGCTACAAGATCGTCACCACCATCGACAAGCGGGTCCAGGACGCCGCCGAGGCGGCCGCCGACATCCGCCGCGGCACCGCCCCGGAGGCGGTCCGCGACCAGCCGAAGAACTGGCAGGCCGCGCTCGTCGCGGTGGAGCCGGGCAGCGGCCGGGTGCTCGGCTACTACGGCGGCAACGGAGGCTCCGGCGGCGCCGACTACGCCGGCTGGTACTACGACGAGAAGGGGCAGGCGCGGGGCTTCGGCCAGCACCCCCCGGGCTCGTCGTTCAAGGTGTACGACCTGGCTGCCGCCGTCGAGAACAAGATCTCCGTGAAGCAGCACTTCGACTCGCCGGACACCAAGGAGTTCCCCGAGTCGGGGCGGACCAAGGACAGCCCGGCCGGCCCGATCCGCAACGCCGAGCACGCGCCCTGCCAGCCGAACTGCGCCCTCTGGGAGGCCACCGTCGCGTCGCTGAACGTCACCTACTTCGAGCTGACCGAGAAGCTGGGCATCGCGAAGGTCATGGACATGGCCAAGCGCGCCGGCGTCGACTCGATGTGGGAGACGGTGAAGGGCAACCCGCAACCGCAACGGGTGGACCTGCGCGACGAGCCGACCGACGAGGTCGCGAAGCGCTTCTCCACCGAGGTCGGCATCGGCCAGTACGGCATCACGGTGCAGGACCACGCCAACGGGATGGCCACCTTCGCGGCCCGCGGCAAGCGCGCCGAGGCGCACTTCGTCCGGTCGGTGACCAAGGGCGAGGACAAGATCTACAGCGAGCAGCTGAGGACGACGGACCTCGGGCTGGACGAGGAGGCGCTCAACCAACTCGACTGGACGTTGCGCCGGGTCAAGGCGGCCAAGTTGGACAACGGTTGGGACTCCGCCGGCAAGACCGGCACCTGGCAGGCCGGGCAGAGCACCACGCAGAACGTGCACACCTGGATGGTCGGCTGGACCGGGCCCCTCGCGGCCGCCGTCTGGCTCGGCACCACTGACGGCAAGCCGCTACGGACGAAGGACGGCAGCTACGAGGTGTACGGCTCCAGCGGCCCCGGGCCGATCTGGCGGCAGTTCATGGCACAGGCGACCGCGTCCCTCAAGCTCGACCCGGACAAGTACCGGTTCGAGGACCCGAAGTTCCCGGACGACGCCCCGTCGACCACCGGCCCGGCACAGCCGGCGCCGACCACCTCCGCGCCCCGGCCGACGGTGCGCCCGACGCCGAGCGCGACGCCCTCGGACGCCAGCCCCAGCCCGACCGAGCCGCCGACACCGGATCCGACGGGGTCGCCGTCGCTGCCCCCGCTGCCCACCCTGTCGCCGTCGAAGAGCCGAAAACCGGGAGGTACCGCGTGACGGGTGAGCTGCCGGAGCTGATCGTCCCGGATGCCGCCGCCTGGCGGCGGTGGCTCGGCGAACACCACGCCGACCCCGCCGGGGTGTGGCTGGTGCTGGCCAAACGTGACAGCCAGCGGCCGACCACTCTCAGCTACGACCAGGCGCTCGAGGAGGCGCTCTGCCACGGCTGGATCGACGGCCAAGTCAAGGGGCGCGACGAGAGCACCTACCGGCAGCGGTTCACCCCGCGGCGGGCGCGTAGCTCATGGTCGGCCCGGAACGTCGGCATCGTGGCCCGGCTGCTGGCCGAGGGGCGGATGCACCCGGCCGGGATCGCCGAGGTGGATCGGGCCAAGGCCGACGGCCGCTGGGACGCCGCGTACCCGGGGCCGGCCACCGCGGAGGTCCCTTCCGACCTCGCCGCCGCGCTGGCCGCGGAGCCCCGGGCCCGCGCGATGTTCGACATCCTCACCGCCCAGAACCGGTACGCCATCCTCCACCGCCTCACCGGCGCCAAACGCGCCGACACCCGCGAACGCCGCATCGCCCAGTTCGTCGCCATGCTGGCCCGGGGCGAGACCGTCTACCCGCAGCGCCGGACACTCGCCGAATAGCGGACCCCACCGCTCTACCCTGGTCGGGTGATCCGGGCTGTCGTGGTCGACGTGGACGACACGCTGTGCCTCACCGAGGCGGCGTGCTTCGAGCTCGAGAACGAGGTGCTGAGCCGCATCGGCCGCGCACCGATGCCGCGCGCCGTGCACCTGGCGACCTGGGGGCAGCCGCTGCTGGAGGCGATGCGGCAGCGCTCGCCCGGCGTGGACCTGGACCAGTTCGCGGCGGCGTACGCGGGTGTGCTGCGCCGCTACGTCGCGGCCGGCCGGCTCGACGTGATCCCGGCGGAGAACCTGCACGCGTTGGACCGGCTGGTGGCGGCGGGGCGGACGGTGATGCTTCTGACCTCGCGGACCGAGTCGGAGATGGCGCACCTGCTCGCGCCGGACCACGTCCTGGCCGAGCGGGTCAGTGCCGTCTTCCACGCCGGCAACACCCGGTACCGCAAACCCGATCCTCGGGCTTTCGACGAGTTGCTCGCCCGCACCGGGCTCGCCCCGCACGAGTGCGTGTACGTGGGCGACTCGCCGGGTGACGCCGAGGCCGCCGGGAAGGCGGGGCTGTCCTTCGTCGGCTGCCTGCAGAGCGGCGTACGGCGGCGCGAGGATTTCGAGCCCCGCCACGTCGACCTGTTCATCGAGGCGTTCCCCGAGGTGGTGGACGCCGTGGCGCGGCTCGCGGCGCGACGCCCCTGAATACGGGCCCCGGGTCAGGGGGCCAGCACCAGCTCGCGCAGCTTGCCGTCGAGGGCCGGCCCGTCCACGCCGCCCGGCCAGCCCCGCAGCAGCGCACCGCCCTTCGCGACCACCACCACGGTCGGCGGCTCGCGGACCGCGTACGACCGCCAGATCGCACCGTCGTCGTCGACCACGACCGGATACTCCACCCGGTGCTCCCGCAGGTAGCGCTGCAGGTCCTCCGGTTTGTCCTCGGTGGCCACCCCGACGAAGACGACCTTGTCCCGGTGGGTGCGGGCCAGCTCGCTCAGGGCGTCCTGCCGCTGTGCGCAGAGGCTGCACCACGAGCTGAAGAAGACCAGCACGACCGGGCGGTCGGCCCACAGGTCGGCGAAGGCGAGCCGACTGCCGTCGGTGAGCCGGCCGGTAACGGCCGGGGCGCCCGGCACGCCGGACGGGACCGGGCGCAGCGCCAGACCCGCCGGCACCGGGCCGGGCAGCGCCGCCGCCCCACCGACAACCGGCTCGGTGCGCGCCGGCGCCTCGTCGCCGCCCGAGCAGGCGGCCGAGGACAACACCACCCCGAACGCGAGCGCGACGGCCGCCAGCCGGACGGCGTACGTGCGGGTCACGAGGGCACCACGGCGACCAGCGCCGGCCCCTCGCTGGTGTTCCGGGTAAGATCGATCGGGGGGCGGCCGTCGACGACGAGCCGGTAGGCGTCCCGGGCGGCCAGGTTGACCGGCACCGAGAACTCGCAGTACGTCGGGACGCGCTCCACTTCCAGGTCCTCCTCGAACGTGGCCACGGACGTGCCGGACGACAGGGAGCCCTCGGCCAGGGTCCGCCCGGCGGCGTCGATCACCTGGAACGGCGCCCGGTTGTGGAAGTGGGTGTAGGGGCCGGTGCCCGCGCACTCCACGCCCACCGGCCGGATGTTGATGTCCCGCACCAGCACCCGCACGGTCATCGCCGATCGGGCCTCCTCAGCCCCGCCGCACCCGGCCACTGCGCCGGTGAGCAGCGACGGCAGCAACAGCGCTGCCAGCAGGCGCCGCATCTGTCCTCCAGACGGTCGGGGGGCCCGGGGCGGCGGGACACGCCCACCGCCCCGGGCCGTTCGTGGGTCAGCTGATCAGCGCCCGGGGTCGTTCGACCCGGCACTGGCTGGTCACGGTCTTGCTCGGGTCACTCACCGACGTCGCGGTGAGCGTCACCAGGGTGGTCGCGGCCGCGTCGGCGGTGGCGCCGACCGAGACGTTGACCCCGGTGGTGGCGCCGAACTTGGCCGTGGCCAGCTCGTTCGGCAGCTCCACCTGCCAGCCCTTGCCGGGCACGCTCGCCGAGAGACGGTACACGTCCGACTGCAGGTACTTGCTGGCGTCCTCCGGGTGCTGCTGCTCGCCGGCCACGTACTTGCCCGTGTTGGTCAGGTCGAACGTGCAGAACGCGCCCTTGTCGGTCGGCTTGCCCCGGGTGATCAGGGAGCCCTTGGACAGGGCCACGCCGTGCTCGCTCGGGCCGGCGCCGTCCAGCGACTGGACCGCCACCGTGTACGACAGCACCCCGTCGGCGTCCCGGCGGAGGTTGAGCACGTAGAAGTGCAGCCGGTTGGCCTCGTCCAAGTACTCGTACTCGCTGCCGGAGTTGGCGCCGGCGTGGAACAGCGCGTCGGACAGCTGCCGGTAGTCGCCCATGGTGATCTTCTGCGGGGTGCCGTTCGGCTGGTAGAAGTCCACCATGTCGATGTCCTGCGGGTTCGCGTCGACGACCCACACGAACGGCGCGCTGTCGGTGTTCTTGGTCTTGCTGATCAGCACGCCGTTGTCCGGGGTGAACGAGTCCGCACCCATCCGCTGGACGACCTCGACGGTGTAGTTGTTGTAGCGGCCGCCGTCGCAGAGCGGGTCGGTCGTGGTGCTGCACGCCGGGGAGCGGTCCTGGTTCATGGCGATGTTGATGCCGGTCAGGCCGCCCTCGCCAGCGTCCACCGCGCGGGCGGTGACGTCGGCGACGACCAGGCCGGAGGAGGCGAGCCCCTCCCGGGACAGCCGCAGCGCGTGCTCCTCACCGAGCAGCCCGATCTTCAGCTTGTCCCGCAGCGTGTGCAGCGACCCCATCGCGCCGCCGTTGACCGGCGGGATCTGCCAGCGGGTGTGCGGGCCGCCCGGACCGTTGAAGGAGCCGCGCGACATCATGCTCCAGATGCCGGTGTACGCGCGGCGCAACGGCACGCCGTACGGGTTGTTGTAGTTGTCGCCGATGCTCAGCAGGTGGCTCAGCTCGTGCGCGTACGTGCCCATGCCCGAGCTCTCCGCCTGGGTCGACGAGCCACCGCCGGCGTTCGGCCAGATGGTGGCGGCCGCCTTCCAGGACGTCCAGTCGACGTACCGGGTCTTGGCGTAGTTGGGCAGGTTGGGGTCCGGCGGGCCCCACGCGTCCGGCACGTCCTCCTTGTTCTGGAACATCATCTGGCCGAACTCCTGCCAGGTCGAGGACTCGTCCTGACCGGCGGAGAGGATGAAGACCAGCTCGTAGCTGTTGGCCACCTCGTCACCGACCGCCGCGCGCCAGGCGCCCAGCCCGTCGGTGCGGATGTTCTTGGCGCACGTGTCCCCCGACGGGCAGGCGCCGGGGTTGAAGCCGTTGTCGATGCCGTACTGGTACGACTTCGACGGCATCTTGTACGGCCCGAACCCGGTGAGGTCCACGCCGTAGCGGCCGTTGGAGTCCTGCATCCAGTACTCGTGCAGGGTGTGTCCGCGGTTCAGCTCGTTCGGCTTGTTCAGGAAGTCGCTGTAGAACTGCGGGACCTGGTCCCGCGGGATGTTCGAGGCGCTCGCCTGGGGGTTGCCGAAGACCGAGGACTTGGCCGGCTGGGTGACGACGAACGGCTGGTCCGGGTAGTCGAGCGTGACCAGCGCGATCTTGAAGTTGCGGATCGACCCCCGCACGGCGGGGTCGTTCCAGTTCTTGTTCGGCACCTGGACGTAGTCGTCCCAGGTCATCTTGTCGGGGTTCTGCCAGTTCTGTGCGTCGATCGCCTGGAACGGGCCTGGCCCGTCCGGCGACACGTCCGGTGCGGCGGAGGCCGGCCCGGTGGCGCCGGACGCGACCACGACGGACGCGACCGCGGCGGCCAGCACCGAACGCCACACCGCACGCCTGGGGGGTAGAAGGTGCATCGGGTCACCTTTCAGGTCGAGGGCTTAATCGGCGGGGCGATCGGGCGACGGCTCCGGATCGCGGGCGGCGTCAGACGCGCCCGAGCCGGAGTTGTCGCGAGACGGACGGGGTCGCCGTCCCGCATGATCACACCCGATCCGAATCTAGGAGCCGGCCGGCGCACCGGTCACCGTGCAGATGTCGGCAGGTGGACCGACCACTTCCGACACGTGCAGGACGGCATCGCGGGCATGCCCGTCGCGGCTACCCGTCGGCATCGACCCGCAGCGCCCGCCGCACGTCCCGGCACAACTGCGTCTCGGTCTCGGGCGACAGCCCGCCGCGGGGCGGCCGGCACGGCCCGCCGTACCGCCCGACCAGCCGCATCGCCAGCTTCACGGCCTGGACCACCTCCGGCCGGGAGCCCCAGCTGAGCAGGGGGTGCAGCTGCGCGTACAGCGGCAGCGCCGCCGCTAGGTCGCGGGCGGCGCACAGCCGGTGCAGGCGCCGGCTGAGCCGGGGCAGGGCGTTCGCGCAGTGCCCGATCCACCCGGTCGCCCCGCACACGGTCAGTTCCAGCAGCACGTCGTCCGCGCCGGCCAACACGTCGAGGTGGGGGCACAGGTCACGGACGCGGTGCAGCCGGCGTACGTCGCACTCCCGCACGGCCACCACGCCGTCGATCTCGGCGACGCGGGCCAGCAGTTCCGGCGTCAGGTCCGTTCGCGCGTCGACCGGATCGTCGGACACCACCACCGGCAGCCCGACCGCGGCCACCTCGCGGTAGTGGGCGACGACCTCGGCGGCACCGGCCGGGTAATCGACCGGTGGTGGGGCGAGCACCGCCTGCGCACCCGCGGCCCGCGCCTGCTCGGCCCAGCGCCGGGACTGCCGGCTGCCGTACCCGCCGACGCCCGGCACCACCGCGCAGCCGGCCGGTGCCGCCTCGACGACGGCGCGGACCACGTCAGTGCGCTCGCCGTCGGACAGGGCCCGGTACTCCCCCAGCGAGCCGCACGGCGTCACCCCCTGGCAGCCCTCGTCGGCGAGCCACCGCACGTGCTCCTGAAGCCGGTCGTAGTCGACCGACAGATCAGCCCGGAACAGGGTGGGAATGGCGACGATGACGCCCTGCCAGGGCCTGGTCTTGGCCACGACGGTGTTCCCTTCTCGGACACTCCGCAGCCGTACCCAGTCGGCAGGACGGCCCGCCCTGGCCCCCGTCGGGCCGGCAAACGCACACGTTAGGTACATCACCGGCCGCCGGTCTTCCGACAGATGCCGAAACTGCTCGGGCGGTACCGGATACGGGTGTCGCGCTGCCGGCACGGGGGATTGCGCGCCGGCCAACATCATCGGAAGGTAGGCCAACGGTCCTACCAGCACAACAGCCAGCCGGAGCCGAGCGGCAACACCGCGGGCCTCGGGCTGGCCGGGGGAAGCGCATGCGCATGGAGCTGCAACGCATCGTCGACCGGGTCGCGGCGCGGGTCAAGCGGCCGGCTCTGATCGAGGATCGGCGTCAGCGGGTGGTCGTCTACAGCGAGCACTCCGGGGTGCTCGACGGGGTACGCCGGAGTTCGATCCTGCGTCGGCACACCACGCCGGAGGTGATCGCCTGGGCCCGGGAGATCGGGATCATGGACGCCCGGGAGCCGGTCCGCACCCCGGCCTGCCCCGAACTGGATCTCCTGCCCCGGGTGTGCGTGCCGATACGGCACCAGGACCTGCTGCTGGGCTTCGTGTGGTTCATCGACGAGAACACGGGGATGACCGACGAGGACATCTCGGCGGTGGCCGAGGCGATGCCGGACCTGTCGCTGGCCCTCTACCGGGAGAACCTGCTCGGCGAGCTGGCCTCGCAGCGGGAGGCGGAGGCGACCCGGACGCTGCTGGTGGAGTCCCCGGAGGCCCGGCGGGAGGCTGTCCGGTCGCTGCTGACCGACGGCGTGGTCACCAGCGACGGTCAGGTCACCGCACTGGTCGCCCAGCTGGTCGTGGCCGAGGACGAGATGCTCGACGACACCGCCCGGATCGCCCTGGAGCACGCCCTCGTCGCCACCCGGCACTGGGTCGGGTCGCGCGAGACGCTGCACCTGGTCCGGCACGACCACGGGGTGCTGCTGCTGTGCGGGGGGCGGAACACCGGCCGCCTGGCGGCACAGGACGCCGCGGCGCACCTGGACCAGGCGTTGCGCGGGGCCATTCGGGGACTGGCGTCGGTGGCCCGGACGGTCCTCGGGATCGGCGACGCCCGACCGCGTCTGTACGACAGCGTGCTGTCGTACCAGGAGGCGTTCCAGGCGGCCCGGGTGGGTGTCCAGCTGCCGGCCCTGGGTCCGGTGGTGCCGTGGCCCGAACTGGGCATCTACCGGCTGCTGTCCGGCATGGATGCCCGCCATCTGGACGTCGCGCGAGTGCATCCGGGGCTGGGCCGGCTGCTGGGCGACGAGGCCCACCAGGTGCTGCTGGAGACCCTGGAGACCTACCTCGACCTGGCCGGCAACGCGCATGCCACGGCGGAACGGCTGCGGCTGCACCGGACGACGCTCTACTACCGGCTGCAGCGGGTGGAACTGCTCGCCGAGGCCGACCTCAAGGACGGCAACGAACGGCTCTGCCTGCACCTGGCCCTGAAGCTGGGCCGGCTGACCGGCCAGTACCAGCCGGGTGGATGACGTCGGGGCGGGGCGCCGGTTGCCCGGTGCCCCGCCCCGCGATCCTTACAGGCCGGCGGCCACCGCCGCCGTCCGACCGCCGACCACCGGCAGGGTGATCCGGCTGCGGTCGAAGTGGACGGTGATGTGGGCCCGGTTCTGCTTGGCCCGGCTGCTGTAGCCGGAGTACGACCCGAGCAGGACCACCCCGATCTGGTGGCCGGCGTCGAAGACGTAGTCCTCGGGCAGCAGGTTCAGGTCGACCTCGGTCTTCTGGCCGGGCACCAGCGGCGTCGACACCGACGGCGAGGCGAGGTTGAGGCCGTCGATGATGCCCTTGGTCACCAGCTCCTGCGGGTTGGTGGCGATGTTCTTCTCCACCTTCTTGTAGCAGGCGTCCTCGGCGAAGCCGCCCCAGGTCGCCGTCTCACCCCAGCAGTCCTCCTCCGTCAGCGTCCGGACGCCGTCGCCGGCGGTGCTGAAGCGCTGGCGGGTGCCGTAGTCGACGAGCAGCCCGGCGAAGCTGGTGTCCTCGCCGTCGACGGTGGCGTTGATCTTGACGATCGGGGTGCCCGAGATGTGCAGCGGCGCCTTCAGCGGCGCGGAGAGGAACACCAGCCGGTTCTCGGTGTTCGCCGCCGGGTCCGACGGGTGGCGGATCGCGTTGGTCTGGCTCATCGTGGGCGTGTCCTGGAAGGTCGCCTTCGCGTTGCCCGGACCGGACTTGACGGACAGCCCGCCGGCGTTACCGGCGGTCGGCGCCTGCAGGAACACCTGGGTCGGCTGGGTGTTCGGCAGCGGCCAGGTGGCGGCCGTCTCCCACACGTCCGGCAGCCGCTCGATGTCGACGGCCGGCTCCCGCATGATCCCGTTGTCGATGCCCTGCAGCCAGAAGTCGAACCAGCGGTGCAGGGTGTCGACCCACTGCGTCCGGCGGAAGTCGAACGGGTCGACGTGGCCGGTGCCGGTCATCCAGAGCTTGCGCGGCACGCCCTGCGCGCCGAGCGCCTCCCACCACTTGCTGAAGTGGTCCGGCCGGACGTTGTCGTCGTTGATCCCGTGCACGACGAATACGCTGGCCTTGACCCGGTCGGCGTGCGGCACGTAGTCGCGCTCCGCCCAGAAGTCGTTGTAGTCCCCGGTGACGTCGTCGCCGCCCTGGCCGAGGGCCGTCCGCACCGGCGCGCAGTACGCCCGGCGGGCCGGGTTGGTGACCGTGTTGGCGAGGCTGCCCGAGTAGTTGTTCGCCCGGGTGACCAGGCCGTTGCTGCGCGAGTAGTCGTACCAGCTCGAGATGGCCGAGATCGGCACGATCGTGGTCAGCCCGTCCACCCCGCTCGCTGCGGCGGCGTTGGCCAGGGTGCCGTCGTACGACTTGCCGATCATGCCGGTCCGGCCGTTGTGCCAGTCGGCGACGACCTCCCGCCCGGCGGCGTCGTACCCGGGCCGGCGCCCGTTGAGCCAGTCGATCGCCGTCGGCGCGCTGATGTTGTCGGCCCGACCACCGGTGACCGGGCAGCCGGTCGAGTTGTTCGTGCCGATCATGTCCAGCAGGACCATCGCGTAGCCGCGCGGGACGAAGTAGTTGTCGTAGAAGAGGGGCCATTTGTCGTTCAGCCCGTCCCCGTCGACGTCAGCCTTGCACTCGCTTTCGTTGCCCCGGCAGACCGTCGAGTAGTACGGGCTGGCGTCCATCACCACCGGGACCTTGAGCCCGTTCTCACTGGCCTTCGGTCGCATGATGTCCATGGCCACGACATCGAGCTTGCCGTCGCCGTCCGTGTCGACATCAGAAGTGACGAAAATCCGTTCCCGAATGGCGTCGGCATAACCGAAGGCCGGTTGGGTGACGCCGTTGGAAATCACCAACTCAGCGCGCTCGTCGGCGCCCGGTTGGGCCAGTGCGCCGCTCGCCGGCAGGCCGGTGGCCACGACCGCCAGGGCCACCACCGACGCCCGCCAGGCGCGTCTTCCTCTTTGCATCCGTGCTCCTCCTCCCACAGTGCCGTCGACCAGCGGCTTTGAACCCCTCCGTTCGGCGGGCACCCGCCACCGCCCCGACGGTCGCACCGAACCTACGGATCGCCGCATGCGCAGGTCATCGGACACCTGTGGAAGATGGCCGCCCTCGGCTCCTACGCCTGTCGCAGGGCGGAAGCACGACTTCCGGCATTCATCGTTTCGTGACGAACAGTCATTGACACAGCGCGTGACGTGAGTTGAGGATTGGCCCCACCCGCCGGTCGATCGTCCACCCCGGACACCTGTCCGGTTTCAATTTCCGGCGCTGGTCCGCCTTGCCGCACCGGCGCCGGTAGGCGATTTCCGCCGGCCCTCATCCGTCGGTCGTGCCGAACCTCCGCAGCAGCACGTGGGACCCCGATTCCACCGACCGTCGCTCGCAGTTCCGTACCCACGACAGAAAGGGCAACTATGCGAATGCCGAACTCCGGTGACCGCCGCTGGCGAGCACCGGTCGTCGCGATCGCGGCCGTTTCGGCCGTGCTCCTGGTCAGCCCGGCCTCGGCCGTCACGCCACCGGCCGACGACGCCGGCGCGAGCACCGAACTGAACCGGCTGCCCGACGAGGCGGCCAGCGTGGTGGAGGTCCTGCTCGCCGACCGCGACGAGCTGGACGAACTCGTCGCCACCGGCGTCGACCTCGACCACCACGTCGAACAGAGCGAACAGGGCATCGTCGTCCACGCGGTGGTCACCTCGACCGAGGCCGCGGCCCTCCGCGCCCGGGGCTACCGGCTCGGCGAGACCCTCCTCCGGCCCAGCGACTCGGCGGACCGCGTCGAGGAACGCGAAGCGACCATCGCCGCGCACGTCGCCGAGAACCGTGCGTTCACCGCGGCCCTGCAGACCTCCGAGACCTCGGACGTCAAGATCATCCGCGCCGACTACTACACCTCGGGGACCAACCAGATCCTGTCGGTCGAGGCGAAGTGGGCTCAGGGCCAGACCTCGACCAGCACGCTCACGGTCGTCCGGGACAGCGGCCCCGGCACGGAGCTCGGCTCGGGCGGCAGCCAGACCATCTCCCGCTTCGTGGACGCCGGCGTCTACCTGTACCACCGGGGCGCATCGACGGTGACCACCCGGCCGGACCGGATCCGGATCACCAGCCCGACCGGTGGGGTCGCCATCGCCCAGGTCAAGGAGTGGCTGCCCATCCCGGCCGACAACCCGGAGGGCCCCGGCTACCAGAAGGACTTCGTCACCAGCTACCTGACCCCGACCGAGCTGTACGCACGGATCCACCAGCTCGCCGCCGAGTTCCCCGACCTGGCCGAGATCGTCGAGCTGCCGTACAAGACGAACGGCTACCGCCGCAAGGCGCAGGTGGTGCTCGGCACCACGAACGCCAACCGGGTGGCCGTCGACTCGCTGGCCTGGGGACACGAGGGCGGCAATGGCATCTCGGTCGAACTGGTCAACCCGGGTGCCGCCAGCCGCCCGCTGTCGGTGAGCGTGACCGGCAAGGACATCAGGGTCAGCCTGGCGACCAACGCCAGCGGCGCACTGACCAGCACGGCGGCCCAGGTCGCCGCGGCGTTGAACGCCAACGCCGGGTCGTTGGTCCGGGCGTACACCTACCGCGGTGACGCCGGTGCCGGTGTGGTCGCGGCCGCCGCCAAGACGGTGCTCACCGACAACCTGAAGGCGCCGGCCAGCGTCTCCCGCGATCCTCACCCGGTGTACGCGATCCGGATCGGCAAGGTCCGCGACGGGTCCAAGACGGGTGTCCTCGCGTACGCCCAGGAGCACGCCCGCGAGTGGGTGCCGCCGCTGGTCGCCGTCGAGACCGCCGAGCGGCTGCTGCGCAACTACGGCCACGACGGCCACACCAAGCAGCTGCTCAACAACCTGGACATCTGGATCGCCCCGTCGGTCAACCCGGACGGCGGGCACTACTCGTTCTACGACTTCAACTCGCAGCGTCGGAACATGACCAACCACTGCCCGTTGACCGGGTCGGCCGACGCGCTGGCCCGCAACTCGTGGGGCGTGGACAACAACCGCAACTACACCGAGTACAGCCTCTTCGACGGCTACTCGGGCGCGTCCAGCAGTTGCACCAGCGACACCTACGCCGGCCCGAGTGAGCTGTCCGAGCCGGAGGACAAGAACGTCGACTGGCTGGCCCAGCACAAGAACATCAAGTTCTCGATGAACCTGCACTCCTCCGGCAACTACTTCATGTGGTCGCCGGGGGCGTACGCCACCCCGGGCCGGATCTCGGCGCCCCGCCCGACCCTCGCCGAGGAGTCGTTCTTCTGGGGGGCCTCGTCGCGGATCCTCACCGCGATCAAGCGGCAGCGCAACATGGCGGTGACGCCGGCCCGGACGGGCCCGATCTCCGACGTGCTGTACTCGGCGGCCGGCAACTCCGGCGACATGCTCTGGTACAAGTACGGCATCTACGCCTGGAACTTCGAGGTCGGCACGTCGTTCCAGCCAGGGTGGGACGAGGCGCACCAGGAGACGATGGAGTTCTCCAACGGCCTCGTCGAGCTGATGCGGGTGGCCCGGGACTTCGACACCGACTACCAGCGGCCGAAGAGCGGCCTGTCGGTGAAGCCCAGCGCCACGGCCGGCATGGTGGACGTGACGTTCACGGTGAGCGAGCCGGCCGCGGTGTTCTACACCGTCGACGGCAGCGCACCGACCTACGCGTCCAAGCTCTACGCGTCGGCGGGGATCCGGGAAGGCGGAGAGACGCTGACCCTGCCCGTCGGTACGAAGATCCATTGGTTCTCGGTGGACGCGGCCGGCAACGTGGAGAACAACTACCGCGCTGACGGCACGGGCAAGAACTTCCTGAAGGGCAGCGCGGTGCTGCCCACCAGCTAACGGAAACCGACCCGGGTGCCGGGTACGGCGGCGCACGCCCCGTACCCGGCAACCGGCCGTTGCCGTACATCGCTGCTGGCATCAGGCCAGCCGTTGGATGCGAACCTCTGGGCGCTTGTTTCTCAGGTGGGCTTGCTTATGCTGGCGGACCTGCTCGTGCCAGACCTCCTGGTCGTAGTCCGGGTCGGGCGGGATCCACCGGTGGGAGCCGTCGCTGTAGTGGAACTTCTCATCACCCGGCCGCAGGATGCTCACCTGATCCAGCCGAGAAAGCGTCGATGCAGCACTCCCGCCGGGAGCCAGGCCAGATCCTCCGAGGCACGGATCAAGTGGGCACCCAGATAAAGGGCCAGGGACACCGGCGCCCCTTCGAACTCCGCGCGCAGTTCCCGCTGCCGCGTGCGACACGGCCAGGGCGCGTCGCAGCCGCCGCAGCTCCAGATCGGGAGGACAGGACCGTGCGTGGTCACCCCTGGCCTCCGAGCACCGTCACCGTCAGGTGCCGCGCCTGCCGGCTGGTCGCCCACTCGACCTGCCAGCACGGGTACGGAGTGAGCCGCGCCCACCACGCGCGGCACCCGGTGCACAGGCCGTCGGTCCCCGGCAGATGTGCGGCCAGGATCCGCCGCTCATCGTCGTTGCTCACTGCTCCTCCTCCGCGGGCCAGTGGCCGCGGTTGATCGGGATACGGTGCTGGCTGCGGCACGGCAGATCCGCTCCACATCGGCAGACCCACTTCCACCTCCGCCAGGACCAGGCCGGTCGGTGCCGCCGCGCCAGCGTCATGGCGACCGCGCTGAGGTACTGGTCGTAGGTGACCCGCCGCCACGGCGGTGTTCTGTACCGCATCGCTGTCTTCCCTTCGCCAGGCATCGCGACAGGACCGACCCGCACCACGGGACCGGCTGTGGAACGTTCGGTAACTGCGACGCTACGATCACGGCGACGATGGTTGGACTCACCAGCGGTACGAGTGAGCAGGCCATGATTCCCGCCACGAGGGTGGTTCAGGCGGGAACGTCGACCACCGGTCAACGTAGGGATGCCAGATGTCAGGTCGCGGGCGATCAGGGCGCCAGCGCGGCGAGGTAACGGGTTATCTGCTGAAGCTGATCCGCGAGTCCATCCCGCTCACCCAGGAGCAACTCGCCGTTGAACTGGGCCTCGACCGCGCGACCGTGCAGAGCTGGGAGTCAGGACGGCGACCCTTCACCGCCGTGTCGTTCGGACAGGCGATCGCGATCCGCCAAAGGCTCGGACGGCTCGGCGCGAACACGGCCATGCTCGCGGCTCTCGACGACGCAGCCGAAGCAGACTTCATCCTCACCGCAGTCCTCGACGACCACGTGGAGCGCACAAACGTTGCCGAGCAGCCTCTCGGCTGGTCTGTGCTCACGCACCGCCTAGCCGACCTGATCCTCTGGGCCGTCCTCGGGCAGACCCCCACCTTCCTCAGGAACCTCCCCACACCCCACCACCGACGGGGCCCGGTGGCCACTGCGCCGCTCCTGCCCGCCGACCAGCGACCCATCTTCTTCGGCCACCTTCACGTGCTCGCTGACCGGTGCGCCGCCGAGCGTCACCCGAACGTCCTGCTGCACCGGCAAGCCTGCTTCCTCGCCGGGATGGACCCCACCGGGGCCTCCGCAGCCTGGCTCGCGCAGAGCAACTCCCGAACAGCCCGCCGGACAACCGCTTTCCACACCTGGTCGCCGTTGTGGCCCGACGCCCGCTCAGTGGTCACCTCGCTGGCCAACCAGGGCGACCCGGAACCCCTGCGAGACTTCATCGCCCGCGCGCACCCGGACGACGCCTGCGAACGAGCGGCCCTCAACTACTCCGCCTACTGGGTCGGCGAGATCCCGTATCGCCAGCGCGACGACTCCTTCATGCCTGCCACCCTCCGCGACTGGCGTGGCTTTCTGCTCTTCAGGCACCTGGTCCAGCGCCTGGAGCCAGGGCACCCGTTCGTGGACCTCAACATCCACAACCTCTGGGCCCTGCTCACCGTACGACGCGGCCTCGCGCTCGACGATCCCGGCGCCGGGCGGGCCCTCGTTGACCGCAGCGCCACGCTCCTGGACAGTGACCGAATCTCCGCGCAGTCCCGCCGGGAACTAACGTCTATCGTCTACAGCCTGCGAGCAGACGGACTCACCGGCACAGGGACGGGCAGATGAGCGACGACCATGACGCCGCCGGAGCGATGACCTTCATCTTCGAAGCGGGCGTACTCAAACGCGCAGCGCGCACCGGCTGGTGGTTCGCCGGCGTCAAGCACCCCGAATCCATCGCCGAACACTCCTTCCGGACTGCGCTCATCGGCATGATGCTCGCCGCCATGGAGGGCGCCGATCCCGCCCGGGTGTCCATGCTCTGCGTTCTGCACGACACCCAGGAAACCCGGATCACCGACATCCCCCACATCGCCAAGCGCTACCTCACCGCCGCACCCAACACCACCGTCACCGCCGACCAGGTCGCCAACTGCCCACCGGCCGTCGCCGACGTCATCACCGCCGCCGTCGCCGAATACGAAGCCGGCGAGACCCTCGAAGCCACCGTCGCCCGCGACGCCGACAAGCTCGAATGCCTCGTCCAAGCTGTCGAATACCGCCACCAAGGCATCGACAACGTCCAACGTTGGATCGACAGCTCACGCGCGGCGCTCAAGACCACATCCGCCCAACGCCTCGCCGACGCCGCCCTCAACGGACAACCCCTCGCCTGGCTCAACCCACCCGAGTCGCCGGAGTAGCCCCACCTCACTATGCGTTGAACTGCAACCGGCTGATCGGCATGTGTGGCTTATGACCGCTCGACTGCTGGCAGAGTTGGGCGTGCCACACGAAGCTTTGAGGCCAGCGTTCGAGCGGTTTGAGAGGTACCAGCAGTTTCTCCGGAACGCGAAACGGGACTGCCCTCAAGTGCATGGGGAGGGTTAGCGCACTGGCGACTGCATGTCAAGGGGTGGGGGCGACGAGTCGGCGCATAGGGCGGTGCAGACCTCTCGGACGATGTAGCGCTTGAGGCAGCGGAGGATCTCCTGCTTGCTCAAATCCGCTGAGACGCATGATGCCCGCCAGCGCCGACATCGACGACGAATCCATGAAGAGTCGCGTGGCGAGGGCGCCGGGCACGGGTGGAACCCGTGCCCGGCGCCGACTGGACTACAGCGAGCGGACTCGCACGTCGCGGAACTCGATCAGGTCGTTCGTACCGTGGTTCTGCAACCCGACGAACCCGCTTAGGAACTGCCGCAGGTCGGTCGGCGGGTCACCCGCACGGGACGACGCCTTGCCGGGCGTGTTGTCGAACTCGTTGATCACCACGCCGTTCCGGATGATCGTGTAGTGCTGCCCGACCACCCGGACCTCGTAGTCGTTCCATTGGCCCTTCGGGGTCGCCCCGGCCTTGTCCAGACCCTGCGGGTCGAAGTTGTAGATCGACCCGGTCTTTTGCACCTCGCCGGTCGGCCCGTCGTAGATCTGGATCTCATGGCCGCAGTAGATCGCCACCCAGGCCTGCGAGCTCCGGGCCGAGCCGACCGTGCCGCAACTGCCGGCCGGCCGCTGGTCCAGCGGGATCCGCGGGTCCGGGAAGCGGGTGAATACCCCGCTGTTGGCGTACGTGGTGCCGGCGGACACGTCCCGGAACTTCAGCCGAAGCGAGAAGTCGGCGAACTCGTCCTTGGCGTACCAGAGCATGCCGAGCCCGCCCGAGCTGCGGATGGTCCCGTCTCGCTGGAGGGTGAACGATCCGCTGGGCGCCTGCCGCCAGTCGGCGAGCGACGCCGCGGTGCCGTCGAAGAGCGACTGGTACCCGGCGACCTTGCCGATCTTCGACTGGGCCGCGGAGGTCTGCAGCTTCTGCGCCTCCTTGTTGTCCACGATGCTGCCGGCCCGCAGGTCGTTGACCACGTCGGCGACGTGGCTGACGAACTGGCCGTGGTTCGTCCAGTTCCGCTCGTCGTCGATCAGGTCGTTGATCGTGCAGCCGCCGCCGGCCACGTGGTTGGCCACGCCGGTGTCGGTGTCCAGCAGCTGTACCGTCTTGCGGGTGTCCGGCGCGGGGCAGCCCGTGGTGACGGTGATCTTCGCGGTGGACACCTGGCCGTCGGCGTACGTCACCTTGAGGGTGGCCTCGTAGGTGCCGTAACCCGCGTAGGTGTGGGTCGGGTTGGCCTCCCGCGACGGCGCGCTGCCGTCACCGAAGTTCCACTCCCACGCCACGCCGCCGGCCCGGGCCGACGAGAACGCGATCGTCTTCGGCTGGCTCGGCGTGACCGCCCGCCAGGTGGCGTCGCTCGGCCGCGGCGTCGCCTCGCCACCGGTGTACACGATCCGGATCAGCTTCTGGTTGGAGTGGAGGCTGAAGAAACCACCGGCGTAGTCGAGCATGTACAGCGCCCCGTCCGGGCCGAACTTGGCGTCCATCCAGGACTGGAGCTGGGTGCCGCCGCTGCCGGAGCGGATGATCTGGCGCAGGTCCTCGGCGAACGCCGGCGGGCCGGCGCTGGCGACCTTGGCCGGGTCGACCGTGACGGCGATCCGGTTGTTGGCGTTGGACTCGTCACCGATGAACCACTTGTTGTCCCAGTACGCCGGCCAGGCGACGCCGCTGTCGGTGTCGACCTTCGACCGGTGGTAGGTCGGGCCGTCCATGATGGCCTGACCGCCGCCCTTGAGGTACGGCTGGGTGAAGGTCTCCTCGCCCACCACGTACGAGGGCAGCCCGCTGCCGTCGGTCCGCTTCGGGTAGACCGGGCCACCGCCCTGCGGCGAGTACCAGATCATGTTGTCCCGGGCGGGCGGGATGTTGACCAGGCCAGTGTTGCGCGGCGACTCGTTCTTCAGGTTGTCGCAGTCGTACCAGCCGGTCAGCACGTTGGCGTCGCTGTTGCTGCGGTCCCGGTAGGGCTGCCGGTTACCCATGCAGTACGGCCAGCCCTGGTTGCCCGCCGACGTGATGATCGTGGCGGTCTCGTACTTCGCCGGGCCGAGCTGCGGGTCCGGGGCGCCGGCGTCCGGGCCGACCCAGGCCGCGGTCAGCCAGTGGTTGACCGGGTCCCAGGCGATCCGGGCGATGTTGCGCACGCCCATCACGTAGATCTCCGGGCGGGTCTTGCCGCCGCCCTCCTCCTTGCCGGTGAACAGGTTCCCGGCCGGGATGGTGTAGGTGCCGTCCGGCTCCGGGTGGATCCGGATGATCTTGCCGTTGAGGTCGTTGGTGTTGCCCGAGGTACGCCGGGCGTCCTGGAACGAGGTGCCCTTGTAGTCCTGGGTCCAGTTGTTGCCGGAGTAGCCGCTGGAGCCGCCGGAGGAGTTGCTGTCACCGGAGCCGATGTAGAGGTTGCCGCTCTCGTCGAACGTCATCCCGCCACCGGCGTGGCAGCAGCTGTGGATCTGGGTGTCCCAGCTGATCAGGTCCTTGCGGGTGCTCTGGTCGAGCGTCTGGTTTGCGGCGTCGTAGGTGAACCGGGAGACGGTCCGCTTGCCGATCCGCTTGTCCCGGTCGATGGACTCGTGCGGCATCCAGTAGACGTAGACCCAGCCGTTCTGGGCGAACTTCGGGTCCAGGGTGATGCCGACCAGGCCCTCCTCGTTCTTCACCAGCTCGCTGCCGCTGCCCCGGTTGCCCATCACGGCGAGGGTGGTCAGCAGCTTGACCTGCTTGGTCTTCGGGTCCCACTGGTGGATGGTGCCGCAGCCCAGACCGACCTTGGGGTCGTCCCAGCTGACGATCGGCCCGCTCGGGCAGGCGGCCTTGCCGATGTAGAAGACCTTGCCGTCGGGGGCGATGGTGAGGCCGTGCGGCTCACCGATCTGGTCGAGCTGCCCCGACTGGTTGGTGGTGGTGAGCCGCTCGATCCGGTAGTTCGAGGCGATGGTGGCCTGGCAGTCGCCGCGGACCAGGCCCGCCGACCACTTGATGGCCCCGGCCAGGTGGCCCTGGAACTGCTTGTCGCTGGTCCAGCTCGCCTCGGTCCGGCCCATCCCGGTGTAGAACGACCGGCCACCCTCGTAGTCCTGGCACCAGGAGATCGGGTGGAAGGCGCCGTTACCGCTCAGGCCCGGGTTGTAGGTGTTCTCCTCGACCTGGGCGATGGTGTGGACCTTGCCGATCGGGCTGGGGTCCCAGTTGATCCACTGGTCGGAGCGGGTCCAGGTCAGCGGCAGGTCCTTGTTGGCCGGGTGCTGCCGGTCGGTGAGGTCGATGGTGGCCTTCTGCACCGTGCTGTCCGGCGCGGGCCCGGCGTCCGGCCCGATCAGCCACAGCTCGGCCAGCTGCACCAGCGGCTCGCCGCTGTTCGCCGTGACGTTCAGCCGGTAGTGCTGGTAGGCCGTCGTGTTGGTGAAGCTGTACTGCTTGGTCTGGAACCGCTGCGGGAAGGTCTCGTTGCTGCGGCTGTCCAGGTCGGTCCAGGTGGAGCCGTCGTTCGAGCCCTGCAGGGTCCAGTTCTTCGGGTCGCGGCCGGGGAAGTCGTTGGCCGAGGTGAGCGCGTACCGGCTCACCACCACCGGCTTGGCCAGCTTCGCCGCCAGCCAGCCAGTCGGGTTGAACGTCAGCCACTTGGTGCCGGTCGAGCCGTCGATGGCCTTCGCGGCGGTCTCGTTCGGCGGGTTCTCCGCGCTCGCGGTGGCCGAGACGGGCTTCTCGGCGTTCGGCAGGCTGGCGGCCGGGCGGGTGCCGATCAGGCCGGTGAACCAGGAGGACTCCGGCTGGGCGCGCGCCGCGTCGTGGACGCCGACGAAACCGCCGCCGCCCTTCACGTACGCCTGGAAGGCGGCCTCCTGGGCCTCGTTGAGGGTGACGCCGTTGGCGGAGAGGAAGACCACCGCGCGGTAGCGGGCCAGGTTGCCGAAGGTGAACACCGCCGGGTCGGCGGAGTCGTCGACGCTGAAGCCCTGCTGCTCGCCCAGCTCACGGATGGTGGCGGTGGCCCGGGCGACCGGGTCGTCCTGCTTGTCCACCGGGCCATGGAAGACCAGCACCTTGACCGCCGCGGCGGCCTCGGCGGCGGCCGCCGCGGGGGTGACCGCCTGGGCGGGCAGGGCCAGCACACCGAGCGCCAGGGCGGCGCTCGACGCCAGGGCGCCGATCCGGCGCCCGCGGGTACGACGTGCTGCAGCCGGGGTGAATGGTGTGGGTGTGGTGGTGGATCCCGTCGAGTCGGCGCGGGAGCGTCCGACCCATCGGGAGAACCGGAAATGGCGTCTGTCGGCCATCTCGACTCCTCCTGGTTTGAGGGACAGGTTCTTCCGGGTCGTCCATCTGCCGGTGAGGTGAGGCGCTCACCGGAGCACTGGGTGCGCGACCGCCGGCGCCACCCGGATCGGGCGGCCGGTGCGGCGGGTCGCTGGTGGTGGTGCCGGTCCGGGGGCTGCTGGCCGACCGACGGCGGTCAGCAGCCCCCGGATCCGTCACTTGTGCTGGTGCTGGCCGCCGTCGGCAGGCGCCGCGGCGGCGCCGGCGGCGCCAGTGGTGCTGGTGGCGCCGGCCGTGCCAGTGGTGCCGGTGGCGCCGGCCGCGCCGTGCTGGTGGCCCATGCCGGGCGGCATGTTCCCGTTCTCGTCGAGGACGTGCAGCATCGTCGACATGCCGGCGTCGGAGTGGAACTGCATGTGGCAGTGCAGCATCCAGTGCCCCGGTCCGACCGAGTCGCCGGCCACCACCTGGACGCCGAAGGAGTCACCGGGGCCGAGCGTCTTGTTGTCGATGATCGGTATGGAGTCGACGAACGGCTGCCCGTTGTTGCTGATCACCCCGGTGCGGGTGTCCGCCCAGGAGTGCCCGTGCAGGTGGAAGGTGTGCATGTCGTTGCCGATACCGACCACGACGAACTCCACCCGCTCGCCCTTGCGGGCGACCAGGCAGCTCGGGCCCGGCTGCGGGTTCACCTCGGTGCAGGTGTCCGTGGCGGCGCCGCGGCGTAGGTTGATGCTCTGCCGGTCACCGAAGACCACCGTGTAGGTCCGGTCCGGCTTCGGGTCGCCGGGACGCCGGACGACCAGGCCGCCGAAGAGACCGGACGAGAGCCCCTGGGTGCCGTGCGGGCCGCCCACCACGTGGTCGTGGTACCACCAGTAGCCGGCCGTGCCCTGCGCCCCGGTCCGGTTGTTGCGCGGCTGGGCGTACCAGGTGTAGGTGCGCGATTCACCCGGCGGGACGTACGACGCGCTCTGCACCGTGCCGTCGGACTGCTGGGTGTACTTGACCCCGTGCACGTGCAGCGAGACGCCCAGCGGGTGGGCCGGGTCGGTGCGCAACGCCGCCAGGGTCTCGGCAGACACCTGGTTGTGCAGGGTGATGGCAAGGCACTCCCCCTCCATCATCTCCATGAGCGGGCCCGGGTAGGAGGCCGTCTGCGGAGTGAGCCCGTAGCCGAGCCGGATCTGCGTGCCGTCCTTGGGCAGCTCCACCGCGTACAGCTGGATGCTGCGGTCGGGCTTGCCGCAGCCCTCCGGCTTCTCGGCGAACATCCCGGTGCCGGCCGCGGCCAGCCCGCCGGCGCCGACGAGGGTGAGCAGTACGACGGCCGCGACCACCAGCATCCGCCGGGCCCCGCTACGCGGGCGCTCGGTCCGGCCGCCCAGCGGCCCGGTGGCCTCGCTCGTCGGATCGGCGGCCGGCTCCGGCTCGGGTGCCGGGTTGCCGTCCTCGACCAGCCGCCAGGCGCTCATCGGGCACCCCGCAGCTCGACCAAGCGCTGGTAGCTACGCTCGGCGGCGCCCAGCGACCCCGGCGGGTTCGGCTGCGCGCTCGGCGCGGTGTCCTGCTCCCACAGGAACTCGAAGCGGCCCCGGCCCTTGAGCTCGCCGAAGAACTCGTGGAACGGGATGACCCCGGCCCCGAACTCCACGTCCAGGTAGGAGTTGCCCTGCTGCGGGTTGGGCAGCGGCACGCCGTCCTTGACGTGGAACAACGGGAAGCGGTGCGGGTGGGCGTTGACGTAGTCGACCGGGCGGAAGCCCGGGTACTTCCGTGCCCCGCCGTACGCCCACAGGATGTCCATCTCCAGGAACACGTACCGGGGGTCGGTCAGGTCCAGGAAGAGGTCGTACAGCCGCACGTCGGGTCGGTCCGTCGCGAAGCTGAACTCGATGGTGTGGTTGTGCTGGTAGAGCTTGATGCCGCGGGCCGCGGCGGCCTCGCCCCACGCGTTGAACTCGGCGGCGGCGGCCTGGTAGCCGGCGATGGTCCGGTTGCCGGTGGGCGCCTCCGCCGTGCCGATCGCCGGCATGCCGAGGATCTCGGCGACGTCCAGCTCCCACTCCAGGTTGGTGCGGAAGTCTCGCAGCCCGCGGTGGCTGCCGGCCGCCTTCAGCCCGTTGTCGTCGAGCAGCTGCCGGATCTGCTCCGGGGTGATGGCGCCCAGTGAGCCCTGGGTGTAGCCGGCGAACTCCACCTCCCGGTAGCCGATGCGGGACAGCTCCTCGAAGACGGCCGCGAAGCCGACCTGGGCGACCTTGTCGCGGACGCTGTAGAGCTGGATGCCCAGGTGCCCTTGCGGGATGAGCTTGCCCTGGCCCCCCTGGTCAGCCCCGGCCGGCACGGCGCCGGCGAGACTGGCCGCGCTGACCGCCACCGTGGAGCCGGCGAGGCCCCGCAGCAGGGTACGTCTGTCGATTCTGTTCCTTGCCATGGTGGTTCCCTTCCGTTCGGTCAGCAGCAGGAGTTCGGGCCGCCCGCCGGGCCGCCCGGGCAGCACGGGGTCAATGGGGCGATCCGGACGTTGCGGAAGCTGATGACGTCGTTCGTCCCGTGGTTCTGCAGCCCGACGTAGCCGGTGGCGTGCTGCCGGCCGGCGCCGCCCGGGTCGTCCGCTCGGGGCGGGCTGAACACGGCATCGGGCCGGTTGACGTACTCGTTGATCAGCTTCCCGTTGCGGAACACGGAGTAGTGCTGGCCGACCACCCGAATCTCGTAGTCGTTCCAGGTGCCCTTGGGGGTGACCCCCGCGCCGGCCAGGTCGACCCGGTCGAAGCCGTACACCGAGCCGCTCTTGTACTGGTCACCGTCGGTCCGGTCGAGGATCTGCAGCTCGTGGCCGTACTTGATGGCGACCCACTCGGGCCGGGACTCCGCCGGGTGGCGGCGCACGTCCGGGAAGCGGACGAAGACACCGCTGTTGGCCCGGCCGTCGCCCGGCGCGTCATCGCGCCACTGGAACTTCAGCGAGAAGTCGCCGTACTGGGCGACCGGGTACCAGAGCATGCCGAGCCCAGGCACCGGCTTGCTGGTGATGGACCCGTCGGCGTTGCGGGTGAAGCCGCCCGCACCGACCTGCTGCCACTTGCCGAAAGACGCGGCGTTGTCGTCGAGGATCGGCTGGTAGCCGTTCTTCGTGTCCGGCTTGCCGACGCCGGAGCGGCCGGCGGCGCTGGCCAGTTTGCCGTGCTCCTGGTGGCTGATGACGCCGAGGTGGTGCAGGTGCTCGGCGACCGAGTTCACGTAGGAGACGAACTGGCCGTGGTTCGGCCAGGAGCGCTCGTCCTCGATGACGTTGTTGATGGTGCAGTCGCCCGCGACCACCCGGTTGGGCACGCCGCTGTCGACGGTGCCGAGCCAGACGGTGGGTCGGGTGTCCTTCACGCACTCCGGCTGCGGCCCGCTGGCGACCACCGTGAAGGTGACCGAGGCGGTACCGGAGGTGTTGCCAGCCTTGTCGGTGGCCCGGTAGCTGACCGTGTGCTGGCCCGCCTGGTTGACCGTGACCGGCGCGGAGTACCTGGCGTACGCGCCGCCGTCGAGGGAGTACTCGACCCGGTCCACGCCCGAACCGCTGTCGCTCGCGGAGATGATCACCGTGGCGCTGCCCACGTACGCCCCGTTGTCGTCGAGCTGCCCGGAGACGGCGGCAGTGACGGTCGGCGGGGTGGTGTCCGGGGCCGGCGGGTCGACCACCGTGAACGACACCGACTGCGGCGTCGAGGTGTTGCCGGCCTTGTCGGTGGCCCGGTAGTTCACCGTGTGCTGCCCCACCTGGTTGACCGTGACCGGGGCGGAGTAGGCGGCGTAGGGCTGCCCGTCGAGGGAGAACTCGACCCGATCCACGCCCGACTGGGTGTCGGTGGCGGTGAGGGTGACGGTGGCGCCGCCGACGTACGCGCCGTTGGCGTCCCGCTGGCCGGTCACCGCGGACGTCACGGTGGGCGGCGTGGTGTCGGCCGGAGGCGTCTCGACCACCGTGAACGCCACCGACTGCGGCGACGACGTGTTGCCCGCCTTGTCCGTGGCCCGGTAGCTCACCGTGTGCTGCCCCGGCCGGTTCACCGTCACCGGCGCCGAATACGCGGTGTAGGCGCCGCCGTCGAGAGAGTACTCGACCCGGTCGACACCCGACTGGGTGTCGGTGGCCGACAGGGTCACGGTGGCGCTGCCCACGTAGGCGCCGTTGGCGTCCCGCTGACCGGTCACCGCAGCCGTCACCGTGGGTGGCGTGGTGTCCGCTGGCGGCGTTTCCACCACCCGGAACGACACCGACTGCGGCGTCGAGGTGTTGCCCGCCTTGTCCGTGGCCCGGTAGCTCACCGTGTGCTGCCCCGGCTGGTTGACCGTGACCGGGGCGGAGTAGGCGGCGTAGGGCTGCCCGTCGAGGGAGAACTCAACCCGGTCCACGCCGGACTGGGTGTCGGTGGCGGTGAGAGTCACCGTGGCGCCGCCGATGTACGCACCGTTGGCGTCCTTCTCCCCCGTCACCGCCGCCGTCACCGTCGGCGGAGTGGTATCCGCCGGAGGCGTCTCCACGACCGTGAACGCCACCGACTGCGGCGACGACGTGTTACCCGCCTTGTCCGTGGCCCGATAGGTCACCGTGTGCTGCCCCACCTGGTTCACCGTCACCGGCGCGGAGTACCTGGCGTAGGCACCGCCGTCGAGGGAGTACTCGACCCGATCCACCCCCGACTCGGTGTCCGTGGCCGACAGGGTCACCGTCGCGCTGCCCACGTACGCGCCGTTGGCGTCCCGCTGACCGGTCACCGCCGCCGTCACCGTGGGCGGCGTGGTGTCCGTCGGCGGCGTTTCCACCACCCGGAACGACACCGACTGCGGCGTCGAGGTGTTACCGGCCTTGTCGGTGGCCCGGTAGCTCACCGTGTGCTGACCCGGCTGGTTCACCGCCACCGGCGCCGAGTAGATCGCGTAGGGCTGCCCGTCGAGAGAGAACTCAACCCGATCCACGCCCGACTGGCTGTCCGTGGCGGAAAGCGTCACCGTCGCGCTGCCCACGTATGCCCCGCTGGGGTCCTTCTCCCCCGTCACCGCAGCCGTCACGGTGGGCGGCGTGGTGTCGGCCGGAGGCGTCTCGACCACCGTGAACGACACAGACTGCGGCGACGACGTGTTGCCCGCCTTGTCCGTGGCCCGATAGGTCACCGTGTGCTGCCCTACCTGGTTCACTGTCACCGGCGCCGAGTAGGTTCCATATGCGCCGCCGTCCAGGGTGTACTCGACCCGGTCGACACCCGACTGAGTGTCGGTGGCCGACAGGGTCACGGTGGCACTGCCCACATAGGCGCCGTTGGCGTCCCGCTGACCGGTCACCGCAGCCGTCACCGTGGGCGGCGTGGTGTCCGCTGGCGGCGTTTCCACCACCCGGAACGACACCGACTGCGGCGACGACGTGTTGCCCGCCTTGTCAGTGGCCCGATAGCTCACCGTGTGCTGACCCGGCTGATTCACCGCCACCGGCGCCGAGTAGATGGCATAGGGCTGCCCGTCGAGGGAGAACTCGACCCGGTCCACGCCGGACTGGCTGTCGGTGGCGGACAGCGTCACCGTCGCGCCGCCGATGTACGCACCGGTGGGGTCCTTCTCCCCCGTCACCGCCGCCGTCACCGTCGGCGGCGTGGTGTCCGCCGGAGGCGTCTCCACGACCGTGAACGCCACCGACTGCGGCGACGACGTGTTACCCGCCTTGTCCGTGGCCCGATAGGTCACCGTGTGCTGCCCCACCTGGTTCACCGTCACCGGCGCGGAGTACCTGGCGTAGGCACCGCCGTCGAGGGAGTACTCGACCCGATCCACCCCCGACTCGGTGTCCGTGGCCGACAGGGTCACCGTGGCACTGCCCACGTACGCGCCGTTGGCGTCCCGCTGACCGGTCACCGCCGCCGTCACGATGGGCGGGGTGGTGTCCGTCGGCGGCGGTTCGACGACCCGGAACGACACCGACTGCGGCGTCGAGGTGTTGCCCGCCTTGTCAGTGGCCCGGTAGCTCACCGTGTGCTGACCCAGCTGGTTCACCGTCACCGGCGCCGAGTAGGTGCCATATGGGCCGCCGTCCAGGGAGTACTCGACTCGCTCTACACCGGAGCCGCTGTCGGTCGCCGACAGGGTGACCGTCGCGCTGCCCACGTACGCCCCGGTTGGGTCCTTCTCCCCGGAAACCGTGGCGCTGACCGTGGGCGGCGTGGTGTCCGATCCGCCGCCGGTGACCACCAGCAGGCCGGTCATTCCGCCGTGGCCCGGGATGGCGCAGAAGTACCGGTAGGTGCCGGGCGAGAGAACGACGTCAACGGTCCACCGGCCCCCCTTGCTGTCCGTCGGATCCGCCAGGATGTTGACGTCGACGTCGCTGTTGTACCTCGGGTCGCCCGTTTCGAACGTGAGGGTGTGCTGCATTCCGGTGGTGTTGCCGGTAGCCCGGCTGTTTTCGAAGACCAGGGTGGCCGGCCCGGCCGTAGCGGTGGTCGGCGCCGACAGGTACGACAGGAAGTTGTCGCCGGCGGTCCAGGTCAGGACCTGGGCCTGCAGTTGCGACGAGGATTGAGGCCCGGCCGTCGCCGACCGCTCGGTGTCGGTCGGACGCGCGTTCGCCGGGGAGCCGGTCAGGGCGGCGGTCAGCAGCAACAACATCGCCGCGATGACCGCCACCGATCTCCGGAGCCGGCTCGCAGAGAGCCGATCCCGCGGTGCGGATGGGTTCATTGATGCCTCTTTCACGGTCCGGGAACAACCGGGCGGAACGTGCGTCGGCCCGTCGGTGTCAGGTGTCGTCTGAGGTGCTTCTTCGGGTGCTCGCAGCCCGTCGGCCCCTCCCAGGCCGCGCGGGATCCCCGGCCGTGGCCGGCGGCCACGGTCGTCCGATGTGGATGGTTGGTTGATCCCGGTGTCAGCGGCGAGCCGGTTCGCACGCGGCGCCGGGCAGGGTCGCGCGTCGGAGCTGATCTGGTCGTGTCGGGTACGGACGGACGTCGGTCGATCCTTGGCGCATGCCTGCGCCAGGTCGCCGTGGTGCGGCGTTGACCCGGGGTGGCCATCGCTGGCCGGTCATGACCCTCCGACGGGTTGCGCCGCCTGAAGGCCACGGTCGAGAACTACTGTGCCGGTAGTTCATCTCGACGAAACATATTGATGGTGCCAGACAGTACTAACTTCCTCTCAGGCTGTCCATAGCTTTCGTCGGCTCACGGACTACTTTTCTTCACGACAAACGAAAGTGGTCGGTAGATTCCTACCGCAACCCTCCCGGGGCCTCACCGCACGACGACAGAGGCGCTGACGGTGCACCGGGCGGTCCGGGTTCCGGCGGGGCTCGATCGCCGGGTCGACCGACGGGTGAACGTGCGCCATCCGCATGGAGCGGCAATCCCCGCCAGTCGGGCGGGCCCCGCCCGCTCCGGAGGGTGTTCGCCCTGATCAGGGGCTATAGAAGGTGATGGCTTCCTGACTTCCGGGACCGGCCCGGTGATCGACCGAACCGGTTGCCGCGGTCACCCATTGATCTGCGTCCACGGCCGTGTGATTGTGCTCCAGCGAGTCGCCGACCCCCGGCGGCTCAGACGGTCGATCCGTCGAACCGGGGCCACGCCGGCAGCCCCGGGACCGACCGTCGTCCCACCTCATCGCTACCCCGCGCCGGGTGCCCCTACCGGGCTCCATGCTGCCCGCCTCGGAACAGGAGCTAACCCCCTTGAAGCTCCCACCCCGCCTCGCCGCGCTCTCCGGCGCGGCCGCGGCAGGCCCGCCTCAGCTCGGGCGGCCCGCCCGCGCCCCCGCGTCAGGGCCGCGGCTGAGGCGGGCCATCACGTCGTCCACCGCCCGGCTGAACAGCTCCATCTGCCGTACCGACTGCTCCTCGATGCCGCCGAGCCGCACGGCCAGGGCGTCGACGTCGGCCCGGGCCGAGGCGCTGACCTGGGCGTCGAGGGCGGCGAGGGCAGCGTTGACGGCCAGCACGACCTGCCCGCAGACCGCCTCCATCCCGTCCCCCGCCAGCTCCGGGTCCACCGTCACGGACTCCAGCCGGCCACCCTGGACCACCACGGCCCGGACCCGGCCGTCGGCCGCCGCGCCCTCGGCGCGGAGCAGCTCGCCCGGGTCGCCGTCGGGGTGCTCGGCCGCCCGCGAGCGCATGGCCGACAGCGCCTGCTGCGTCCTGGTGAGCAGCTCGTCGAGGCTTGCGGCCGCGGAGAACGAGTCGTTGGTCATATCCGCGCCTTCTTCACGTCTTTCCGGAGCACCGCGACGATAGCAACCGCCCCCGACCGGGACACCGCGAGCACCCGGGGCCTCGTTCACGAAAAAAGTGGCCATCCCGGGCGGGGATGGCCACTTTTCAGTGCATCAGCGCGCAGTGTGGGGCACCCCACCTGCCAGTAGCGTCAGCGCAGGCGGAGGTGCTGGCCTGGGAAGATCAGGCCCGGGTTGTCGCCGACCACGCGCTTGTTGCGCTCGTAGAGCGCCTGCCAGCCGCCGGCGAGGTGCTTCGCCTCCGCGATCAGCGACAGCGAGTCACCCGACCGGACCGTGTAGGTCGCGCCGCTCGACGCCGGCGCGGTACGCCGGTGGCTGCGGGTCGCCGGCTGGTCGCCGCGGGACGACCGGTCCTTGGTCGCCTTCTTGTGCGACTTCGTGGCGCCGGAGTCCTTGGTGGAGTAGTGCTTGGTCGAGCCGCCCTTCTTGCCGCAGACCGGCCAGGCGCCGATGCCCTGCCCGTCGAGGACCTTCTCGGCCACGGCGATCTGCTCGCTGCGGCTGGCCAGGTCGGCGCGGCTGGCGTACTTCTTACCGCCGTAGCCGTTCCAGGTGCTCTTCGAGAACTGGAGGCCACCGTAGTAGCCGTTGCCGGTGTTGATGTGCCAGTTTCCGCCGGACTCGCACTGAGCGATGGCGTCCCAGTTCACGCTGGATGCGCTGGCCGGCGCGGCCGGCCCGAGGATGGCGGCGGCGCCGGTGGCGGCACCGACGACGAGCGCTCCGACGGCGACACGACGCTGCGTGGTGCGTCGGTGACGTGCGACGTGTTCAGTTGCCATGTGGGTTCCTCCACGCCGACGAGGTGAGCTGTCGGGTTCGGGCCGAGGAGCCCGGCCGCCGGATGGGCGGCTTCACCCCGAGGTGTCGAGCACCGAGGAACATGTGGGTCCCCCGCTCCCGCCTGAGGTCCAGGTACCGACGGGCCGGCGGCGGGATTAGGCGTTACCGGCCCGGGTGTCCGCGATCGCGAACGCAGTCGACATTAGGGATGGTTTCGGATGATCGCCCACTTCTTGTGAAGTTCTTCACCCGGCCGAGCGAAGGCCACACCGTACGAGTTGCGCGCCGTCCACAGGTGCCTTACAAAGCCCCCTTCAGTACGTCAGGCCGAAACCCTGCGGAAAGAGCGGAACCTGCCCGTCGCCGGCGTTGATGGGCTGCTGGCCGACGGAGTTCATCCAGGTCATCGGCAGTTTGCCGGTCGGCGCGTACCCGCCGAAGAGGACGTCGGCAACGCCGGCGCCCTCGGTGCCGGGCAGCCAGGAGGCGAGCAGCGCGGTCCAGTTCGGCAACTCACCGGCGACGTCCAGCGGCCGGCCGGACACCAGCACCACGATCACGGGTACGCCGGCGTTGCGCAGGGTCGCGTACGGCCGCTCGAAGGTGGACGGCCCGCAGGTCCGCCTCGTTGAGTTGGGTGTCCGCCTGGTTATCGCTGCGGTTGCGGGAGCGGGCGCGCGCCGATCCGGCACCGACTACGGTGGCGAGGTCCGGCACGGTCGCCGGGCCCGGGTGCGCAGGCGGAGGAACATGACTGACTACGGACACGAGCTGGCCTTCGGCGGCTTCCTCACCCCCGCCGCCGGCCAGTTCGAGCAGGTGGTGGCGCTCGCCAAGCTCTGCGAGCAGGTCAACCTGGACCTGGTCACCTTCCAGGACCACCCATACCAGCCGGGTTTCCTGGACACCTGGACGCTGATGTCCTATCTCGCGGCCGCGACCAGTCGGATCCGGCTGGCCGGCAACGTGCTCAACCTGCCGCTGCGCCAACCGGTGGTGCTGGCACGCAGCGTGGCCAGCCTGGACCTGCTCACCGGCGGCCGGGTCGAGCTGGGCCTCGGCGCGGGCGCGTTCTGGGAGGCGATCGAGGCGGTCGGCGGTCGGCGGCTGTCCCCCGGGCAGGCGGTCGACGCGCTCGACGAGGCGATCCGGGTGATCCGCGAGGTGTGGGACGTCGAGCGGCGCGGCATGGTCCGGGTCGAGGGCACGTACCACCGGGTGGTCGGGGCGAAGCGCGGGCCGGCGCCGGCCCACCCGGTGGAGATCTGGGTCGGCGCGTACAAGCCCCGGATGCTGCGGCTGGTGGGGCGCGCTGCCGACGGCTGGCTGCCGTCGCTGGCGTACCTGTCGAAGGGGCCGGACGAGCTGCCGGGAATGAACGCGCTGATCGACGAGGGTGCCGAGGCCGCCGGGCGGGATCCCCGGTCGGTGCGGCGGCTGTTGAACGTCAACGGCCAGTTCACCCGGTCGTCCACCGGCTTCCTCAGCGGACCGCCGGAGCAGTGGGTGGAGGAGCTGGCCGGGCTGGTGCTGGACCACGGCATCGCCACCTTCATCCTCGGCGCCGACGACCCCACCGCCATCCAGCTCTTCGGGCGGGAGGTCGCGCCCGCGGTGCGGGAGCTGGTCGCCGCCGAACGTGCCGAGCCGGGCACCCGACCCAGGGCCGGCGAGGAAGCGCGCGAGGCGGTCGAGGCCGGGGGCGCCACCGCGCTCGCGGTCACCCCCACCCCCGATCCGGGCGTACGCCTGACGGACCACCAGCTCTGGGACGAGTCCACCCGCCCGGTCGCCCCGCCGGCGCCGGCCGGGCACGTCTACACCCCGCACGCGCAGGCCGTCGGCGCGCACCTCGTCGACGTGCACGACCACCTGCGTCAGGAGCTGGCGCAGGTGCGCGACCTGCTCGAACAGGTCAAACGAGGGGTGGTCTCCGCCGGCGCCGCCCGGGCCGTGCTCAACCAGATGACCATGCGGCAGAACAACTGGACGCTGGGGGCGTACTGCGCCGCGTACTGCACGGTGGTCACCCAGCACCACGGGCTGGAGGACAATTCGATCTTCCCGCACCTGCGGCGTGCCGATCCGGGGCTGGCCCCGGTGCTCGACCGGTTGGAAGCGGAGCACGTGGTGATCCACGACGTGGTGGAGGGCGTGGACCGGGCCCTGGTCGACCTGATCCGCAATCCGGGGGACTTCACCGAGGTCCAGCAGGCCGTGGACATCCTCACCGACACCCTGCTGTCGCATTTGGCATATGAGGAACAGAACATCGTCGAGCCGCTGGCCCGCCACGGCTTCTACACCGGCCAGATCTGACCGCAGGGCGGCCGCTCCTCGGGCCACCGACCGCCCCCGTCTCACTGACCAATTTTCGCGTTAGCGCAGGTCAGATGGGTCGAGCTACGGTGGGCCGCAGAGGTGATGGCAATGGCTGTGATCTATGCCGACCTGTCTTACCACGACTGGGACCGCGTCAAGGGCGAGTTCGACTGGGCGGCGGTTCGCCGGGCCACCTCTCCCGTCCTGTGCCTGCGCGCCAGCTACGGCGATCCGCAGGGCTTCCACCCGCCCAGCCCGCACGTCGCCGACATGGCGCGTGGTGCGGCCGGCGCCGGCTTCGACGTGATCGGTGGCTACCACAACCTGATCAGAGGCGATCAGGCCAGCACCAACCGGCAGGTCGACTACCTGCGGAGCACCCTCGACGGGATCGGGGCGGTGTGGGCGATGCTCGACGTCGAGCGCTACCCGGAGCTGGTCGCCAACGGACTGTGGCCGCGCTTCGACGACGTACGCCGGTTCGTGGACCGCTGGCACGCCGTCGATCAGCGGGTGCTGGCGATCTACCTGCCGAAGTGGAACTGGGACGGGAACCTCGGCCGGCCCGACCTCCGGCCACTCAACGCACCCCTGGTAGCCAGCGACTACGGCAGCAACCCCACCGGCGCGCCCGCTGCCGTCTACGCGCAAGGTGGTGGGGACGGCGGCCCGGGCTGGGCCGCGTACGGCGGGGTGACCCCGTCGATCTGGCAGTACGGGTCGAACGTCGCCTGCCCCGGCGCGTCCGGACAGACCGACTGCAACGCATACCGTGGCACGCTCGCCCAGCTGCGGGCCCTGTTGACGAAGGACGACACCATGACCCCCGCCGAATTCTCCGCGATCCTGTCCGACCCGGCTGTCGCCGCGAAGATGCGCGCACTGCCCTGGCAGTACATCGGTGGCGGCATCCCCGCCGGCATGTCGACGCTCAACGTGCTCAACGACCTCTACCAGACCACCCATGCCGCACCGACCGCCGCCGCGATCGCGGCGGCGACCGTACAGGCACTCGGCGGGCAGGCCCCGGCCGACGCCGCCGCCGCGATCGTGGCCGCGATCGGCAAGGACCGCGCGGCGGCCCTCGCCGCGGCCCTCACCGCGGCCACCAAGACGCCGACACCGTAAGGGCGCCGACGACCCGGACGCCCTGAGGCAGAATGGCGTCATGCGGCAGGGGTTTGCCCATCAGGCCGTCCTCGACATGGCGCCGGACGACGACTCGGGCGCGCCCGGGGCGGCGATCACCACCGTTCTGTGCGGTCACTGGGACCACGCGCCGCCCTGCCCGGTCGCGCCGCATCACACGAGCGCGGAGCGGTCCGGCGACGAGGTACGCCTGCGCATCCTCTTCGCCACCGAACCGCATCTCGAGGAGCGGGTACGGCAGGACATCGACCGGGCGCTGGCGCGCGGCGAACTGGTCGGCCCGGACGGGAGGACGTCCCGCTGGCGGCTGCTCGGGAGCCGACCGGTTGAGCCGTCGGAGCAGGAGACGGAGCACCTGGCACGGCTCACCCGGGCGTAACCGCCGTCGGCCGCGGCGTGGCTGCCGCGGCCGACGGAGACGGCGGCCCTAAAGGGTACGGGCCAGCCGGTCGGCAAGGATCCGGGTGAACCGGGCCGGGTCGGCCAGCTCTCCGCCCTCGGCGAGCAGCGCCATCCCGTGGAGCAGCTCGGCGGTGTCGGTCAGGGCGCTCTGGTCGCCGCCCTGCTCGTGGGCCTTGCGCAGCCCGGTGACCAGCGGGTGGGTCGGGTTGAGCTCCAGGATCCGCTTGACCCGGGGCACCTCCTGCCCCATCGCCCGGTACATCTTCTCCAGCGTCGGCGTCATGTCGTGAGCGTCGCCGACGACGCAGGCGGGCGAGGTGGTCAGCCGCGAGGAGAGCCGGACCTCCTTGACGCTGTCGGCCAGCGCGCCGCTCATCCAGGTGAGCAGGTCGGCGTACTCCTGCCGCTCCGCCTCGGCCTGCTCCTTCTCCTCGTCGGTCTCCAGGTCGACCTGGCCCTTGGCGACCGAGCGCAGGGTCTTCCCGTCGTACTGGCCGACCCGCTCGACCCACACCTCGTCGACCGGGTCGGTGAGGATCAGCACCTCGAAGCCCTTGGCGCGGAACGCCTCCAGGTGCGGCGAGTTCTCGATGGTGACCCGAGACTCACCGGTGGCGTAGTAGATCTCGGTCTGGCCGTCCTTCATCCGCTCGACGTAGTCGCGCAGCGTGGTCAGTTCGGCCGGATCGTTGGTGCTGGCGGCCCGGACCAGGTCGAGCAGCGCCTCGGTGTTGTGCGGATCCTCGAGCAGCCCCTCCTTGACCACCGCGCCGAACTCGGTCCAGAAGGTGCGGTAGGACTCGGCGGAGAGCTCCTTGAGGGTGGCGAGGACCTTCTTGACCAGGCGGCGGCGGACGGCCCGGATCTGCCGATCCTGCTGGAGGATCTCCCGGGAGATGTTGAGCGACAGGTCGTGCGCGTCCACCACGCCCTTGACGAAGCGCAGGTAGTTGGGCATCAGCGCGTCGCAGTCGTCCATGATGAAGACACGCTTGACGTAGAGCTGCACACCTCGGCGGACCTGCGGGGAGAACAGGTCGAGCGGGGCGTGCGAGGGCAGGAAGAGCAGCGCCTCGTACTCGAAGGTGCCCTCGCCGCGCATGTGGATGGTTTCGAGGGGGTCGGCCCAGTCGTGGGCGACGTGCCGGTAGAACTCCTTGTACTCGGCCTCGTCCACCTCGTCCCGGGAGCGGGCCCAGAGCGCCTTCATCGAGTTGAGGGTCTGCTCCTCGCGGGTGGTGGCGCCGTCCTCACCCGACCGCTCGACGGTCATCCGGATCGGCCAGGCGATGAAGTCCGAGTATCGCTTGACGATCTCCCGGATGGTCCACTCGGCGGTGTAGTCGTGCAGGTTGTCCTCGGCGTCGGCGGGCTTGAGGTGCAGCGTGACCGAGGTGCCCTGCGGCGCGTCGTCGACCGACTCGACCGAGTAGGTGCCCTCGCCGGTCGACTCCCAGCGGGTACCCCCGCTCTGCCCGGCCCGCCGGGTCACCAGGGTGACCTTGTCGGCCACCATGAAGGTGGCGTAGAAGCCGACCCCGAACTGGCCGATCAGCTCCTGGGAGGCGGCGGCGTCCTGGGACTCGCGCAGCTTGCGCAGCAGCTCGGCGGTGCCGGACTTGGCGATGGTGCCGATCAGCCCGATCACCTCGTCGCGGGACATGCCGACGCCGTTGTCCCGCACGGTCAGCGTACGGGCTTCCCGGTCGACCTCGAGCTCGATGTGCAGGTCGGCGGTGTCGACCGCCAGGTCCTTGTCGACCAGCGACTCCAGCCGCAGCTTGTCCAGCGCGTCAGAGGCGTTCGAGATAAGTTCGCGCAGGAAGACGTCCTTGTTCGAGTAGATCGAGTGCACCATCAGCTGGAGCAGCTGACGGGCCTCGGCCTGGAACTCCAACGTCTCGACCCGGTCGCTCACACCGACTCCCTTCCATGTCGCGGGCCTTCCGGCGGACAGGATACGAGGTGTGACGGCCGGGGCACCGTCGGGTCGCGTCGACGCACCGACCGTCACCCGCGGCGGCCCGTCCCCGCCGCCCGGCGGTACGCGGCCCGCACCGCGGCCACCGTGTGGCTGGCCCCGAGCTCCCGGCGCAGCCCCAGCAGGTAGCCGGTCGGGTGGGCCTCCCGGAGCTGCTCCCGACCGCCCATCATGGTGGCCGTCGCACTGACGACCGTGGCCGCGACCGCCCCCGATCCGGTCACCACGGGCGGCAGGTCCAACGCGCTGCCGAGTGCGGCGAGGGCCGCCGGCGGGACCAGCGTCTGCGTGGTGAGCAGGGCGCGGACCGGCTGCAGGCCGAGCTTCGACAGCTGCCGGGCGGTGGCGTTGATCCGGCCGCCGATCTCCCGTTCGACCATCATCTCGAGGTGGGCGGCCCGGACGGCCGGGTCCGGCACCGCGCTCAGCTCGGCGAGGGCGGGTGCCAGCGAGTCGAGGTAGGCGCGGTAGGCGAGCAGCTGCGGCTGAAGTTTTCGGCGGGCCTTGATGATTCGACGGATCGGCACGTCTCGCAGGTCTTTCGGCACGGCGACCGCCAGCGCGAGGACGGCGAAGGCCTGGGCGGGTTCAGGGCGGGCGAACGTGGCCCGTGCCGCATCGTCCAGCAGGACGGCGGCCATCGAGTCGGTGGTCCATCCGCCGCTCGTCGCCAGGGTCACCGGCAGGTCGGTCACCATCGCCATCCGGTTGTCCGAGGCCACGGCGTCGGCGAGCACCGCGAGATAGAGCGTCGCGAGGTCACGGTGCAGGCACAGGTAAGGCAGCGACTGGCGTCGGCCGTCCGCGCGCACGTCCTCGAGCGGGACCAGTAGGCCGCTGTCGGCCAACCGGTCCGCCAGGGACCACAGCATCTTGCCGGGCATCACCGGCGCCAGGCGGAGATCGCGCGGCGCCAAGCGCCCGGTGTCGGCTCGGTCCTGGACGATCGGATCGATCCCGAGGCGTCGGACGCCATATCGGGGAAGCAGTTCCTCCTCGTGCCGATCGAGGAACCGGAAGAAGAGTTGTTCGGCCCGCTCGAGCGGTCCGCCGTAGTCGCGCTGCCGAAGACGTACGTCGACGATGCAGCCAAGCTCGTCCCGGAGCTGTCGCACCAGGTCAGAGTCGGACCAGTTCCGGATGGTGTCGGGGAGCATCCGGGCGATCCTCGGCCAGTACAGGACGGCGCCCTTCAGCCACGCCTCGTCCCGGAAGTCGACGTACGGGTGGTAGAGGGCGATGTCGCTCACCGCTCCATTGTCGAACAACGATGCCGGCATGGCGAAGACCATCTGGTCCAACCAGTTGACGGGTTGAGGCGTCGGGGATCACACTGCCGCCATGGCCTTCGCCCCCGTACCCCGCGCCTCGGTCTCCGACCACGTCTTCGGTCAGCTCCGCGACGCCATCGTCAGCGGCCGCTACCAGCCCGGGGAGACCCTGCCCGGCGAGCGCGAGCTGGCCGCCGCGTTCGAAGTCAACCGGCACGCCGTCCGGGAGGCGCTGCGCCGGCTCCAGCAGCTCGGCCTGCTCCGGGTCAGCCAGGGCGGCGCGACCCGGGTGCTCGACTGGCGGGTGCACGCCGGGCTGGACCTGGCGCTCTCGCTGGCCCGGTCGGGCGACGTACTCCCGGTCGAGACGCTGGTCCGCGACATGCTGGAGATGCGGGCCTGCGTCGGAATCGACGCGGCCCGGCTCTGCGCCGAGCGCGGCGATCCAGCGGTCACCGCCGCAGTGGTCCGGGCCGCCGAGGAGTACGCGGCACTCGCCCCCGACCTGCCCCGGATGCACGACGCCGACATCGCCATGTGGCGGCTGATCGTCACCGGCTCCGGCAACACCGCCTACCTGCTGGCCTTCAACAGCCTGGTGGCCGGCGCACTCGCGGTGGACGACGTGCCGCCGGACGGGCGGGCCGCCGAACTGCTCGACGTCGCCGGCCACCGCCGGCTCGCCGCCGCCATCGCGGCCGGCCAGGGCGCGGCCGCCGCCCGGCACGCCCGGGCCCTGCTGACCGCCCCGGTCACCACCCCCACCACCCCGTCCGGAAGGGAAGCCCGAGCATGATCCCCGCCGTGCTCTACGCCGTCCCGGCGTTCCTGCTGCTGATCATCATCGAGGCGGTCTCCTACCGGTTCCTGCCCGACGACGACGAACGCGGCTACGAGCTGCGCGACACCACCACCAGCCTGTCAATGGGCCTGGGCAGCGTGCTCATCGGCGTGCCGTGGAAGCTGGTCACCGCCGGCGTCTACGCGGCGCTGTGGCTGGTCGCGCCGATCCACCTCTCCCCCGCCAACTGGTGGACCTGGGTGCTGCTGTTCTTCGCCGACGACCTGGCCTACTACTGGTTCCATCGGCTTCACCACGAGGTACGCGTGTTCTGGGCCAGCCACGTGATCCACCACTCCAGCGTCTACTTCAACCTCTCCACCGCGCTGCGGCAGAGCTGGACGCCGATGACCTCGCTGCCGTTCTGGCTGCCCCTGGCGCTGCTCGGCATCCCGCCCTGGATGATCTTCCTGCAGCAGTCGATCAGCCTGCTCTACCAGTTCTTCCTGCACACCGAGCGGATCAACGTGCTGCCCCGGCCGATCGAGCTGGTCCTCAACACCCCGTCACACCACCGGGTCCACCACGGTGCCAACGCCGAGTACCTGGACCGCAACTACGCCGGCATCCTGATCGTCTGGGACCGGCTCTTCGGCACCTTCGAGCCGGAACGGGCCGCCGTCCGCTACGGGCTCACCAAGAACATCAACACGTACAACCCGCTGCGGGTGGCCACCCACGAGTTCGCCGCGATCTGGGCCGATGCCCGGGCCGCCCGTACCTGGCGGGACCGCCTCGGCTACGTCTTCGGCCGGCCCGGCTGGCAGCCGACCCGGTGAGGCGCCGCTGGTTGCCCCTGTTCGGGGCCATCGCCGCGGTCGAGCTGGTCGGCGTCGCGCTCGACTCCACCGCGACCCAGTGGCTGGCCAAACCGCTGCTGGCCCCGCTGCTGCTGGCGTACCTCTGGTCTGTCCGGCGGCGGATCGACGGCGTCGCAGTTGGCCTGGTCTTTGCCACCGCCGGCAACGTGGCCCTGCTCGTCGCGGGACCGGCCGCGTTCCTGGTGGGCATGGGCTGCTTCCTGGTCACCCAACTGGCCTTCCTCACCTCGTTCGTCCGGCACCGCCGGCCGCCGGCCCCGGCGGTCCTGGCGTACGTGGCGCTCTGGGCGGTCGCCAACGCCCTGCTCTGGGGCACGCTGGGGCCGTTGCGGCTGCCGGTGCTCGGCTACAGCCTGGCGCTGTCCCTGATGGCCGCCGCCGCGAAGGGGGTGTCCCGGCGGGTGGCGATCGGCGGAGCGCTGTTCCTCGGCTCGGACCTGCTGATCGGGCTGGACGCGACCGGCGTCCACCTGGCCGGGCACGGGCTCCTGGTCATGGCGACCTACATCGCCGCGCTGCTGCTCATCACCACCGGCTGGGCGGCGGCTCTGACCACCGGCGACCGCCACCCGTCGCCGGTCGGGCCCGCCTTGGCTTGATCCACTCCACGTCGTGCAGGTGGCGGTATCCGCGCCGACCCGATACCGCCACCTCCCGGACCGGGTGTCGGTCTCGGATCAACCAGCAGCCACCGCCGGTCAGTCCCACCAGAAGGACCAGTGATCGGCGGGCGCCTGTCGGCGCGCCACGTCGTACACCTCCCCGAGGATCTGGGACAGGTCGTCGCAGTAGGACCACTGCTCGATCGCGCAGGTCGCGGCGGTGAGCGGGTCGCGCGGCGGGCGAGCGACGGCCAGTTCCAGGTTGTCGACGCCGGGCTGGTACAGCTCGGCGCCCCATGCCTTCTCCCAGTGCCGGAGCACGAAGACGTGGTCCGCGTAGTGCAGGTCAGGGTGCGACGGGCCGCCCATCCAGTTGTTCATGATCGCCATGAGTCCCGGCACCAGGGCGAGCACCTCGTGTCCGGCCGCCGCCGGCACCAGCAGCACGTCGGTGGGCGGGTACGAACCGGTCTGGCGCCGGATCCCAGGCGGAATCTCCGTCAGCGGTCCGATCGCCTCGGCAACCCGCGCGGGGTCGAACTCGGCCCGGCGCTCCTCCTGCCATGCCGCCGTCTGCGGGTCGGCGGATTCGTCGTCCTCGACGATCCACTCCCGCTTGGACCGGATGATCAGCGCCATCCGCTCCGCCGGGTCGACCTCGCAGAGGGCATCCAGCCAGGTGGGCCCCTGGTGCCGCCGGCACCAGTCGTACGTCCCCTCGGCCGCGGTGCCGGCCGTCCAGCCCAGCACCGGCCAGAGACCCGTGCGGGGATGCTCGGCCCGCAACGCCCGCCAGACCCGGTCGTGTTCGCCCTCCGGAAAGGTTCCGCTGACTAGCGGCACACCGGCGGCCGTCTCGGCGAGCTCGATCCCGTCCAGCGAGCGGAGCAGCGTCTTCACACGCAGGAGCGTACGGAGATTGCCACCCTGGGCCGAGCGAGTATCACTGCTCCAACCGGAGTTCACGATCGCGCAGGGGCGTCATCGGCTCGCCGGCCTATCCGGTTAATTCGGCTCCTGTGAGGTCGGCGAGGTACGCGTCGAGCTGCGCGACCATCTCCTCGACGGTGAGGTGGCCGGCGAGGGCGTGCACAGTTAGCCCGTCGACGACCGCGTGCATGCGGCGGGCCAGCGTCTCGGCGTCCTGCCTGGTCTGCGCCAGCGCGTCGCGCTCGGCGAGGTCCTGGACGAGCCGCAGGCACAGCTCGTACACGCCGGTGAAATGGCGGCGCTGGACCCGGGCGAGCTCGGGGTCGCCGAGGCCGAGGGCGAGAAAGGCGAAGGCGATCGAGCCCTCGGTGCGGCGCGTCTCGTCGACCGGCATGGTCTCCAACAGGATGGCGCGGACCGCCTCGACCGGGCCGCCGGTGTGCCGCAGTCCCTGGATCCGCTCGGTCACCTGATCGATGACCTGCTCGCAGGCGAAGGCGAGCAGCTCGGCGCGGGTGGAGAAGTAGTGACGCAGCGCGCCGGAGGACCACCCCGAGGCGGCAGCCACCGATCGGATGGAGATCCCCTCCACCCCGTCGCGGGCGATGACCTGCCAGACGGCGGCGGCCAGCTCGCGGCGGCGCTGGGCGTGGTTGACGATCTTCGGCACTTGCTGATTCTCGCACGATCGTGTAAAAAACGAAATCACACGACCGTGCGATAAACGGGGGTTCCATGCTGGCGTTGATCATCGCCTGCGAGATCGCGTTCTGGGTCCTGCTCCTGCTCGGCCTCGCCGCTCGCTATCTGCTGCGCGCCCGGAAGCTCAGCACCGTTCTGCTGATCTGCGTACCCCTCGTTGACGTGCTGCTGCTGGCCGCCTCCGTCCTCGACCTGCGCGGCGGCGCGGAAGCCGACACCGCACACGGCCTCGCCGCGATCTACCTCGGAGTCTCGGTCGCCTTCGGCGGCCAGATGCTCCGCTGGGCCGACGAGCGGTTCGCGCACCGGTTCGCGGGCGGACCCAACCCGAAGCGGTCACGGAAGACCGGACTCGAGCACGCCGCCCATGAGCGGCGGCAGTGGCTACGCCATCTCCTGGCGTACGCGATCGCCGCAGCCGTCATGGGGCTCTTCACCCTGCTCGTCGGGGACGACACGCGGGTAGCGGCGATGTGGGGGCCGATGGGCGGGTGGGGCATCGTGCTGATCATCGACTTCTTAATCTCGTTCAGCTACACGCTCGCGCCCCGCAAAGCGAAATCCTGACCTTGATCGGGCTGGCTGGCGACGAACGGTCAGGCCGTGGCCCGGCGGAGGTGGACCAGCACAGCCAGGACGCGTCGGTGGTCCTCGTCGGACGCGGCCAGGTCGAGCTTGGCCATGATGGAGCTGACGTGCGCCTCCACCGTCCGCTCGGTGAGCCACAGCCGGCGAGCGATCCCGACGTTCGTGCGCCCCTCGGCCATCAACGCGAGAACCTCCCGCTCCCTGGCGGTCAGGGTGCTGAGCGGGTCGTCGGGCGGGCGGCGGCCGATGAGCCGGGTGACCACCTCCGGATCGAGCGCCGACCCGCCTGCGGCCACCCGCCGCAGGGCGTCGAGGAAGTCGTCGACGTCGAGCACCCGGTCCTTGAGCAGATAGCCGAAGCGCCCGCCCGTGACCAGGTCCACCGAGTGCCGGGTCTCCACGTGCTGGGAGAGCAGCACGATGCCGAGCTGCGGGTGGCGGGTGCGGATCTGGCGTGCCGCGCGGGCGCCGTCGTCGGTGTGGTCGGGCGGCATTCGTACGTCGATGACGGCCAGGTCCGGCTCGGCTTCCTCGACGGCGACGAGCAGACTCGGCGCGTCGACCGCCTTGCCGACCACCTCGTGACCGGCGTCGGCGAGCAACCGGGCCAGCCCCTCCCGGAACAGCGCGGAGTCCTCACCGATCACGATCCGCACGGCAGCACCGCCTCGACGAGCGTCCCGTCGCCAGGTCGGCCGGCCACGGTCAGTGCGCCCCCGGCGGCGGCCACCCGGTCGGTGATGCCCGCCAGCCCACCGCCCGGCCGCACGCACGCCCCGCCCACGCCGTCGTCCCGGATGGTCACCCTCAGCTGGTCGTCGGTTCGCGACACCCGAAGGTGCACGCTGGTGGCGGCGGAGTGCTTGACCACGTTCGCCAGCGCCTCGCTGGCCACGTAGTAGGCGGTGGTGGCCAGCTCCTCGGGCACCGGCTCGGCGCCGATGTCGAGCGTGACCGGCAGCGGCACGCCGCGGGCCAGCATCGCCAGCGCGTTGGCCAACCCCTCGTCCAGGCTGGACGGGCGCAGCCCGTGCGCGATCTGCCGCAGCTCCGCGACCGCGGTGCCCAGCTCGGCGACCGCCTGGTCGAGCAGGCCGGCGACGTCGGTCTCGGGCAGATGCCGCTGGGCGAGCCGCAGCGCCATGCCGAGCGACACGAGGCGCTGCTGGGCACCGTCGTGCAGATCGCGTTCCAGCCGCACCCGCTCGGCGTACCCGGCACGCAGCAGCCGTGCCCGGCTGGACTCCACGTCGCCCAGCGCCCGGCGTAGCTGCAACCGCAGCCGGACCACCTCGACGAGCAGCGCGCAGGCGTCGGCAAGCTCGCGCATCAGCTCGCGGGTGGTCTCGCCGCGCACGAGCACGCCGATCTGTTGTCCGCCCAGCCGGATCGGGGTCGGCTCGCCGGCCGCCTCGAACCGCGCCCCGGTCGCGCTGACCACCTCGTCGGTGCCGGGCATTCGGTACCCGATACGCAGCTTCGGATCGCGCAGCGCCTGCCGCAGGGTTTCCTCGAGTCGCTCCGGTGCCGCCTCGCCGGCGTGCATCCGGACCCGGAGGTCCTCGATCGCCGCGAGGGCCGCCTGGCGGGCGGGATAGAGCCGGCGGTCCACGCGATCCTGCAACCGGACGCGCAACGGGGACAGCACCAGCGCGCAGACCGCGGTGGCCCCGGCCGCCGCCGCCGGCGACGAGCGCCCCGCCACGACGCCGACGACGAAGGCGGCGACCGTGTAGAACGCCAGCAGCGCCGCGGTGACCAGACCATAGGTGACGGTGGCGCTCAGCGCCTTGTCCACGTCGTACAGGTCGTGGCGGAGGATGCCGACCGCGGTGGCCGCCGGGATCGCGATCAACGTGGCGGCGAGCCCGGCCACGGCGAGGTCCGGCCCGTCGAGCAGCAGGTAGCTCAGCCAGCACAGCAGCAGTGTCGCGGGCAGGAACAACGCGCCGAGCGCGAACCACTTCAGCTGAGCGCGGCGGATCGGGTCGGCGGCCCGCCGGTAGCGCACCACCATCGCCGTGGCGGACGCGACGAGCAGGGCGAGCAGCCCGGGCAGCAGCACGAACGCGATCGGTTTCAGCACCCGCGCCAGCGCCGGCGGCGGGATGCCGAACGCATGGTCCGCACCCGCGAACGGCTCCGGGAACGGGGCGGGGTCGAGACCGGTGAGCACGATGAACGCTGCCGGCACCACCAGGAGGCCGACCGCCGTCACCTGCCAGCGCCGCCCGGGCAGCAGCCGCCCGTCCGGGAAGAGCAGCATGAGCAGCGCCGCCGGCACGTAGTTGAGCATCCAGGCGCCCTGGCTCACGGTGGCCAGGAGCGACGACACCGGCAGCATTCCCGGCCGGTGCGCGACGACGTACGCGTAGACGTCGGTCCAGGCGACCCAGATCGCGAGCAGTCCGAAGAACGTGAGCAGCGCACCAATCACGTTGGTCGGGCGCTTCGTCGCGATCAGCACGCCCAGGCCCACCGAGGCGGTGGCGAGGAGGCAGGCGGTCGCGAAGTAGGCGACCTGACCGGGATCGGCGGCAATGGACAGCAGCCAGCCACCCGCGCCGACGAGCGCGGCGGCGAGCGCCGCCAAGCCGTACGAAACCAGCCGCGGCAGGGTCATGGCCTCACGGTAAGCCCTCCGGCAACCGGTGCGGATGCGTGCCAGCACGGAGATCGCTTCCGTACCTCCCCGCACCCCGATTCCCGAGTCCGCCCCGATGCCCGGCGGTGCGGTCCGGGCCAAGACTGCTGGCCAGGACATCCGCTCAAGGAGGGCAATCGTGAGACACACCCGTACCTTCACCATCGGTCTCGCACTCGCCGGCCTGCTCGGCCTCGGCGACCTGGCCACCGGATTCTTCGGCGTGGGCGGGGAGGGCCAGCCGCCGCTCGCCGCGGCGGTGGTCATCACGCTGCTCGGCGCGATCACCCTCGCCGGTGCCTGGTTCGCCTGGCGCGGACGGCGCGGCGGCCTCGTCACGGTGATCGTCACCCGGATCCTGTCCGGGCTCGCCGTGCTGCCGGCGTTCGGCGACGACAGCATCTCCGCCGCCAACGAGGTTCTCCTCGGCGTCGGTCTCGCCGTCACGGTGGCCGCCTTGGCGCTGATCTGGCCGGGCCTGCGCCGGCCGGCGGTGGCCGCGTCATGACCGCCACCCTCGACCGCGAGGTCGCAGTCGCCCCGACCGACGCGCTGCGCCGCGTCGGCACCGCCGCCGCCATGCTGCTCGCCCCGTGGGGGTTCGTGGTCGCCAACGCCGCCTACGCCTGGGCCACCCGCGACGGCGGCAGCGACGAGACCGGCGCGGACGCCCTCGCGCTCGCCGCCGCGCATCCGACGCCACTGCGGGTGAGCACCATCGCGGCCCTGCTCGGCTGCCTGCTCATCATCCCGGCCGCGCTCGGCGCCATCGGGTTCACCCGGCACCGGGCGAACCGGCTCGGCCTCGTCGGCGGGTCACTCATGATCGCCGGGTACGTGGCGTACTTCGGCGCCGTGATGAGAGGTTTCGTCGACCTGGCCATGGCCGAGCGGGGCGGCCCCACCGGCGACTACGCCGCCGTGCTGGACGCCGCCGGCGAAGCCGCGATCCCGTGGCTCCTGATCTTCGTGGCCGGGAACATCCTCGGCACGCTGCTGCTCGGTATCGCCCTGCTGCGCGCCCGGACCGCACCGGCCTGGGCCGCGGCCGCGATCTGCTGCTGGCCGGTGCTGCACGTGACCGGCCTGATCGCCGGCACCGAGTGGTTCGAGGTCGCCGGCGCCACGCTCCAGGCCGTCGGCTTCGCCGCCCTCGCCGTACGGCTGGCACGGCGCGGCTGACCGGTCTCCCCGCGCCCGGGGCGGGGCCAGGATTCCTGGCCCCGGGCGCGGGGGTTTCCGGCTGGCTGCGCCGCCCGGCACTTCGCCGGCGGGTATCCTGCTCCGGGTCGACAGCACGGGGGGTGGGGCGTGGCCAGGGAGAACGGGCGGAAGCTCATCGCCTCCAACAAGAAGGCGCGGCACGACTACACCATCCTCAAGACGTACGAGGCCGGGATCGTGCTGGCCGGCACCGAGGTGAAGTCGCTGCGCGAGGGGCGGGCGTCGCTGGTCGACGCGTTCGCCCAGGAGCGCGACGGCGAGATCATGCTGTACGGCCTGCACATCGCCGAGTACGGCTACGGCACCTGGACCAACCACCAGCCACGGCGCACCCGCAAACTGCTGCTGCACCGGATCGAGATCGGCCGGATCCTGGAGAAGCTGCGCGAGGGCGGAGTGACCCTGGTGCCACTGTCGATGTACTTCTCCAACGGCTGGGCCAAGGTGGAACTGGGCCTGGCCCGCGGAAAGAAGTCGTACGACAAGCGGCAGGCCATCGCCGAACGGGACGCCAACCGGGAGATCGCCCGGGAGCTGGGCCGCCGCCTCAAGGGCGCCCGCCCCACCCGCTGACCCGGAATCCACCGGTCGAGGTCTGCCCAATCCACCTCGACCGGCGCTCTCCCGTGAGCCCGACTAAGATCCGCACAATTTCCCCGAAAGTGGGCCCTCCCGCGCCTCCGAAGGGACACTTTCCGGGAACCCGCGCCGGATCTTGAGCGACGCTCCGAGGCCCGCAGGGGACGGACGCGCCGGGGCCCGGCGCCCCCGCAGGGGAGCCGGGCCCGGCCGTCGGTCAGTCGGTGCAGGAGGGCTGGTCGAAGTGCCCCGGGGTGCCCGGGAATGCCGCCCCGGCTCCCTGTTCCTTGTTGTCCCGCGGGTAGACGTAGGACAACTCCAGGAAGGCCGAGGTGCCCGCCGTGGTCACGTCGGAGGCGCTGCGACCCGCGCCGGTGGCCCAGGCCAGCCGGGTGAGGAAGTCCTGCATCGCCGGGCTGTGCTGGCGGACGTCGTTGAACCCGCCGTACGCCGAGTTGCAGTGGGTGAACAGGTTGTAGGCGCCGTTCCAGTCGAACAGCCGGTCGCCGTTGTTCGGACCGTTGGCGGTGACGTCGCCCTGGAGCACGTCCCGGTCCCAGCCGCCGTAGATCCAGTCGGTGCCGTGGTGGTGCTGGTTGTCGGCCACGTCGTCGTTGTCCATGTTCGTCGCCTCGAACCAGCGGCACGGGTCGACTGTCCCCGAGGTGAGGTCGACCGGCCAGGCCCCGGCCGCGCAGTTGTCCGGGTAGGAGCCGCGCGGTCGGAAGTCCAGCAGGTCGGAGCTGAGCACGGCGGTCACCGCCGGGCCGGTGGTCGCCCCGGCACCGCCGAACAGGTGGTCCACGTACTGGTCGTGGTCGCCCCGGGCGGCGGCACTGAACACGCCGCCGACCAGGCACTGCGGGTTGGTCGCGTCGAGCACCGGGTCGCAGCCCTTGCCGCCCCAGAGAACGTCCGAGCCCTCCCCACCGAACACCTGGTCACCGCCGCTGTCGCCGTTGGCGACGTCGTCGCCGAAGCCGCCGTGGATGTTGTCCGCCCCGGCCCCGCCGCGGATGACGTCACCCGCGCCGGCGGTCAGCCCGGCGTGCGGCATCGGCGCCGAGGTGGCACTGCCGATCCAGGCGTCGCCGTCGGTGTCGTGCAGCAGGTCCACCCGCCGGTCGTAGTCCCCGGCCCGGAACCCGGTGAACGTCTCCTGCGGCACCGACGACAGGGTGACGGTGAAGCCCAGCGCCGCCACGTCGTCGGCGTTGAGGTACTGGTTCACCACGCCGCCCCGGTCGCCGAGGATGGCGTCGGCGCCGTCGTCGCCGTACAGGGTGTCGGCGCCGAGCTCACCGAAGAGGTCGTCGTCGCCGGCGCCACCCCGGATCAGGTCGTCGCCGTCCTGGCCCCAGATCCCGTCGTTGCCGGCGTCACCGTAGAGCTGGTCGTTGCCGAAGGCGCCGGCCGGCTCGCAGGTGGCCTGGGCGGTGGTGCAGAACCGGGTGGAAGGGCCCGGCAACGCCGGGTCGTGGGTGCGGGCCACCGTGGCGTCGGCCGGCACGGCGCCGGTCGGGTACCGCTCGGTGTAGACCCGCTCGGTCTGCTTGCCGTTGACCGTGGTCACCGTCCGCAGCAGCGAGCCGTTGTCGCCGAGGATGACGTCGTCGGCGCCGTTGCCCTCGACCACGTCCCCGGTGTCCCGGAAGCCCGCCGCCGCGCTGCCGCCGATCAGGTCGTCCTGCCCGGCCGGGGCGCCGGCGCCGACCAGCTCGGCCGGCGGCGACGGTTGGCCCGGCCAGCCCGGGTCGGCCAGCGGGGTGACCGCCCGGCGGCCCGCCCCGTCGAGAGCGCTGTCACCGCGGAGGTTGTCCGCGCCGCCGTTGCCCTCCAGGTAGTCGCCGTCGCCGTCACCGGTGAGCGCGTCGTCGCCGTCCTGGCCCCAGAGGGCGTCCACGCCGTCGCCGCCGCTGAGCCGGTCGTCACCGTACCGGTTGGCGGTGGCCGCCGCCCGGTCCAGCAGCACCACGATCCGCGGCCCGAACGGGTTGCCGTCGGCGCCGAGCCGCACGGTCACCGCGGTCGGCTGCTCACCCGGCAGCGGGCGCAGCACCGCGCCGTTGTCGCCGATGACCGCGTCGGAACCGGGTCCGCCGAAGACGGCGTCCGCGGTGTCCGGCTGGCCCGTGGTGGCCGCCCCGGATCCGTCGTACGCGGTGCTGGAGCCACCAACCAGGTCGTCGTCGCCGGCGTTGCCCTCGACCCAGTCGGAGCCCGGGCCGCCCTCGGCGTAGTCGTTCCCGGCGTCGGCGTGCACCCGGTCCGGACCGCCCTGGCCGAAGATCACGTCGTCGGCGTCCCCACCGGAGATCAGGTCGCCGCCGCTGGTGCCGGCCGCCGGGCTGAACCCGAGGTCGAGCAGGGTGACCTTGCGCACCGGGCCGGACCGGCCCTGGGTGACCCGGGTCGCGTCGGTGCCGGCCGGCGTGAACCGGGCGTTGTCCCCGGCGATCAGGTCGGCGTCCGCGTCGCCGTACAGCTCGTCGCCGCTGTCCGGCCGGCCGGTGCCGGCGGCCGGCTCCTGCGAGGAGCCACCGACGATCTCGTCCCGGCCGAGGTCACCGTGGATCAGGTCGGCGCCGTTGTTGCCCTCGAGCTGGTCGTCCCCGGCGTCGCCGTTGATCCGGTCGCCGCCGAGCCCGCCGTACGCCACGTCGGCGTCCCCGCCGCCGGAGATCACGTCCCCGGCGCCGGCTCCGGCCACGTCACCGGCCAGGTCCAGCGGGTACGGTCCGACGTCCCCGATCCGCGGGGTGCCGTTGTCGCCGACGATCCGGTCGGCGCCCTCCTCGCCGTAGAGGAAGTCCCGGCCGTCGCTCGCGCCGGCGACGCGCGAACCGCCGTAGAGGACGTCGGCGTCCGGGCCACCGAAGACCTGGTCGCCGCCCTCGTTGCCCTCGGCGGTGTCCTGCCCGGCGTCGCCGTAGAGGCCGTCGTCGCCGGCGTTGCCGAAGAGCAGGTCGTCACCGTCGTCGCCGTGCAGCTGGTCGACGCCGGCGCCGCCCCAGGCCCGGTCGTTGCCGCCGCCCAGGTGCAGGGTGTCGTCGCCGAGCTGGCCGCAGGCGCGGTCGTCGCCGCCGCCGAGGTCGGCCCGGTCGTCGCCGCTGCCGGCGGAGACCACCTCAACCCCGGCGCCGCCGAGGATAAGGTCGGCCGCGCCCTGGTCGGCGGGGGCCGGCTGCGCGTCGGCGAGGGAGGCGTCGACGCACGTCTCGGCGGGCAGGTGCCGGTCACCGAAGATCGTCGCCCCGCCGTCGCCGCCGATCAGGTGGTCGCTGCCGAGACCGCCGACGAGCAGCTTGTTCTGCGACTGGGTGCCGGCCGGTAGCGGCTGGTGGGTGACCTGGCGGAACGGGCCGTACCCGTCGGTGGCACCCGGCTCACCCACCTGCGACGGCTCGGCGATCAGGTAGTCCTGGCCGGGGCCGCCGAACAGCTCGTCGGTGCCGTAGCCGCCGACCAGCACGTCGTCGCCGCCGTAGCCGTAGACGCGGCCGGTCTGGCCGTTGGCGGAGTGGGAGACGACTAGGTCGACGCCGGCGCTGCCGTACACGGTGTCCTGGCCGGCGCCGGTGTCCACCTGGTTGGTCAGGCCGATGTCGCCGCTGCCGGCCTGGTCGACGTCGGCGGGAATCGTGGTGTCGTACGTGTGGATGGTGTCGTCGCCCCGGCCACCGTTGATCGTGTCGCCGCCCGGGCCGCCGACCAAGGTGTTCTTCCCGTTGGGCCGGTCGTCGACCACCACGCCGAGCACGTCGTCGCCGCCGTTGCCGTAGACCCGGCTGGCGCCGTGCCCGACGGTGACGTGGTCGTCCTCGCCGCCGCTCGCGGCGGTGGGGTCGGTCAGGGTCGTCCAGTCGATCAGCCCGGTGAGGGTCTTGTCGCCGACGGAGGTGTGCACCGTGGTGGCGGCCCGGTCGGTGCCGCCGAGGCCGCTGTCGCCGGCCACCACGTCGTTGCCGTCGCCGGTGGTGATGGAGTCCTTTCCGGGCCCGCCGGCGACCCGGCTGGCCGCGCCGGGCGCCTCGGCGGTGACGATCAGGTCGTCGCCGCCGCGCCCGTCCACGTACGCCGGTCCGGTGCCGGTGCGGATCTGGTCCCTTCCGTCGGAGCCGAGCACCACGGCGGTCTTGTCGAAGGACGAGGTCTTCGTGCCGTCGCCGCTGGTGTCGCCGTCGCCGAGCAGCAGCACCGACAGCGAGACCTTGCTGGCGTCGGCGACCTCGTAGCCGCGCCCGTCGACCACCACGCGGGTCAGGGACGGGTCGAGGAACTCCTGCTTGCGGCCGAGGGCCTCGACCGCGAAGCCGTCGAAGTCGTCGCTGGCGCCCTCGGTACCGGCGTCGGCGTAGTGCAGCGCATACACCTTGACCACGTCACCGGCGTAGGTGCCGGCGGTGTTGTCCCAGGCCTTGTCGCCGCGCTGTTCCTTCTTGCCGAACTTGCCGGCGAAGACCACCAGGGTGTCCCCGACGGTGCCGCCGAGTTCCGGTGGTGGCGGGGTGCAGTCGGGCTGCGCCCGGAAGTCGAGCAGGGTCGCGTCGACCAGGGTGAAGTCGAAGGTCTTGGAGAACAGGAACAGGTCGATGGTGACGTAGACCTTGAGGAAGACGGAGAGCTGCCCGCTGGTGGTGAACAGGCAGATCGGATTCACCAGCAGCGCCTGCAGGAACTCGCTGGTGCGGAACTTGCCGTCGTTGTTCGGGTCGTTCCAGCTGAAGCCGACCGTGAGTCGGATGCCGCCCTGGATGCCGACCTTGACGATCAGCACGCTGACCTCGGCCCCGGCGCCGATCTCGCCGCGCAGGGTGACCACCGGGACCGGCTTGCCGGTGCTGTCGGCGGTCTTGAAGTACAGCCCGTCGAGCAGGCTGACCGCGTCCAGCTTCGTACCGTCGGTCGCCGCCTCGACGGCGTGCCGGATGCCCGCGGTGTCCAGTCCGGCAATGAACCGGGCGGTGACCGAGGCGCTGCCGGAGAGGGTGACCAGCACCGGCGGCGGGGCGTAGACCGGGCCGAAGGACTGCCGCCAACTGAAGCCGAGCGCCAGCGGACCGGAGTCGAAGCTGACCAGCTCGACGTCCTGGCCGAGCAGCAGCCCGAACAGCGAGCCGGGGTTGTCGAAGATCGGGAAGCTGAAGCCGGTCTTCTCCGCGTTGGACTTCTCCCCCGGGTTCTTCGGGGTGAACAGCTTCTCCCCGTCGTCGCCGGCGGCGTCGTCGATCTTCGCCTTCACCTCGCTGGCGGACTTCGCCTGCGTGAACGGGTCGTCCCGCTTGATCAGGCTCTCCGCGGCGGCGGGCGACACCTCGGTGGTGAGCGCCTTCGTCGGGTCGACCAGGAACTGGCCGAGCGGAATGGAGCAGCCGGAGTCGCAATCCGGTATCCGGTTCACGAAGGTGATCACCGCCCGCACGGTGTCCACGAAGTCCAGCTTCGGGCCGCCGTTGAGGGTGCTGAACGTCTTGGCGAGCCAGACCAGGGTGATGTCCGGTCCGCCGGTGGCCTTGGACAGGTCTGACAGCACCGGGATGGGCGCGTAGAGGGTGTCGATGACCGGCTGGAGCGGGCCGGTGACCGCCTTGAGCTTCGCCACCACCGGCTTGAGGATCTTGTCGAAGAAGGCACCCGCGTCCAGCGCGATGTCGGTGAAGGTCACCTTCAGCGGCGTGGTGACGCCGTCGCCGGTGGCGGTGAGCGAGCCCTGCTTGTGCTCCAGGCCCCACTTCAGGCCGAAGCGGGCGCTGATGCCGGGCAGGGCGGAGCCGACCTCGTCGCCGGTGTTCACCACCGCCGCCAGCTTCCAGTCGATGTCGACCTTGGCGGTGAGGTCGGTCGCGAGCAGCGAGCTCAGGTCACCGAACTCGGCGAGGGTCAGCTTGGCGTCCGGGTCCGCCGTGCAGTCTGCGGTGACCGTCGGGTCGAAGCAGCTCTTCTCCCCCGGCGAGCCCTTGAGGTCGATGCCGAAGTACGCCCGCACCAGCGGGTCGGTGCCCTGCTTGGTGGCGTTGACCTGGATGAACGCGAGTTGCGCGGCCAGGTCGCCGGTGGTGTCGAAGCTGCCGCCGATCTGCACCTCGGGCGTCGCGTCCCCGTCGTGGGTGGGGATGTAGAAGCCCTCGTCCCGGTCGAGGACCAGGTCCAGGTGCAGCTTCCAGCCCAGCTTGGCCTTGATGCCGTCAGCGGCGCCCTTCTTCGCCTTCAGCGACAGGCCGGGGATGCCCAGGTCGAGCGGCACGTTGGCCTCGGCGCAGCCGGTCTGGCAGCCGCCGCTGGCGGACGGGTCGCCCTTGGCCGAGGTGAGCTTGATCCGGACCGCCTGGAAGTCTTCCGGCTGGCAGGGAGTGGCCACCCCGGTGCGGCAGCTGACCTCGGCGGTGACGTTCTCGTCGACCGGCTTGAGCGCCTCCTTGAGCGCGGCGTTCAGGCCGGCGCTGTCCAGCGTGGCGTTGGCCAGCACCGGGCCGATCGCCGCCTTGATCTGCTCGCGGAGTTGCGCCACGAACCGCTGGCCCTGCTGCAGGTCGTCGCCGACCAGGGGCAGCTTGCCGTCGAAGCTGGCCAGCCTGAGCGCCTCCTCCACCTTCGCCAGGTAGCCGTCGATGCCGACGTTGAAGTCGGTGAGCTTCATGGTCAGGTTGGCGAAGCAGGAGTCCAGGTTCGGGGTGTTCGCCGTGGGCGTGAGATCCAGGCCCATGGTGAAGGTGAGCAGGTTGGTGGCGTCGGCCGGCTCGCAGTTGTTGACGAAGAGCGGGGTGCGGGCGCAGATCGGCACGGTGGCGCCGCCGACCCCACCGCCGCAGTCGACGCCCGCGGTGCTGAACTGCGGGGTCAGCCCGAGCAGGCCGCTGATCGGTCCGTCCTCGGTCAACCCGCCGAGGCCGACGCTGAGGTTGGCCTTGACGGTGGCGAAGTCGGGATCCTTGCCGAGGTCGAGGGCGAGCGGGCCGACCCGGGCGGCGATGGCACCCTTGGTGATCCCGCCGGAGACGGTGACGCTGGCCGAGGAGGTGTGGTCGAGGATCGGCGCGGCGTCCAGGCGCAGCGGCAGCAGCAGCCCGAGCTTGGCGTTCGCCGAGACGTCGAGGGCGAAGGTGCCGGAGCTGTCCAGGCTGATCAGGTCCTTGCCGCCGCCCCAGCCGAAGGCGAGCGGCCCGCCGGTGTGGAAGTTCCGCTTCCAGTCCAGCCCGATCCGCAGGAACGGGCCGCCCTCGCGCTGATCCACGGTGAAGCTGACCCCGCTGCCCGCGCCGATGGCGTTGTTGAGCACGTCGAGGGCGTCCTGGAGGTTGTCCGGGGGCGCGGCGAGGAGCCGGTCCAGCGCGTCGGCGAGTTCCGGTCGCAGCGCGTACGCGGTGCCGTCCGCCGGCTTCGGGGTGCCCGCCGCGTCGATCCGCAGCGTCTGCGCGTCCACCTGCTTCAGCACCCGGTACGCCTGGCTGCCGATCACCACGGTCCGGCCCTCGAGCCGGGCGTCGAAACCGGCGTCATCCTTCCGGCTGCCGTCCTTGAGCAGGAAGTTCGCCCCGTCGGCGGCGAAGGTGACGTCCTTGCCGACGCCGCTCTCGTCGGCGCCAAGGAGTTGCCGGGCGGAGCGGCCGAGCAGCGGGATCTTCTTGTCCAGCGGTCCGCTGCCGGCGTCCGCCTGGGAGAGCGCGGCGTTGACCAGCCGGAGTGCCTCGACGACGACCGCGAACAGCGCCTTGGGATCGTTCGGGTCGAAGTCCACGGCGAAGAGCCCGGTCAGCCCGGAGGTGTTCACCACCGGCTCCTCCCCGGCCTTCCAGCTCACGTCCACGCCGATGCCCTGCCCGAGGGCACCGGTGTCGCCCGGAACGCTGACCTTGACCCGGCCGGTGGTCTTCACCGACGCGGACGCGGCGAGCAGCGTGGCCGGCTCGGACTGCAGCCGGTGGAAGAAGGTGCCCAGGCTGATGTCCTGGGCCTGCTTGAACTTCACCTCCAGCATCCGCTGGCCGGCGGCGGCCGGTCCGACGGAGAGGTCGCCGCCGAGCTTGACCTTGAGGAAGCCCGCGGTGGCGTAGAAGTCGACGCCGGTGGTGATCGGGAAGTCCGCGCTGAACAGCGGCACCGCCGGGTCGGTACGCAGCAGCACCCGGTCCGCGTTGGCCGTCGGGCTGCCCAGGTCGTCGCGCAGGTCGAGGACGAGGGTGATGGCGGCGCTGTAGCGCGGCTTCACCTTCGCGAAGCTGGCCTGGGCGTTCGCCGCCCGCAGGCCGACCTTCTTGTCGTCGTCGACCGGGTCGGTGAGCGTGCCGGCCAGCTCGACGGCGCCGATGTTCGGGCTGGATCCGCTGATCACCCAGACGCTGTCGTTGGCCGGTTGGCCGCCGATCCAGTTCTGCGCCAGGGTGACGGAGTTGGCGGTGTTGGCCGAGATGGTGCCGGCGGAGGTGCCGGCCACCACCCGCTGCCCGATCAGCTCACCGGGCGTGAAGCGGTTGCCGCTGACGCTGAAGCCGTTCGCGGTGTACGTGGCGCCGCGGCCGGAGAGCGAGGCCGCACCCGGGTCGAGCGGCACCTCCACCGTGGACTCCCGTTCCAGCTTGACCCGGAACACCAGCTTGTCGCCGGCGAAGGAGAGGTTGTCCACGGGCAGTCCCTCGGCGGCGAGCAGCGCGAGAAGTTCCTGGAGGGAGCTGAACTTCGGCTGCCCGGCCAGGGCCGGGTCGTCGGTGGCGGGGTCGAACTGCGGGTCGTCCGGCCGCGGGTGGACGTACTTCTTGAGGAAGTCGGTGAGCTTCTCGTTGACCTTGACCGCGTCGGCGAAGGTGCCGCGCAGGAACGGCAGGTTGAGGTTGCCCGCCGGCCCGCTCTGTTGCACCCCAGTGAGCAGGGTGGCGAGCTGGGCGAGGCCGGAGGCGAGGTCGAGCGGGCTCATGTTGCGGAACTTGGCGATGGTCTCGTCCAGTCCGGTGGTGGTCACCGTCGGGCTGCCGACCGAGATGTCGTTCCAGTCCACGTTCACGGTTGCCGCCACCGCGGGCAGGGCGAAGGGCGCCCCGGCGGTGGCCGCGCCGAGCTTGATCACGCCGTGCACGGAACCGGGGCCGGGCTCGGTCTCGGTGTCGGAGATCCGGCCGCCCCCGGAGCCGTCCAGCGCCACCTGCGCGAGGCCGGCCAGGGAGCCGGCCGCGCCGAGTTCACCCGTGCCGGTCCCGGCGGGCGTGTCGAAGGCCAGCCGGCCGTCGCCGTTGGGATCGGTGACGGTGACCTTGAGGTGGGTGCGGGCGGTGAGGGTGCTGCCGGCGGTGAGCGTGACGCCGAGGATGCCGACCGAGGCGGTGGCCTTGTCGAGGTCGGCGCGCAGCCGTGCCGCCGCGTCGATGTCGATCCGCGGAGTGTCGCCGTCGCGCACCAGGTAGGTCTCGCCGGCGGCGGTGTGCCGGGCCCGCAAATGCAGGGTGGCCCAGCCGGTGACGCTGACCGCCTTGGCGAGGGTGACCCCGTTGACGGTCAACTCCTTGTCGGCCACCTCGCGCTTCGTGGTCAGCAGCACGTCGAGCAGGTGGTCGCCGCCGCTGGTGGTCACCGAGCTGGTGAGCCGGGTCCCGCCGCCCAGGTCCACGTCGTCCTTGGTCAGGCCGCTGGCCAGCGCGTCGGACGCCGTCTTGGCGAGCTTGTCCGCGTCGACCAGCGCGCCGGGGCTGACCCCGAGCAGGGGCAGCGGCTGGCCGAGCAGCCCGACCTGGGAGAGTCCACCGTCGGCCCACGTGGCGGTACGGGACATCAGGGACTTGAACGCGGTCTCCCAGGCCTCGTCGGCGTGGGCCGGCGCAGCCGTCCACACCAGTGCCAGCGCGGCCGTCAGCACCGCCGCGATCGCCGCGGCCAGCAGCCGCCGTAGAGCCACCATGAGCCACCTCGTCCTGGTCGATGGCCGTCACCGACGGCGCTGGTCGGCGACAGCACATCGATCGCGGAAGTTGCTCACAACGACTGTGTCGGGATGGTGACACAGCGTCAAGCCATTCGGTCGAGACCGTCGATACGGCCGGCCCGAAGAGACTGTGCTCGCGGTCGGATCGTGCCCGCCGCACCGCGCCAACCCCCGCCCCACCAGCCCGTCGGGAGGCCCCGTGCCGCTACGGACCAGTGCCCTGCGCACCACCCTGCTCGCCGGCGTCGCGCTGCTGGCCACGGCGGCGCCCGCGGCCGGAGCACCCGTGGGGCCGGGCGTGGATGCCGGTGCCCACGCCGACCGGGACCACGCCGCGCCGTACCGGGTCACCCACCTCAAGTCGAAGGCCGACGTGGACGCGGTCGCCCGCACCGGCGCCGCGATCGAGCACATCGAGCACGCCGAACTGACCGTCACGGCCACCCCCGCCGAGGTACGCGCCATCCAGCGCCTCGGCCTGCGTACGGTGGCGGTGTCCACGTCGGGCGCCTCGGCGATGGCTTTCCCCGCCCCGGACGCCGCGTACCACGACCATGCCGAGACGCTGGCCGCGGTGGACGCGATCGTCGCCGCCCACCCGACGATCGCCAGCCGGCAGGTGATCGGGAAGTCCTATGAGGGCCGGGACATCGTGGCGCTCAAGATCTCCGACAACGTCGGCGCCGACGAGGCCGAGCCGGAGGTGCTCTTCACCGCCAACCAGCACGCCCGCGAGCACCTCACCGTCGAGCAGGCGCTCTACCTCGCCGACCTGCTCACCGGCCAGTACGGCACCGACCCGCGGATCACCCGACTGGTCGACGGGCGGGTGTTCTGGATCGTGCCGATGGTCAATCCGGACGGCGCCGAGTACGACATCGCCACCGGCGTTTACCGGGACTGGCGCAAGAACCGGCAGCCCAACACCGGCAGCAGCGCCATCGGCACCGACCTGAACCGCAACTGGGGCTACAAGTGGGGCTGCTGCGGCGGCTCCTCGACGTCGCCGTCCTCGCCCACCTACCGCGGCAAGTCGGCCTTCTCCGCGCCCGAGACCGCTGCCGTCCGCGACTTCGTGGTGAGCCGGCGCGACCCGGGCACCGGCAAGCAGCGGATCAAAGCCGCGATCGACTTCCACTCGTACGGTGAGCTGGTGCTGTGGCCCTTCGGCTACACCAAGTCCACGGTGGTGAGCGGGATGAGCGCCGACGAGTACGCGACGTACCAGGCCATCGGCCAGCAGATGGCGGCCACGAACGGGTACACGCCGGAGCAGGCGAGCGACCTCTACATCACCGACGGCTCGGTCGACGACTGGCTGTGGGGCCAGGAGCGGATCTTCACGTACACCTTCGAGCTGTCCCCGGTCGACCCGGACCCCGGCTTCTACCTGCCCGCCTCGGACATCGCGACCGCGACCGCGCGCAACCGCGAGGCTGTCCTGATGTTCGGCGAGTACGCCGACTGCCCGTACCGGGCGATCGGCAAGGCGGCGACCTACTGCGCGGCGGCCGACGACTTCGCCATGAGCACCAGCCCGGCCGGCGGCACGGTGAGCTCGGGCGGCTCGGTCACCACCACGGTCACCACCACGACCACGGCCGGCAACCCGCAGCAGGTCACGCTGAGCGCCAGCGGCCTGCCGGCGGGGGCGAGCGCGGTCTTCCTCCCGCCCACGGTGGCCTCCGGCGGCTCGGCGACCATGACCGTCACCGTGCCGGCCGGCACCCTGCCGGCGAGCTACGCGGTGACCGTCACCGGCACCGGCACCGGCGTCACCCGGTCGACCTCCTACGGTCTCGGGGTCGACGGGCGGGCCGGCTGCACGGGCAGCAACGACACGGACGTGGCGATTCCCGACCTGACCCCGGTGCAGAGCCCGATCACGATCGGCACCTGCCCCGGCAACGCCGGCGCGGCCAGCAGCGTCGAGGTGCACGTGACCCACCCGTACGTCGGTGACCTGATGCTGACCCTGATCGCGCCGGACGGCAGCGAGTACGTGCTCCGGGACCGGGTGGGCGGGAGCGCGGACAACATCGACCAGACCTTCCCGGTCGATCTGTCCGGCGAGGTCGCCAACGGCACCTGGCAGCTGAAGGTGTACGACGCCGCGGTCACCGACACCGGCACCCTCACCGGTTGGCGGCTCGCGCTCTGACCCGGGCGAGCCACCTTCGTCGGTGACGACGGCGGGCGGTCCGACCGGGACGCAGGCGGGCGCAGCCGCCGGGTGGGCGCCCCCGGGCCAGTCGGCCGCCACCGTACCGGCGATCGGTCCGCGGCGACCGGTACCAGCCGGTCCCGCGCCTGGTCGGTGCGCGGGCCCGGGCCGAACGAGGCCGGTGGTCGCGTCACCGGCGCTGACGCCGTGCGTGTCCCGGAGCGGGATCCTTCCAAATCGCTTCGTCTGGCGTCAATATGTCGGACAGGTTCCGGAACCGCCCTGGGGAGCGCTCTCTTGACACTTCCCCCCTTCATTCATAGGTTTAACGATGTCTATTTATAGGTTTGTTAACTGTTCGGCCGGCCGACCCGGCCACAGCTGACCGACCGAGGGGAGGCATCCGTGCGCAGCATCCGCACCGTCGCCGCCGTCGCCCTCGCCGTCGCGGGCCTCACGGTCGCCCTCACGGCGACCACGAGCGCACCCGCCGCGGCGGCACCCGGCGCGATCACCTGGTCCGACGAGTTCAACGGGGCGGCCGGCGCGCCGCCGGACGCCAGCAAGTGGCGCTACGACATCGGCGGCGGCGGCTGGGGCAACAGCGAGCTGCAGTACTACACCTCGAGCACCCGCAACGCCGCCCTCGACGGCAACGGGAACCTGGTGATCACCGCCCGCCGGGAGAATCCGGCCGGCTACTCGTGCTGGTACGGCAGCTGCCAGTACACCTCGGCCCGGCTGCTCACCGCCGCCACGTTCACCCAGACGTACGGCCGGTTCGAGGCGCGGATCAAGATCCCCCGGGGGCAGGGGATCTGGCCCGCGTTCTGGATGCTGGGCAACGACATCGCCACCAACCCATGGCCGAACAACGGCGAGATCGACATCATGGAGAACATCGGGCGCGAGCCGTCGACCGTGCACGGCAGCCTGCACGGGCCGGGCTACTCCGCCGGCAACGCGCTGACCGGCCAGACCTCGCTGCCCGGCGGCCAGGCGCTCGCCGACGCCTTCCACACCTACACCGTCGACTGGGCGCCCGACTCCATCACGTGGTACCTCGACGGCGTGGCGTACTCCCGGAAGACCCCGGCGGACGCGGGCGGCAACCGGTGGGTCTTCGACCACCCGTTCTTCATGATCATGAACGTGGCGGTCGGCGGCAACTGGCCCGGCTACCCGGACGGCAGCACCGTCTTCCCGCAGACGATGGTCGTCGACTACGTCCGAGTCCAGGCCTGGGACAGCGGCGGCGGCACCGGCGGCCCGATCATCGGCTACGGCAACAAGTGCGTGGACGTCGCCGGCGCGAACTCCGCCAACGGCACCGCCGTCCAGCTCTGGACCTGCAACGGCACCGCCGCCCAGCGCTGGACCTGGAACGCCGACGGCTCGGTACGCGCCCTGGGCAAGTGCCTCGACGTCGCCGGCGGGTCGACCGCCAACGGCGCCCGGGTGCAGCTCTACGACTGCAACGGCACCGGCGCGCAGCGGTGGGTGTTCAGCTCCGCCGGGGACATCGTCAACCCCCAGTCGAACAAGTGCCTGGACGCCACCGGGGTCAGCTCCGCCGACGGCACTCCGCTGCAGATCTGGGCCTGCACGGGTGGGGCCAACCAGAAGTGGCGACGCTGAGCGGAGCCGGACCGGGCCTGGCCCGGCGACTCTGCGAGGATCACTGGTCGTGGAGACCGTCGGCGACCCGCCGTCCGCCGCACCGGACCGGTCCCGCTGGGGCCGGCTGCACGTGCTGGACTGGATCGCGATCGGGCTCGCCGCCGGCGGCGTCCTCTGCGTCCTCACCGGACTGCTCCCCCATGCGGACGCCGAGGCCACCGTACACCGGATCCTCCCCATCCTGATCTTCCTCGGCACCGTGGTGGTGCTGGCCGAGCTGACCGCGGTGGCCGGGGTCTTCGACACGCTCGCCGCCCGGGTGGCGATCACCGCACGGGGCAGCTACCGGGCCCTGTTCTGGCTCTGCGTCGGCTTCGCCTCGGTCACCACCATCGCGTTCAACCTGGACACCACCGCCGTCCTGCTCACCCCGGTGATGATCGCCCTGGCCCGCAAGCTCGGCGTGCCGCCGACGCCGCTGGCGATGACCACGGTCTGGCTGGCCAACACGGCAAGCCTGCTGCTGCCGGTGTCCAATCTGACCAACATCCTGGCCAGCGACCGGATCGGGCTGGCGCCGGTGCCGTGGGCGGCCCGGATGTGGTGGCCGCAGCTGGTCGCCATCGCGATCACCATGTTGCTGCTCTGGTGGTGGTACTGGCGGCCGGCGCGGGCCGCTGCCGATCCGTTCACCCCACCGCCGCCGCACGTGCCGCCCGACCCGGTGCTGTACCGCACCGCGCTGGGCGCGTGCCTGCTGTTCGTCGCCGGGATCCTCGCCGGGGTAGCGATCGGACTCGCGTCCGGGTTGGCCGCGGCGATCCTGTTCGCCGGCTTCGCCGTACGCGCCCGGCGCAGCCTGACGTTCCACCTCGTCCCCTGGCGGCTGCTGGTCTTCGTCACCGGGCTGTTCCTGGTGGTGCAGACCATCGGACGGCACGGCCTGGACACCGTCATGGGGGCGCTGATCGGCGGCGACCCGGGCGCCGAGGGCGCGTTGCGGGCCGGCGGCGTCGGCGCGCTCTTCGCCAACGTGGTCAACAACCTGCCCGCGTACGTGGCCGGTGAGGCGGTCATCGCCGCCGACCACCACACCCAGCTGCTGGCCCTGCTGGTGGGCACCAACGTCGGCCCGCTGGCCACCCCGTGGGCCTCGCTGGCCACCCTGATCTGGTACGAGCGCTGCCGGGCCGCCGGGGTGGCCGTCCCGCTGGGCCGGTTCGTGGCCACCAGCGCCGCGCTCGCCGCGCTGGCCACCACCGCCACCGTCGCCGCCCTGCTGATCGCCCCGACCGGCTGACCGGCGATCACCGGAGCCGACCGGCCGGGACGGCAGGTCGCCGCCCGCACACCCTTGACCAGCCGTTACGGGTATCGATACGGTCGCTTGATCTTGCCCTCGTGACAGGAATCCGGGCCGCGGCACCGAGCACGGCCACCGAAAGGACGGAGGTGAGCCGCTCTCGCTCGCCCGCTCCTGTCCATGCAACGACAGCAAAGGGATGAATCGAATGTGGATCAGCAGACATAGCCGCCTCCCCTGGCGCGCAGGACTGTCGATGGCAGCCGCTGCCTGCCTCGCCATCACCGGCCTCGCGGCACCCGCGGCCGCCGCCACGGTCGAGTCGGGGCTGCCGAGCGGCAACACCACCTACCGGACGTTGGCCGACTACGAGCGCGACATGGAGACGTTGGCGCGTGAGCACGCCGATCTGGTCAAGCCGCTGACGCTTCCGTACCCGACCTCGTCGGGCCGGCTGGTCCGCGGCCTCGAGATCACCCGGAACGTGCAGGCCAACGACGGCAAGCCCGTCTTCGTCACGGTCGGGATGCACCACGGCAACGAGTGGCCCAGCGGGGAACTCGTCATGGAGTACGCGGTCGACCTGGTGAACGCCGCGTCCGCCGGCGATCCCTACGTGTCCGCCCTGCTGGACCGCGCCCGGCTCGTGGTCGTGCCGGTCGTCAACGTGGACGGGTTCGTACGCAACCGCCGGCAGACCGACACCAACGTCGACATGAACCGCAACTACGGGTTCGGCTGGCTGCCGATCTCGACGGGCGGCGCGGCGCCGTGGTCCGAGCCGGAGGCGAGGAACATCGAGTGGCTGCTGTCCACCCGACAGGCCACCACCTTCGTCACCCAGCACACGTGCATCCAGGTGGTCCTCTACCCGCCCCTGCAGCTGGCGGTCGGGCCGACCCAGGACGTGGCGCGGTACGAGGATCTGGCGACCAGGATGGCCAAGCGCTACGGCGCGAACTACATCCCGCGCGACTCCGCCCACGACTACGAGACCACCGGTGAGGCGATCGACTGGGCCTACTTCGCGACGCGGGGGCTGGCCTTCACGGCCGAGACCTGCCCCGACCGCGGCGTCCCGCGGACCTTCCAGACCCAGGTGACGGACACCTACCCGGCCCACCGCCTCGCCATGTTCGAGGCGTTGGAGAACACCGCCGACCCGGCACAGCACGCGGTCATCGAAGGCAAGGCACCCAAGGACGCGGTGCTGCGGATCAGCAAGTCCTTCGACATGTACACCCAGCCCTACCCGCAGCCGGACGGTACGACGCGACCGAGCGGGTTCCCCACGACGCTGACGTCCGACCTGGACATCACCCAGCCGAACGGCAAGTTCCACTGGTCGGTCAACCCGTCGTACCGGCCGGTGCCGCCGTATCAGGCCGACGGCGTGCACCCGAACCAGACCGGATTCCACACCGAGCCGTGGATCCTGACGTGCGAGCGACCGGACGGCACGGTCCTGCAGCGGACGCCCGTGAACGTCGACCTGGGCCAGACGGTCACGGTCGACCTGCAGCAGTGCACCCGCAACTTCCACAAGAAGGACCTGAAGTAACACCCGCTGGACGCGGTGCCGGCCGGCTCCGACCTCCGTCGTAGCCGGCCGGCACGCGCTGGACAAGAACGGCAGCGGGTCGCCGACCCTCGGCGGGATCCCGCAGCCCCACCCGGTCCCGCCGCTCGGCACGCTGCCGAGAAGGGCTGCCACCGCCGCAAGCCCATTACCTCGCCGCCCAGGGAATAGGGCCTCACCAGGCAATATCGAATGCCATTGAATGCTGGCCGCGCGTGCTCGAATCGAAGGACACCTTCAGCGCGGCTGGGCAGAAAAATGTAAAACCGCAGGTCAGAGCGGCAGCATTCAGGACAGTTCAAGCTGGCGGTGGGCGCCGACTGCCCACTCAGCACGTCGTTGACCAGCAGCCGCCCGCCCGCTCGCGGGCTCAGCGCCGCCGACACCTTCACGGGTGTCGCATCGCACAGCATTCCCGTTGGCAGCCTCGCGTGCACGACCGCGGCTCGTGTCGGCAACAACATGAGCGGACATCAGCCGACTGTCCGAACGGGTCGGCCGGGCGGACAGCCCTCCTGACGCGTTGTGCAGAATCGACCTGATCCATCACATAGTTCCGGCGTGTTCCCCTTTGCGTCGTGTTAGCTTTTCCTCCAATTCACCTCGGCCCAAACCGGGCCGAATCAGGACAATTCGGACATCAGGCACAAAAGGGTGGATTGTGCCCGCAAATGACGGGGGAAAGAGCTGATGAAAGGTACGTGGACTGCCGCCGCCGGCGGCAGCGCGGGGGAGGCCGGCTTTGCACGGCGGACCGGCCGCACGGCGTCCGTCAGGGAGGGGATCCGGTGACCTTGAACCGGGACATCGACACGCACGTCCCCAGTCAGCTGACCGAGGAACCACCGCTCACCGCATCGTCCGGGCAGGGTGACCGGGCACTGAGCATCCTGCGGATGCGGGAACGGCCCGCGGACGAGGCCGGAGCGGTCGACGCTGGTCCCGAGCGGCAGACCGTGAGCGTGGTCATCCCGACGCTCAACGAGGAGAAGAACATCGCGTGGGTGCTCGAGCGCATGCCGCCGATCGTCGACGAGGTGGTCCTCGTCGACGGGCACTCGTCGGACCGTACGGTCGAGGTCGCCCGCGCCATCCGGCCGGACATCGTGGTGCTGACGCAGAACTGCCGCGGGAAGGGTGACGCGGCCCGGGTGGCGTTCGCCGCGGCCACCGGCGACCTGATCGTGATGATCGACGCCGACGGCAGCATGGATCCCCGCGAGATCCACCGCTACGTCACCCCGCTCATGAACGGCTACGACTTCGTCAAGGGCTCGCGCTTCCTGACCGGCGGCGGATCGACCGACCTGACTGCGCTGCGCCGGAGCGGCAACCAGGTGCTGGTGCGACTGACGAACAGCTTCTTCCTCGTCCACTTCACCGACCTCTGCTACGGCTTCGTGTCATTCCGCCGCGCCTGCCTGCCGGCGCTCGCCCTGACCGCGCACGGTTTCGAGATCGAGACCGAGCTCGTGGTCCACGCGCTGAAGGCGAACCTGCGTATCGCCGAGGTGCCGAGCAACGAACTCCCCCGCCGCTGCGGCATCTCCAACCTGCGCACCTTCCGGGACGGTCAGCGGGTGCTCCGGACCCTGCTCCGGGAGCGGTTCGTACGGCGCCCTCGACCGGTGGTGGACCCGATCGACCACCGCGTGCTGCAACGGTGGCAGCCCCCGCCCGCCGAGTCGACCAGCCCGACCCTGAGCGAGGTGCCCCGATGAGGACGCATTCCCTCCGGCGTGTCCGGGTGGCGCGCGGCGGCTTCGCCCTCGCCCTGCTGCTGGGCGTGCTGGTCGGCGCCGCGCCCCTGCCCGGCGGGCTCGCCACACCGGCCAGGGCGGCCGCCGGTGACATCGGCTACGTCGGTCCGTCCACCTCGGGCGACGGCTCGGCGGCGACCGGTGAGAAGCCGGAGAGCAAACTGTGGTGGAACGACGGCGCCTGGTGGGCGGTGCTCTTCCACACCGGCAGCCAGACCCACCACATCTTCCGGCTGAACCGCTCCACCCAGCAGTGGATCGACACCGGAACCGTCGTCGACAACCGGCCGAAAACCCGTTCCGACGCGCTGTGGGACGGCACCCGGCTCTACATCTCCTCGCACGTCCGGGCCAGTTCGTCCGCGGACGCGACCGCCGGCAACCCGGCCCGGCTCTACCGGTTCAGCTACAACGCCGCGACGAAGACCTACACCCGCGACACCGGCTTCCCGGCACAGATCAGCAACTACTCCAGCGAGGCCCTGACCATCGACAAGGACTCGACGGGCGTGCTCTGGGCGACCTGGACACAGGGTTCGAAGGTCTACGTGAACAACACGACGGGCGGGGACGCGGTCTGGGGCACCCCGTTCGTGCTTCCGGTCACCGCCGCCAGCAACCTGGACAGCGACGACATCTCGTCGTTGGTGAGCTTCGGGGGCTCCCGGATCGGCGTGATGTGGAGCAACCAGGTGAAGTCCGCGGTCTACTTCGCCGAGCGCGTCGACGGCGCGTCGCGCTCCACCTGGGACGTCACGCGTACGGCGGTCCAGGGTCCGAACAGCGCTGACGACCACATCAACCTCAAGGCGCTCGAGGCCGACGCCGCCGGACGGGTCTTCGCGGTCATCAAGACCAGCCTCGACGACGCCGGCGCCACGAGCTCGGCGCCCTTGATCATGCTCCTCGCCCTGGACCCGTCGACCCACGACTGGTCCAGCTACAAGGTCGGGCGGATCAAGGACTGCCACACCCGGCCGGTCCTGCTGCTCGACTCCGAACATCAGATGCTGTACGTCTTCATGACCGCGCCGGACAGCGGGTGCCCCTACACGGGTTACCCGGGAACGATCTTCATGAAGAGCTCCCCAATGGGCAGCATCAACTTCCCCGACGGCCGCGGCACCCCGGTCATCAGGGACGCCCTCTCGCCCAACATGAACAATGTGACGAGCACCAAGCAGAGCGTCACCAGCGCCACCGGCATGGTGATCCTGGCCAGCAACGACGTCACCCAGCGCTACTGGCACGCCGACCTCCCGCTGGGCTCGTCGTGAGCGCCGGGACCACCCTCGAGCCCCGCCTCGGGCCGGCACCTGGCGACCCGCGGCCGCTGCGCGTGACCAGTCCGGCCCCGGCCGACGTGTGGGAGCAGGTGCTCGCCTCCGCGCCGAACGCCCTGCCCAGCCAGACGCCGACCTGGCTCCGCTGCGTGTGCAGAGTCAAAGGCTACGAGGACGTGTCGCGGCTCTACGAGACCGTCGACGGCAGGCGTCTCATCCTGCCGCTGGTCCGACGAACGGGGCTCGGTCCGATCCTCGCGACCGACTTCGGACTCCCCGTCGGCTGGGGACCGGGCGGGCTGGTCTGCGAGGACGGCGATCTCCGCCCGGAGGACGTCCGGATGGTGGTCGCCGACCTGGCACGGCGGCACGTGCTGAGCACCCTGGTCCGCCCCGACCCGGCGGCGGCCGGGACGTGGGAGGCCGTGGTGCCGGCGAGCGTGCTGCGCGAGAAGCGGATGACGCAGACGGTCTTCCTCGACGGCGGCTTCGACGAGGTCTGGCGCAAGCGGTTCCGCAGCGACACCCGCAACCGGATCCGCCGCGCGGAGCGGGCCGGCGTCGTCGTCGAGTGCGACGACACGGGCCGCCTGGTCCCGGTCTTCCATCAGCTCTACGGCGAGTCCGTCGACCGCTGGGCGCGGCGGGATCGGCTCCCGCTCCCGCTCGCCCGGCGGTTGGCCGCCCGACGGGAGCCGCACCGGAAACTGCGCACCGTCGCGGAGATGCTCGGGTCCCGGTGCCGGATATACGCCGCCCACCACGAGGGACGACCGGTCGCCGCGATCGTCGTGCTGTTCGCCGCGACGACGGCGATGTACTGGCGCGGCGCGATGCTGGAGCAGTTCGCCGGCCCCGTCTACGCCAACTACCTGCTGCACAAGACGGCGATCGCGGACGCGGTCGAGGCCGGATGCACGGTCTACAACATGGGCGACTCGGCGCGGGTGTCCTCGTTGGAGCTGTTCAAGAGCCGCTTCGGCGCTGTCAGCCAGGACTACGCCTGCTACCGGATCGAGCGGCTGCCGATCACCCCGCTGGTCGAGCGCGCCCGGGGCGGCGTACGGCGGATCCTGGCCCTCCGGCCGGTACGGAGTAGTGCATGATCCGTACACCGCCTGGCTTGCCGGGCCCGCCGACGGCGGTGGCGGGGCATCCGGAACCGCGACGGCGGGTGGAGGCGGCGACGGCCGCGCCCGGGCTCGCCCGGTCGGTGCTGGCCGGCCTCGACGAGGCCGGCGTGCGCTGGTGCCTGCTCCGCGGCGGTCCGGAGGCGCTCGTCGCCCCCGGGGACCTGGACCTCCTGGTCGCGCCGGCCGATCTCGCGCGGGCCGTGGCCGTCATCACGGCCCACGGGCTGATCCGCCTGGCCAGTCACGGCCGGGCCAGTCACCGGTTCTTCCTCGGGCTCGACGCGGCCACCGGATCGTGGGTCGAACTCGACCTGGTGACGGAGCTCGCCTACGGCCGGCACTTCGAGGTGCGCACCCGGGCCGCCGACCAGTGCCTGGGCCGTCGGGCACGCCAGGCCGACGGGTGGGTACTCGCGCCCGGAGACGAGTTCTGGGCGCTGCTGCTGCACTGCGTGCTCGACAAGGGCAGGTTCGCCGAGCACCACCTGCGTCGTCTTCGACAACTGGCGGGCCACGCCACGCTCGACGGTCCACTCGCCCGGGCGCTGCCGGACCGGGCGGCCCGGATGCTGCTGGCCTACTGGCGGGTCGATTGCCCGGCGGCGCTGCCGGCCGTCCGTCGGCGACTGCTCAGCACCTGGTGGCGGGCCCACCCGGCCAGCGCGGCCCGCCGCCTCGTCGGCTCGACCGCCCTGCACTCCGTCGAGCGGCCGTTGCAGGCGTGGAGCCGTCGGGGTGCCGGCGTTGCCCTGATCGGTCCCGACGGATCGGGGAAGTCCACCCTGGCCCAGGCGATCGAGTCGACGTTCTACTTTCCGGTCCGCCGCGTCTACATGGGGCTCTGGCCGTCGAACGAGGCGCCGCGCAGCACCGCTGAACAGGGCATACGCATCCTGCTACGCCCGTTCACCGTGTGGCGCCGCTACCTGGCGGCGGTCCGCCACCGGGCGCTGGGCCGGCTGGTGGTCTTCGACCGCTACGTCTACGACGCCCTGCTGCCGCCGCGCGGGCCGCTGGTCTGGCTCAAGCGACCGTACTTCCAGTTGCTGAGCCGACTCTGCCCGGCACCCGACGTGGTGCTGCTGCTGGACGTCCCGGGGCCGGTCATGCACCGCCGCTCCGGGGAGTACGACCCCGAGCACCTCGAGCGGGAACGCGAGCAGTACCGGCGGCTGCGCCGGCGAGTTCCGCACCTGGAGCGGGTCGACGCCGACCGGGCGCCGGAGCTGGTGCTCGCCGACGCGCTCGGCCGGATCTGGCGGCACTACGTCGAGCGGACGGCCCGGTGAGGGGCGCCGTACAGTGGGCGCAGCCGGTCCTGCGGGACCGGCTCGCCTGCTGGCTGCACCGGCCCGAACGGAGCTGGACCGCCACCGTCGCACCCCGCCTGGTCGCCCGGGCCACCACCACCGACGATACCCGGTGGCGGACCGAGTCCGTCGCCTTCACCAGCACGTCCGTCGCCGTGGCCACGGTTGGCAGCCGCGGGGCGGGCGAACGCTACATGGTCAAGGTGCCCTGGACGCATCAGGCCGCCGAGGGGCTGCGGCGCCAGGCCGACGTGCTCGACCTGCTGTGGACGAACCCACGCCTGCCCGGCCTGCGCTCGCTCCTGCCGTACTGCGTGGCGCGGGGTGAGGTCGACGGGCGCTACTACTGCGTGGAAGGGGCGCTGCGCGGCGCTCCGGCGAGCGGGATGATGCTGCGGCGTAGCCGGCGGGCCGCGCTGCTCGCCTCCGCCGGCCGGGTCATCCACGACCTCCACCAGCGCACCCGCGAACGGACCCTGCTCGACCGGGCCGCCCTGGAGGAGTGGGTGGACGTCCCGCTCCGGCGGCTGAGGGAGTTCGCCGCCACCCACCCGCGCCGTGGCCGGTTCCTGGACACGGTCTGGCGACTACGCGAGGAACTCGTCGTCGCCCTCGTCGGCCGCACCGTGCACACCTCCTGGATCCACGGCGACTTCTGGCCCGGCAACCTGCTGGCCACCTCACCGGACGGCCAGGTGACCGGGATTGTCGACTGGGACCGGGCCGCGGCACACCAACTCCCCCTGCACGACCTGCTGCACCTGCACGTCCTCGCCCGCCGGCTGGCCCGCGGCGACGAACTCGGCGAGATCGTCGTCCAGGCGCTACGGCATGGGATCGACCGGGCGCTCGACGTCCCCGCCGACGAGGCGGCCGCATGGCTGGACGGCATCCCGCCCCGACCGGCCCTGCTCCTCTACTGGCTACGCCACATCCTGCTCTTCATCGATTCGGAAGGTGACCATGACGATCCACGCTGGATCCGCGGAAACGTCGAACGCGTCCTCGCCAACGTCTGAGCCGGTCGCCGTCCTCGATCCGGCGGCACCGGCCCGGCTCGGCTCGGCCCCGACCGTGACCGTGGTCGTCTGCGTCTACACCGAGCGGCGGTGGCCTCAGATCGTCCGGGCGGTCCACTCGGTGCTGGCGCAGGACGTACCGGCGGACCAGGTCGTCGTGGTCGTCGACCACAACCCGGCGCTGCTGGAGCGGGTGTGCGCCACGTTCCCCGAGCTGACCGTCGTGCCGAACGCCGGCCCGCGCGGCCTGTCGGCGGCCCGCAACACCGGGGTGGCCCGGGCGACCGGCGAGATCGTCGCCTTCCTCGACGACGACGCGGAGGCGGAGCCCGACTGGCTGGCCCGGCTGCTGCCGCACTACCGGGACCAGCAGGTGCTCGCGGTCGGCGGCCACGCCGTACCGGCGTGGGAGGAGAAGCGGCCGCGCTGGCTGCCCCCCGAGTTCGACTGGGTGGTCGGGTGCAGCTTCACCGGCCAGCCCACCGAGGTCACCCCCGTGCGGAACGTCATCGGCTGCAACATGTCCTTCCGCCGGTCGGTGCTGAACCGCACCGCCGGCTTCGACCCGGCGCTCGGCCGGGTCGGCCGGACACCGGTCGGCTGCGAGGAGACGGAGCTCTGCATCCGGATCCGGCAGCTCGAACCGGACGGCGTGGTGCTCTACGAGCCCGCGGCCCGGGTCCGGCACCGGGTGACCGTCGATCGGACGACGTGGCGCTACTTCCGCCAGCGCTGCTTCTCCGAGGGACGGTCCAAAGCGGTCGTCGCCCGGCTGGTCGGTAGCGACGCCGGGCTCGCCACCGAGCGCACGTACACCCGCCACACCCTGCCCGCCGGGGTGCGCCGCGGGCTGCGCCAGGTCCGCGCCGGCGACCGCGCCGGCCTGCTGCGATCCGGCGCGATCGTCGCCGGCCTACTGGTGACCGCCGCAGGCTATGTCTCGGCCCAGGCCATGCGCGCCTCGCAGGCGGTCGGCAAGCCGGACCCCCGGCGGGCGGGCCCGGCGCCGGTACGGGTGCTCGCCGTCGAGCTCTCCGAGGGCGTGCCCGACATCCCCGACACGGGCGGCCCGGACGGCGCCCGGTACGCCGCGGCGCAGGTACTGGTCCGGCTGCACGGGGAGCCGCTCGGGCTGGTGGACGTCGCGCTGCCGGCCGGCGGGCTGACCGCGCCGGCGCTCACCGCCACGATCCGGGACCGCCTCGCCACGGCGATCGACGGGCACCTGCACCACGACGGCCTGCCCACGCTCGACCGGCTCGACACCCGCCCGGTCGGAGAAACCGTCGGCACCGGGTCGTGTCCGTCCCGCCGGCCTGCGGCGGCGCACGCCCCGTTCGTCACCGTGATCCTGCCGACGTGTGGACGCACGCCGCTCTTCGAATCCACCCTGGACTCGCTCGCCGCGCTCGACTACCCCCACTTCGAGATCGTCGTGGTGGACAACGCGCCGCAGGTGAGCGACACGGCGCGGACCATCGCCAGCCGCTCCGCCGCCGATCCGCGATTCCGCTACACGAGTGAACGGCGACCCGGCGTCGCGCAGGCCCGTAACCGGGGGCTGGCCGAGGCGCGGGGCGAGATCGTGGCCTTCGCCGACGATGACCTCGTCATCGACCGAGGGTGGCTGCGCAACCTCGTCGACGGCTTCACCGACGACGACGTGGTCGGGGTGACCGGTCACATCCTCGCCCGGGAACTCGACACGCCGGCACAGATCTGGCTGGAGCAGTACGGCGGTTACGGCAAGGGCTGCCAGCGGCGGAGGTTCGACCGGTCCGGGGTCACCACGCTCGATGCGGGAGACGCACGCCGCGTCGACCTGCCACCGCGCTCGCTCCACCCGTACCTGCCCGGATCGTACGGCTCCGGCGCCAACATGGCGTTCCGCACCGATGCCCTGCGCCGGTTGGGCGCCTTCGATCCGCGGCTGCGCAGCGGGGAGGACATCGACCTGCTGCTGCGTACGGTGCTCGCCGGACACGCGCTGACCTACGAGCCGGGCGCCATCACCTGGCACACGCACCGACGTGAGCTGCGGGCGCTGCGCCGGACCATGTACCAGTACGGGGTCGGCCTCGGCACCGTACTGACGAAGTGCCTGACGAGCGACCCCACCGCCCGACGCGAGCTGCTGCGGCGGCTACCCCGCGGCATCGCCTACGCCCTGCGGCCGGGGTCGGCGAAGAACAACCGGAAGCAGGAGGGCTATCCCGCCTCGCTGACCGTTCTCGAGCTCTGCGGGCTGGCGCTCGGGCCGGTCTACTACGCCGCCGCCGCGGCCCGATCAGGAAGGAGCCGCATGTGAACCGTCAACCGAAGACGGTCGTCCCCGTCCTCTGCTACCACAGCATCGGCGACGTACCCCGAGACAGCACGCTGCGCTGGTCGGTGTCACCGGGCGACTTCGACGAGCAGATGGCGCTGATCCGGGAACGAGGGCGTACGCCGATGACGGTGAGCGGCTACGCGGCCGTGCTGCGCGGGCTGGCTCCGCTGCCGCCGCGACCAGTGCTGATCACCTTCGACGACGGCTTCCCCGACCTCGCCGACACCGCACTGCCGGTGCTGCGCCGGCACCGGCTCACCGCCACCGCGTACGTCATCGCCGCGCGGGTGGGCACGGCGCCGGCACCGGACCGGGATCCGTCACTCGACTGGGACCAGCTCCGCGAACTGCACGCTCACGGGGTGGAGATCGGGTCGCACAGCCGGAGCCACCCCGCGCTCGACTGTCTACGCCCGACCGAGCTGCACCAGGAGATCGCGGGGAGTCGGCAGGTGCTGGAGGACGGTACGGGGACGTCGGTCCGGTCGTTCGCCTATCCGTACGGCTACCACAGCAGTGCCGTCCGGAGCGCGGTGCGCGCCGCCGGCTACTCCTCCGCCTGCGCAGTCAAGAACGCCCTGAGCCACCCGGATGACGACGTCTTCGCCATCGCCCGGGTGCTGATCGAGCGGGACACCGGCGTCGCCGGAATCGGAGCCCTGCTGCACGGCACCGGCTGGCCGCTGGCCTGGCGCGGCGAGCGGCTGCGCACCCGGGGTTGGCGCGCGTACCGACGGGCGCGCCACCTGGTGCACACGGCGCGTCCCCGACTGCACCAGCCGACCTCGTGACGGCAGCGGAGAGCACCAGGAACGGGAGGAGGGATGGCGTCGTGAGCGCCCAACGTGCCGGGACCGCGGACGCGCCGGTCGGCCGCACGGCTCCCGGTGGCAGCATCGTCGCCGCGCCGATCGCGTTACGCCTGCGGCAGCACCTGCGCGACCCGCTGAACGGCAACGTCTACGCGCTGATGCTCAACACGGTGGTGAGCTCGCTGCTCGGCATCGCGTACTGGGCTCTCGCCGCGCGCCTCTACTCGCCGACCGAGCTCGGCATCGGGGCGGCGACGGTGTCCACGATGACGTTTCTCAGCAACCTCGCCCAGCTCAACCTGAACGGGGCCCTCGCCCGCTTCCTGCCGGCCGCGGCGGGGCAGAGCGGCCGGCTCGTCGGGTACGCGTACGCGGTCACCTGTCTCGCGGCGCTCGCCCTGAGCGGCGGTTTCCTGCTGCTCGCTCCCCTGGTCACCGACCGGCTCGATTTCCTGCACCGCACCCCCCTGTTCGCCGTGGCGTTCGCCGTCGCCGTCGCCTGCTGGGGCGTCTTCACCCTGCAGGACAGCGTGCTGACCGCCCTGCGCGGTGTCGTCTGGGTCCCGATCGAGAACACCGCCTTCGGGCTCGCCAAGATCGGGCTGCTGGTGCTGTTCGCCGGCGTCGTGCCGAGCCTGGGCATCTTCGTCTCGTGGAACCTGGCGGTCGTCGCGGCGCTCATCCCCGTCAACATGCTGGTCTTCCGCCGGCTGCTGCCCCGACAGCGGGCACTGCGCACCGAATCGGCGCTGCCGGGCCGTCGGGGTCTCGCCCGGTTCGTGGCGCTGGACTACGTCGGATACCTGTTCATGCAGGCCGGTACGAATGCTCTGCCGCTGCTCGTGACCGCCCGGTTGGGCGCGGAGGCCAACGGCGTCTTCTACGTGGCCTGGCTGCTCGGCGGCTCGCTGGAGCTGGTGGCGTACCACTTCGGCACCTCGCTGACCGTGGAGGCCGCCGCCGACGAATCGCGGCTCGCGGCGTACGCGCGGCAGGTGCTGCGCCGGGGCCTGCTCCTCTTCGTACCGGCGGTCGTCCTGCTCTGCGCGTCGGCGCCGCTGCTGCTGGCCCTGTTCGGCAGCGACTACGCCGAGCCCGGCTCGGACACCCTGCGGCTCTTCGCCGTCGCGGTGCTGCCCAAGTTGCTGCTGACCGTCTTCGTCGCGGCGTCGCGGGTGCAGCGCCGGGTGGGGCGCATCATCGCCGTGCACGCATCCACGAGTGTCCTGGTCGTCTCGCTGGCGGTGGTCGCGATGGCGGAGATCGGGGTCGCCGGGGTCGGCGTCGCCTATCTCGCCGGACAGCTCGTGGTGGCGGCGGCCGTGCTGCCGTCGCTGGTGCGGCTGCTGCGGGCCGCGTCGTGAGCGGCGCCGCGGCCCTGCTGGCCGCCCCGGCCTCAGCCGGCCGGCGGATCCGACACGGCCTGCTCGCCGGTGCCGAGTGGGCTGCACCGACGGTGGCGCTCGCGCTCGGGGTCTGGGCCCTGCAGCGGGGGGACGCCGCCGACATCGGGTCGCTCGGCCTGGTCACCGCGCTCCGCCCCGAACTGTACGTCGCACTGGCGCTGCTGACCGCGAGCTTCCTCCGCGGCGTCTTCCGCCCCCGCCCGGCTTCCGATGCCCTGCTCGCCGCGCACGTGGTGGTGCTCGTCATCCTGCTCTTCGGCGCGGCGCCGATCATCGAGCCCCTGCCGCGGGTGATCTCGGGTTGGCTGCACGTCGGCTTCGCCGACTACATCGCCCGTACCGGGGAGACCCTGCCGGAGATGGACGCCCGCTTCAGCTGGCCCGGATTCTTCGCGCTGACGGCCATGGCGACGCGGCTGGGCGGGCTGCCGGACGCCATGCCGCTGCTCGCCTGGGCGCCGGTGGTGTTCAACCTGCTCTACGGCGTCGCGGTGTTCCGGCTCGCCCGGTTGCTGTCGACGGACGCGCGGACGGCGTGGCTCGCCCTCTGGCTGTTCTTCCCCGCCAACTGGGTGGGGCAGGACTACTTCGGCCCCCAGGCGATGAACTACCTCTTCTACCTGGTCCTGCTGATGGTGCTGCTCCGCTGGTTCCGCCCGGTCCCGCACGACAGCCGGCAGGGCGAGCGGACCTGGCGGAGCCCGACGGCGTTGCTGCGACGCCTGCTCCGGATCCCGCCGCGGCCGCTGCTGCTCGAACCGGGGGGCGATCGGGCCAGCCCGGCGTCGCTGGTCGGGCTGGTCGCGGTGGTCCTCGTGATCTTCGCGGCCAGCACGGTGAGCCACCAGCTCACCCCGATCGCGATCGTGGTCAGTGTCGGTGCGCTGGTGCTGGTCCGCCGTTGCACGCTCCGTACGCTGCCGGTCCTGCTGGCCGTCATGCTGATTGCCTACATCAGCTACGGCGCCGTCGCGTACTGGGTGGGGCACCTGGACGACATGTTCGGCTCCTTCGGCAATGTCGGCGGCACCATCAACGACGGGGCGGTCCAACGGGTACGCGGCGACGCGGGGCACCAGATGGTGGTGCTGCTGCGGGTCCTTCTCGCGATGGCGGTCTGGGGGCTGGCGGCCATCGGCGCGTGGCGACGAATGCGCCGGGGCCAGGCTGTCCTGGGCCTGCTGGCGCTCTCCGGTGCACCGTTCCTCCTGCTGGGGATGCAGAGCTACGGCGGGGAGATCTTCCTCCGGGTATACGCCTTCGCCCTGCCGTTCATGGCGATCCTGCTGGCCGCGCTGCTGGTCCCGGCGTGGCCGGCGCGGCGTCGCGTCCCCGCGGCCCTCGCGGCGGGCGCGCTGAGCGCCGTCCTCATCGGCGCGTTCTTCGTCGCCCGATGCGGCAACGACGCCTTCGAGCAGGTCCGCCCGGGTGACCACCGGGCCGTGGAATGGCTCTACGCGCACGCCCCGGCGGACGCCACGTTCGTCTCGGTGACCTCGAACGTCCCCTGGCGGGCGAAGGGCGTCGAACGGTACCAGTACCGACCCCTCGGCCAGGATCTCGGGCCGACAACGGTGCCCGCCATCGAGGAGGAGATGCGGGCCAACCCGAAGGGCGCCTACCTGGTCATGACGAAGGGCCAGTTCGTTTTCGCGCAGTCGTTCCTGGGCAAGCCGCGAGGCTGGGGCGAGGACCTGGAACGCCAGGTCGTCGACTCAGGACGGTTCCGGCTCGTCTACCAGAATCCCGAGGCGAGGGTCTACGTCCTCGGCAGCAGCGAAGGGGGCGGCCGGTGACCCAGATCGCCGATCCCGGCATCGATGCCAGTCCAGGTTCTCCGAGCCAGCCGGCCCCGCCCTCGCTGACGGACCTCCCGTCGGGTGTCCCGTGGTCAGCGTTGGTGACGCTGGTCGCCGGTGACGCCGTGCTCGCCCTCGTCCTCTGGGACGTGCCGGGCATCCTGCGGACCGTCAGCGTCCTCGCCTACCTCGCCGTGGCGCCGGGGCTGGCCTGCGCGAGGCTGATCCGGATCCCGGACGGCCTCACCCGGTTCGTCGTCGGCGTCGCGCTCAGCCTCGCCCTCGGCGTCCTGGTCGCGCAGGGGATGCTCCAGCTGCACCTGTGGTCGCCGCTGCTCGGGATCGTCACCCTCACCGTAATCGCGTCGCTGGCCGCCCTGATCGAGCTGGCCCGGGACGTGCTGCACCACCACCGGAGGCGACGGATGGAGCCGGCATGACTGACATCGTCCTCAGCGTGGCACGTTCCGGGCCCGTCCAGGTGACCGTGCTCACCCTGCTCGTGGTGGCGCTCATCGCCCGAATCGTGGCGCAGCTCGCCGCGCGACCGGCGCGGCTGGAGGTCCTCCGGACCCTCGACATGGTGGCCGCACCGCTGCTCGTCGCGTTCGTCGTCATCATCCTGCAGCGGTTCGCTGAGCTGAGCTGACCGTGGCCGGTGCAGCCCAGCTCACCCCCGCCCGTCGCGCCTTCACAGGCCGTGGCGGCGGTCGCCCGCCACCAGCTCGGTGATCCGTGCCTCGGACCGGGCCGAGAACGGATCCCGGTGGGCGGCGACCGCCTGCCGGGTCTCCTCGGCCACCAGATCGGCGTTGATCTGGGCGCCCGCGCCCGCGCCGGCCGCAGCGGCGGCGCCGACCTGGGCGGCCGGGTCGGTGACGTTGCCCGCGACCCACACTCCGGACACCTCGGTACGGCCGGTCGCGTCGGCCGGGATGTGCTCCCCGACCCCGGCGGGGTGCGCCGCCGGCCGCAGCCCGAGCGCCGCCAGGAACCCGGCCCGGGCCACCATCCGCGGCGCGACCACCAGGGCGTCGCGGTGGACCAGCCGGCCGTCGCCGAGGCGCACGCCCACGAGACGGTCCTGGATGACCTCCAGGGACGCCACCTCGCCGGCCACCACACGGACGCCGCGGGCGGCCAACTGCTCCGCCTGCTCATCCGTGGGCGGCGGCATGGTGTGGGGGAAGAACGTGACATCGGCGCTCCACTGGCGGAACAGCAACGCCTGGTGCACCGACAGCGGCCCGGTGGCCAGCACCCCGATCGCCCGGTCCCGGACCTCCCAGCCGTGGCAGTACGGGCAGTGGATCACGTCCCGGCCCCACCGGGCCCGCAGTCCCGGCAGCTCCGGCAGCTCGTCCACCAGCCCGGTGGCCACCAGCAACCGGCGCGCCCGGACGGCCCGGCCGTCGGTCAGCGCCACCCCGAACCCGTCGTCCGCGCGCGTCGCGGCGCCGACCTCGCCGGGCACCACCTGGCCGCCGTAGTCACGGACCTCCGCCCGGCCGCGCTCCAGCAGCTCGGCCGGGGACATCCCGTCGCGGGCCAGCAGCCCGTGCACCCCGTCGGCCGGGGCGTTGCGCGGGGCACCCGAGTCGATCACCAGTACCGATCGGCGTGCCCGGGCCAGCATCAGCGCCCCGCTCAACCCCGCGGCACCCCCGCCGATCACCACCACGTCATAGCTCTCCCTGAGCTGCTCGGTCATCCTGACCACCTCCCAGGGCAACCATCCGGGCCGCCTGCGAAAGTGGCAAGCTTTGTTGCTGTTATGGCAAGCTGATGGCATGGACGATGACCTCGACCAGGCGCTCGACGCGGTCGGCCCCCGGCTGCGCGCGCTGCGGCGGCAGCGCGACACCACGCTCGCCGAACTGTCGGCCGCCACCGGCATCTCGGTGAGCACCCTGTCCCGGCTGGAGTCCGGCACCCGCCGGCCCACCCTGGAACTCCTGCTCCCCCTGGCCCGGGCCCACGACGTCACGCTCGACGAACTCGTCGGCGCCCCGCCCACCGGAGACCCGCGCATCCACCTGCGCCCGGTCACCCGCCACGGCATGACCATGCTGCCGCTGACCCGCCGGGCCGGCGGCATCCAGGCGTACAAGCTGGTGATCCCCGCCAACGGCCGGCGGAACGAACCCGACCCGCAGACCCACGAGGGCTACGAATGGCTCTACGTCCTCAACGGGCGGCTGCGGCTCGTCCTCGGCGACCACGACCTGGTGCTCTCCCCCGGCGAGGCGGCCGAGTTCGACACCCGCGTACCGCACTGGTTCGGAGCCGCCGACGCCGAACCGGTCGAGTTCCTCAGCCTCTTCGGCCGGCAGGGCGAACGCCTGCACCTGCGTGCCCGCCCCACCACCGGCTCCCCGCGCTCCGACCGAGTTGCCGGATGAGCGCAACCCGGTCCGCCGCCCAGGCCTGGGACGAGGAGTACCGGCGCGGCAGGTACCAGGACGAACCGCCGGTCGCGTTCGTCGCCGACATCCTGGCCGCCGCCCGTCGAAAGGGCGCGACCGACGGGCTCTACGTCGGCTGCGGCAACGGCCGCAATCTGCTGCCGTTGGTGGACGGCGGGCTCGACCTGCTCGGCCTGGACATCTCCGCCGAGGCGGTGTGCCAGCTCGCCGACCGGCGACCGGACCGGGCCGGGCGGCTGCGCCACGGCGACCTGGACTCGTTGCCGCCCGGGGCGACCTGGCCGTTGGTGATCGGCATCCAGGTCTTCCAGCACGGCGACCGCGGGCAGGCACACCGGCAGGTCCGCGCGGCACAGCGGCGGGTCGCTGCGGGCGGTTTGATCTGCGTACGCGTCAACGCGGTCGGCACGGACGTGTGGCCGGCGCACGACGTGGTCGAGCGGGCACCCGACGGCGGATTCACCGTGCGCTACACGGCGGGGCCGAAGCGCGGGCTGGAAATCCACTTCTTCAGTGCGGCGGAGCTGGACCAGCTCTTCGCGGGGTGGACACCGGTACTTCCGGCCCGGCCGCAGCGCACCGAGCGGGACACCCCCGGCACCGGGCAGTGGACGCAGTGGGAGGCCATCTGGCGACGCCCGGCGGAGCTGGTCACCCCATAACCAGACCCCGCTGCCGCACGGGGTAGCCGGGTGGCGGTCAGCTGCCCTTGGCTGATCCGGCGGCGGCACCCTGCGGTCGCCCGCCTGGTTGCCGAGATGGTGACGGCAACCTGGACTGGCCGGCCCCAGGTGCGTCGACGGGCAACGCCTCGAGCTGGAAGCGGCTCAGCAGGTCGGGCAGGAACGTCGCGAGGGCGGTGGCGGTGTTCTGCCGGTCGCCGCCGCCGTCGTGCAGGAGCACGATGGAGCCGGCCCTGGTGCCCTCTGTGACGGTGGCGATGATGGCGGCTGCTGCCGGTTCCTCCCAGTCGCGGGGGTCCACCGCCCAGTGCAGACCGGTCATGCCCAGGTCCTCGGCGACGTCGACAAGCTGTGGGGTCCAGTTCCCGCCCGGCTGCCGGAAGTACTTGATCGGGGCCTGCGGTGCGGCGGCGTGGATGGCCTGGCTGGTCCGGAGCAGATTGCCCTCAATGTCCAGACGTGGCCGGCTGCCGAGGTCGAGATCCTCGTTCCAGGTGTGGTTGCACAAGGTGTGACCGTCGGCCACGATGGCCCGCACGAGTGCCGGATACGCCGCCGCGTTCTTGCCCAGCAGGCAGAACGTCGCCTTGACGTGGTACTGGCGCAGTGTCTTCAGGACGAGCGGTGTCCAGGTGGGATCGGGCCCGTCATTGAAGGTCAGCGCCACCTGCGCCGTGCCGGTGGTCAGCTGGACACCGGTGGGAACGGGCGATTCGGTGGCGGACGGCGCTTCGGCCGACGATGACGCGTGCGGCAGCAGGGACCGGCTGATCAGATAGACGCCGCCGACCAGCACCGCCAGCACCAGGGTCAGGACGGCGGCGCGCAGCGCCGGAGACCGGCGCATCAGGTTGTCCTTCGGCTGTCTGCCGCCGCAGGCATGTCATGGCTGGTCACTGTCGCCCTCTCTCTCCCGATCCGACAGTCGCCACGTTAGCCGCCAAACAATCCCGGGTCGCTTATACGAACAAAATCACCTCATTCCTGGAATTTCGGCACCCAGCTACGTGAGCACGGCCGGCGAGGCGAAATACGAATGCGACTCTGGCCGGAGTCCGGGCACGACCCGACCTTGAGCCCCTTCTCGACACCGAACCCGGATCGGTCGGGCCGGACGATATTCGCCAGTGGACGCAGCCGGGGGCTGGTCCGCCGCGCAGGTGGACACGCCGCAGCCGGGCACAGGTCGACCTCGTGCGCACGACGGCGCGACTTCGCCGCCCGGCAGCAGTTCGCAGGTTCCGCCGCCGCCGGCGGTCGTGATTGCGTCCGGTCGGGACGAAACACCAGCCAGCCGCGTTCGCCGACCAAAATTCCCAGGCTCCTGAAACCGTTTTCCGCACCATCGGCCCAGCCCGGGTCGAGGCGCCAGGTACCGCCGCCGAAGAAAAGAAATCGGCAGCCGATCGAATCCCTCCACGCGCAGCGTTCGACACCTCCCGATCCTTCACGCTCCACGCTGATTCATCCGGGACTGCCGACCATCGACCGTCCGGAAACCCAACGACCGACCTCGGCGCGGCGCAGCGCCCCGGCGACACGCCCCGCCGCGCCCGCCGACGCCGAGCCGACCTCGGAGCACACGAAACAGCAGGTCAGACCGATGATCCCGACGATCGGGATACGCGCACCCGACCCCAATGCGCCCATATTGACCGTTATCGAGTACATCGATGAGCATCTTTGCCGCACAACCAATCTTTCGGGCATTCCACCCGAGCGTCCGACATTCATCCGGCAAGTTCAATCGATGTCCGTCAAGTCCTTGACGGACTCTCCACCCGCCCGCAAGATATAGGCGGTCATCGCTTGATGGATGGCCCCACGGCTATCCATTCGCCCGACCTGCGAGCACGGGGAAAGAGGCAAGGACGCTTCTTACGCTCGCCATCGAAAGCTTGCGGCAACACCTGACGCAATTGTTCACGGGGGGCAAGGAAATGTGCCGGGACGGCCGGCACATGGGCCGCCTGACGCGTGAAGGAGAGACGCAGTGAACCCGCTGGTCTCAGTCGTCATACCCTGCTACAACCGGGCGCGCACGGTCGAGTTGTGCGTACGGTCGGTGCGGCAGCAGACGTATCCGGCCATTGAGATCATCGTGGTCGACGACGCGAGCAGCGACGGCTCCGCCGGCGTGGCCGAGTCGGCCGGTGCCACCGTCCTGCGCCTGCCGACCAACAGCGGCCCCGGGGCCGCCCGGAATCTGGGCGCCGAGCGGGCTCGCGGCGAGATCCTGTTCTTCCTCGACGCGGACGTCGCACTCGAACCGGGAAGTGTCGCCGCGGCGGTCGCGAAGCTGCGGTCCACGCCGCGGCTGGGTGCGATCTGCGGGGTACTGCGACCGGAGTCGCTGCTGTCCGACAACCTCGTCGCCGAGTACCGGGCCCTGCAGATGTACCACTGGTGGCTGGCCCGGGAAGGCCCCATGGAAGGGCTGCACACGGCCCTGTGCGCGATGCGTGCCGAGGTGTTCCGCGAGATCGGACCGTTCAATCCCGACCTGCGGCACACCGAGGCGCCGGAGTACGGGCACCGGATCCGCCAGCGCTACGACGTGCACAGCACCGCCGCGATCGCCGGCGTCCACGACCACGACACCACCCTGCGGGTGCTGCTCCCGAAGGTGTTCCTGCGGGCCCGCGCCAGCGCGGCCGAGGTGCGGCGCGGCGAGGTGCTCGGCGGCGCCGCGTCACGCGTGCTGGCCAGCGGCCTGGTCCTTGCCGCCGCGCTCACGCTGCCCGTACCGCTGGTCGGCTGGCCCGGCGGCGTGGCGGTGCCGCTGGTGCTCGTCGCCGTGGCCAGCGCGCTGGAGGCAGACACCTACCGCCGGGTGGTTGCCAGCCGGGGATTCCGCTTCGGACTGCGGTTCGCCGCGGTCCACCTGCTCTACCAGCTCACCTCGGCGGCCGGAGCGGCGATCGGGACGGCAGAGCGACTGCTGCGCCGCGCCACTTGGCGGGCCACCCCCTCGGTCGAGGTCCCCCGGTGACCGTTCTCCTCCGGGATCGCACGTGCTCCGCGCGGGCCACGGTCGCGGGCACCGTACTCCTGGCCACCGTCGGCACGACGGTCGCGGCCATCGCGGTCGTGCACTGGGTCGCGGCGCGGACCGGGAGCGCCTGGTCGCCCGGTGGCGACCTGGCGGTCTACCGGGACGCCGCCGAGGCGATCCTCGCGCGCCGTTCGCCGTACGAGGTCAGCCGCGCCGGATACGGGTTCGTCTACCCGCCGTTCGCCGCGCTGGCCCTGACTCCGCTGGCCTGGCTCAGCCCGACGGCCGGGTTCTGGGGCTGGACTGTGCTGTCGGCACTCGCCGTGCCGGCCGTGGTGTGGCTCCTGGTCGCCCACCTCACCCCCGTCGGGGACCGGCGGCGGCCGACCCTGCTGGCGGTCGGCACCCTGGCCGTGCTGCCGCTCTCACCGATCGCGGGAACGCTGCTGCTGGGCAACGTCAACACCATCCTGCTGGCGCTGGTCCTGGTCGACCTGCTGCTGATCACGGGACGGCACCAGGGGATCCTGCTCGGGGTCGCCGCCGGGATCAAGCTGACGCCGCTCGTCTTCGTCGGCTACCTCCTGCTGACCGGCCGCACCCGGGCCGGCGTGACCGCCCTGGCCAGCTTCCTCGGCACCGCGGCGATCGGCTTCCTGCTCCTGCCCGCCGCCTCCGCCACCTACTGGGGCGGCGCCTTCCTGGACAGTTCGCGGACCAGACCGCCGGGCGAGGAGGCGTTCGGCAGCTCCGTCCGGGGTGCCGTGCTGACCCTCCTGCCGGGGCCCACACAGCCTGCCTGGCTACCGGCGAGCGTCATGGTGGGCGTGGTGGGGTTGACCGTCGCGGTGTGGGCGAGCCGGCGGGGCGAGGAACTGACCGGGATCCTGGCGTGCGCGGTGACGGGCCTGCTCATCTCGCCGGTCACCTGGTACGCCCACTGGGTCTGGTGCGTGCCGCTGCTGGCGCTGCTGGCCGCGCGTACCTGGCACCGGCCTCGCCGCGCGCGGCTGCTCGTCGGTGGCCTGTGGCTCGTGTTCGCCCTGCCGCTGCCGTGGTGGGTCGCGTACGTCGTCGGCTGGGCGCCGGTCCCGGAACGGGCCTGGGTGGCGCCGGTCGAGCTGCTCTACACCCTCACCGGCGCGGGGCTGCTGGTCCTGGCCGTGGCGTGGCTGCGCCGCACCGACCCGGAGCGGCCGGGCCATGCGACGGTTGGCGGGAGGCGCTGATGCGGGCGCCCGACGCGGTCGCGGTGATCGTGCCGAACTTCAACAAGGCCAAGACCCTGCGCGCCTGCCTCGAATCCATCTACGCCCAAACCCACCAACCCACCGAAGTCATCGTCGTCGACGACCACAGCACCGACAACTCCCCCACCATCGCCCGCGACTTCCCCTGCACCCTCATCCACACCCCCACCAACCAAGGACCAGCCGCCGCCCGCAACACCGGCGCAGCCGCCAGCACCGCCCCCCTCCTCTTCTTCGTCGACTCCGACACCGCCCTCGCCCCCGACGCCATCGCCAACGCCATCCACACCCTCCACACCACCCCCCACGCCGGCATGGTCCAAGGCATCTACGCCCCCCACCCCCTCTACGACGACGGCCCCATCGAGGCATACCGCGTCGCCTTCGAACACCACTGGCGCAAACGCAGCGTCGGACGGGCCCGGGCGGCGACGCTCTTCGCGGCCAGCCTGATCCCCCGTACGGTGTTCACCGAGGTCGGTGGGTTCGACGAGCGGCTACGCACCGGGGAGGACGCCGAGTTCGGCACCCGGATGCCCGACCGGTACCGGCTGGTGGTCACCGACACGGTGGTGACCCGGCACGACGACGTGGATCGCTTCCTACCGTTCGTGCGGGAGCAGTTCAGCTTCGCGACCGCCACCCCGCTGGTCATGCTCCGTGCCGGACGGCGCCGCAACGCCGGCACCGGGATGCGGGTGAACGCGGTGTCGCCGACGGGGCTGGTGCTGTCCGGGCTGAGCCTGCTGACGCTGCCGTTCCTGCTCGTCCTGCCGTGGCTGCTGCCGCTGTGGCTCGCCCTGCTGGTGGCGTCCACCGCGATGAGCCACGACTTCCTCCGCTTCACCTACCGGCTGCGCGGCGCCGGCTTCGCCGCGTACGCGACGGGCATGCACACGCTGTTCTACGCCCTGGCGGTGGTCGGCACCGGGGTGGGCGCCCTGCGGGTCGCCTACGTCCTGGCCCGGGGGTGGGCGCGGTGACCGGGCCCGACGCGGTCGCGGTGATCGTGCCGAACTTCAACAAGGCCAAGACCCTGCGCGCCTGCCTCGAATCCATCTACGCCCAAACCCACCAACCCACCGAAGTCATCGTCGTCGACGACCACAGCACCGACAACTCCCCCACCATCGCCCGCGACTTCCCCTGCACCCTCATCCACACCCCCACCAACCAAGGACCAGCCGCCGCCCGCAACACCGGCGCAGCCGCCAGCACCGCCCCCCTCCTCTTCTTCGTCGACTCCGACACCGCCCTCGCCCCCGACGCCATCGCCAACGCCATCCACACCCTCCACACCACCCCCCACGCCGGCATGGTCCAAGGCATCTACGCCCCCCACCCCCTCTACGACGACGGCCCCATCGAGGCATACCGCGTCGCCTTCGAACACCACTGGCGCAAACGCAGCGTCGGACGAGACACCGGGGCGCTGCTGGCCGCGGCTCTCCTCCCCCGCGCGGTGTTCACCGAGGCCGGCGGGTTCGACGAGCGGCTACGCGACGGCGAGGACGACGAGTTCGGCACCCGGCCGCCCGACCGGTACCGGCTGGTGGCGACCGATACCGTGGTCACCCGGCACGACGACGTCGACCGGCTGCTTCCGCTGCTGCGCGAGCAGTTCGTGCGGGCCGCCACAAAGCCCCTGCTGATGGTGCGGACGTGGCGGCGGCAGCGGGCCGGTGCGACGGGCGTCCGGGTGGGGATGATGTCACCGGACCGGTTCCGGCACCTCGACTGGTCCGCGCGGATCACCCTGGTCGCGTCGGGGCTGGCGTTGTTGACGGTGCCGTTGACCGTGGCCGTGCCCTGGCTGCCGCTGACCTGGCCGGCGTTCGGCGTGGTCGTCGTCGCGGCCAACCACGGGTTTTTACGGTTCGCCTACCGGTTGCGGGGGCCCCGGTTCACCGTGTTCGCGGCCGGGATGCACCTGCTGGCCCACGCCACGCTCGTCGCCGGGCTCGCCGCCGGAGTGCCGCGGGCCGCGTACCTGCTGCTGCGGGAGCGGACCCGCGGGGCGCGGTCGCGCCCGGCGGAGGCGGGGGCGGGGGCGGGGGCGGGGGCGGGGGCGGGGGCGGGGGCGGGGGCGGGGGCGCGGCGATGATCCTGGACCCCCCGCTCGGCCCGGAACCCGCCGCCGAGCGATCCGGGAGGCGGTGGCGGCCCCGGCTGTGGCGGCTGGTCACGGCGGTGTTCGGCCTGGTCGTCACAGTCGCCGTCGGGCGGGCGTTGGCCGACCAGGACTGGTCGGTCGTGGCCGTCCTGCTGAGCCGGCGCGACGGCGTCCAGATCGGCCTGCTGCTGGCCGCCGCCCTGCTGGCGGCGACGGTGGGGCCGTTGCTGGGAATGCTCTCCTGGCGGACCGTCCTGCTGGAACTCGGTCCGCCGGTCAGCCTGACGCGCGTCGTACGAATCTTCTTCGTCGGGTTCCTCGCCAAGTACGTCCCCGGCAAGGTGCCGGGCGTGGTCGCCGCCGTCAAGGTGGCCACGGCCAACGGGGTGACGCTGTCCCGGACGCTGGTGGCGGGGACGCTCAGCATGCTCCTGGTGCACTCGACCGGGCTGACCGTCGGGCTGCTCACCGGCGCACAGGTGCTCGGCGGCCGGGCGGTGTGGCTGGTGCTGCCTGCCCTGCCGGTGCTGGTGGTGGTGTGCTGGCCGGACGTGCTCGGCCACGTCACCCGCCTGGTGCTACGGCTGCTGCGCCGGCCCGAGCCGGCGGCGGCGGTGTCCGGCCGGGCGGTACGGGTAGCGGTGGCGTGGCAGACCCTCTCGTGGCTGGTCAGCGGCCTGCATTTGTGGCTGCTGGCGGTGGCGATGGGAGCCGCCCCCGGGCGCGCGCTGCCGCTGTGCGTCGGGGCGTTCGGACTGGCGACCGTCGTCGGCGTGCTGGCCGTCGTCGTACCGGACGGGCTCGGGGTGCGCGAGGCCGTGCTCTCCGGAGCCCTGGCACTGGTGCTGCCGGTGCCCTCGGCGGTGGCGGTGGCCGTGGCGAGCCGGTTGGTGACCACGGTGGGCGAGGTGGTGCTCGGCGGGGCCGCGCTGGGGGCGGTGGAGGTGGTCCATCGAAGGTCGTCCGCATCGGATGCGGCGTTCGTGAGGGAGATGAGCGGTGATGCGCAGGTTGATCGGGCTTGAGGAGTGCGAACAGCTGACGACGCGGGAGGTGCATGATCTCTACCGCCGGTACGTCAGCCGGTCGCAGGTGTCCTTGATGACGACCTTCGGCTTCGGTCGGGAGCTGGTGGACCGGGCAGAGGGCGCCTGGGTCCACATGCGCGACGGCAGCCGGGTGCTGGACCTCTCCGGCGGCGTCGGCGTGCTCAACCACGGCCACAACCACCCGCGCGTTCTCGCGGCGCGGGCCCGGTTCGCCGAGCAGCGGCGGATGGAGGTGCACAAGGCATTCTTCTCGCCGTACCTGGCGGCGCTGAGCCACAACGTGGCCGAACTGCTGCCCGGAGACCTGTCGATCTCCTACTTCCCCAACTCGGGTGCGGAGGCGAACGAGGGCGCCATCAAGATGGCGTACAAGTACCACGGTGGCCGGCGCGGGACCATTCTGCGGGCCGACATCAGCTTCCACGGCAAGACGCTCGGGGCGGGCAGCCTGACCGGGTCGGCGGAGAACCACTTCCGGTTTCCGGGCCTGCCCAACGCGGTGGTGTACCCGTACGGCGACGTGGCGGCGGTGCGAGCGGCGGTGGAGGCCACCCGCCGGCCGGACGGCGGTTGCGACGTGTACGCGCTGATGGTGGAGCCGTTCAGCGCATCGAGCCTGCGCTGCTGGTCCGAGTCGGCGCTGCGCGAGCTGCGGCAACTGTGCACCGACGAGGACATCGTGTTGATCTTCGATGAGGTCTACACCGGCTGGGGCAAGACCGGCAGCCTGTTCTACTTCATGCGCCACGACGGCCTGCTGCCCGACATCCTCACCTATTCGAAATCGCTGGGCGGCGGCAAGGCGTCGATCTCCGGGTACACGGCGCGGGAGCGGTTGTTCCGCAAGGCGTACGACCGGCTCTCCGACGTGATCCTGCACAGCACCACCTACTACGGGTTCGGGGAGGAGACCGCCACCGCCATCGAGGCGGTGAACGTGGTGGTGGACGAGGACTTCCCCGGCCGGGCCCGGCAGGTGGAGGCGATCCTCGGCCCGGGCCTGGAGCGCGTCCGCGCGAATCATCCGGACGCGGTGGACCGGGTCGCGGGGGTGGGATCACTGTACGGCGTGTTCCTCAACAGCGGCCCGAAGCTGCTCGAACTGGCCGGCAAGCTGGTGCCCGGGTTCACCCACGACCCCCAGTTCGGCACGAAGCTGATCACCCTGTCGGTGATCGCGCACCTCTACCGCGAACACAAGATCATGACCTACTACAGCCCGAACGTCGAGAACCCGCTCATGGTCGCCCCCACCCTGATGGTCGAACCGACCGACCTGGAGCACTTCCTGCGGGCGCTGGACGCCACGCTGGCGCTCGGGCTGCGCCGACTGCTCACCGGGTTCGTCCGGGAGAAGGTCGGTGCCGCGTGGTAGGCGACGGCCGCCGGATCGTGGTGACCGGAGCAAGCGGCATGCTCGGCGGCTTCGTCGTCCGCCGGTTGCGCGACGAGGGCGTACCCGTGCACGGGGTGGACCTGCGCGCCCCGGTCGAGGCCGGGCTGGACGCCACGGTGGCCGACGTGCGGGACCGGGTCGCCATGACGGCCGCCTTCGCCGGGGCCGGCGCGGTCGTGCACTGCGCCGCCGCGCTGCCCAGCTACGCGCCGGACGAGATCCACTCGGTGATCGTGGACGGCACCCGCAGCGTGCTGGCCGCCGCCCGGGACGCGGACGTGCCCCGAGTGGTGCACATCTCGACGACCGCCGTGTACGGGCTGCCCCCGGTGGTGCCCACCCCCGAAACCCACCCCCGCGAGCCGGTGGACAGCTACGGCCGGGCCAAGGCCGCCGCGGAACAGGTCGCCGAGGAGTTCCGTGAGCGCGGACTCTGCGTACCGATGCTGCGGCCGAAGACGTTCCTGGGCCCCGGGCGCATGGGCCTTTTCGCCATGCTGTTCGAGTGGGCGCACGAGGGGCGCCACTTCCCCATCCTCGGCCGGGGCGACGTCCGCATCCAGATGTGCGCCGTCGAGGACCTCACCGAGTGCGTGCTCATCGCCCTGCGGGCCGACCCGGAACGGGCCAACGACACCTTCAACGTGGCCGCCACCCGGTTCGGCACCCTACGCGAGGACTTCCAGTCGGTCCTCGACGCCGCCGGCCACGGCCGGCGGGTCATCTCCGTCCCGGCCCAGCCCGCCCTGCTCGCCCTCCAGTTGCTCGGCCGCGCTCGGCTGTCCCCCGTCTACGACCGGCTCCTGCACAAACTCCTCGCCGACTCCTACGTCAGCACCGACAAGGCACGGCAACGGCTCGGGTTCACCCCCCGGCACTCCAACCAGGACGCCCTCCTGCGCACGTTCCGGTGGTGGCAGGCCCAGCGGTCCCGCGGCGAGGCCCACCAGGCCGGCCGCACCAGCCGCGAACCGTGGTCGCAGGGCGCGCTCCGCGTCGCGAAGGTGTTCTTCTGATGAACCCGGCCCTTCACACCAGCCCTGCGGTCCGGACCGCCGGCCCGCAGTCCACCGACGCCAGCCGGGTCGGCACGCTGGCCGGCACCCTGCTGCGGCTGGCCCGCCCCGGGCAGTGGCCGAAGAACGTCCTGGTCATCTGCCTACCGTTGCTCGACCCGCTGTCCTGGAACCGCGGCGCGCTGGTCAACCTGGTTGGGGCGGTCGTCGCGTTCACCCTCGCGTCCGTGCTCGTCTACGTCCTCAACGACCTCGTCGACCGGCGCCGCGACGCCCACAACCCGGACCGGTGGCACCGTCCGCTCGCCTCCGGACGGCTCTCCCCGCGGACCGCCGTCCTGTTCGCCTCCGCCCTGGCGGTGCTGCTCGTCGGCGTGCTCACCCTCCAACCGGCGGCCACCGTGTGGCCGATAGCCGGGTATCTCCTGCTCAACGTCGCCTACTCGCTGGGCCTCAAGCACGTGCCGCTGCTGGACGTCTTCCTCGTCGCCACCGGCTTCGTGCTCCGGCTCGTCCACGGCTACCTCGCCACCGGGGCCGCGATCCCCGGCTGGCTGCTCACCGCCGTGTTCACCCTGTGCCTGCTGCTCACCCTCGGCAAACGCCGCCAGGAACTGCACAGCACCGGCGCCGACCACCGGCCCGCCCTGCGCGGCTACACCGTCGCCCTCGCCGACCAACTCATGCAGCTCTCCGCCACCCTCACGGCCGGCAGCTACCTGCTCTACCTACGGGACGAGGCGCCGCTTGGCGCCTACGCATCGACCGCGGTGGTCCTGCTGACCCCGATGGCCGTCTTCGGGCTGTTCCGCTACCTGCAACTCGTGCTGGTGCACAACGCCGGCGGGCACCCGGTCCGGGTGCTCGTCCGTGACCCCGCCCTGGTGGCCAACACCATCCTGTGGGCCGCCCTGTCCGGCGGGCTCCTGCTCGCCGCGCGGGGGCAGTGGTGACGGCCGACCGGTCGGCGGTGGCCGATGGCACCCCGCCGGAGGTGGTGCACAACTCCGGCGCCGTCGAGGCTCCGACGCGTACGGCCGAGGGCGGGGGCGCTCCCGGGTCGCGGCGACGGCGGTGGATCACCTGGGTGATGCTGGGCGCGTCCGGGTCGTGGCTGGTGTTCGTGGCGGCGCACCGGGGCCTGTCCGGCCGGGTCTGGTGGTGGAACCTGCCGGACCTGGCGCCACCGCTGCTTTTCCTCGCCGTCCCGGTCCTGCTGCTCGCCGCGCTGCCGCTGGCCCGACCGGCGCGGCGGGTCGGCGCGATGCCGGCCGTCGCGGCGCTCGTGCTTGGCTGGCCGTGCGCGGGGGTGAACATCGCCGCCCTGTGGCACCGGCCCCCGCCGGCACCGGCGGACGCGATCACCGTCTTCTCCTGGAACACCTGGTACTGGGATCAGCTGGTCCGGACCGGTCCCCGGGGCGAACCGATCCGCGATCCGGACCGCTTCTACCGCTTCCTGCGAGCCCAGGCCGCCGACGTCTACCTTCTGCAGGAGCACCTTTACCTCGACGGGCAAGACTGGTCCCCGCTGCCGGTGGCCGACCCGGAGCGGGTACGCCGGGAGTTCCCCGGCTTCCACGTCGCCGTCTCCGGGGAGCTCGTGACGCTGTCCCGCTTCCCGATCGTCCTGGACCGCCCGGTCGACCTGCGCCCCTGGCTGGCCCGGCATTGGCCCGCCCTCCCGCCGGCCGACTCCCGGCTGCCCGACTACCACACGGTCAAGACACTGCGCACGGACCTGCTGGTGTTCGGCAGTGTGCTCTCCTTCTACAACGCCCACCTCTACGTACCGGTCGTCGGGCTGCCCACGCGCGGCGGCGGCACCGCCGAGGACGGCCTGGCCCGCCAGGACCTGCGGGAGGCCAACTACCTGGCGGTGGCCGCCGACGTCGCCGACAACCCGCACCCGGTCGTGCTGGCCGGCGACCTCAACACCTCGCCGGCCATGCGGCAGCTGCGTACGCTGCCGGACCGGCTGGTCGACGCCACCCCCGCACTCGACTCGCTCTATCCGACCTCGTGGGCCCGCTACGGGCTGCCGCTCTGGCGGCTCGACTGGGTGTTCACGACTGCCGACGTCGACGTGCACCGCTACCGGATGGTGCCGGCGGGCGGCCTGTCGGACCACAGCGGGCAGCTCGTCGTCGTGTCGCTCCAAGACTGTCGAGAAAGGACGTCGTGTCGATGAACCACCCGGACCAGCGGTACGACCTCACCGTCGCCCTGACCTACTACACCCCGTACATGAGCGGGGTGACCCACACGGCCCGTACCGTCGCCGAGGGGATGGCGGCACGCGGCTGGCGGGTGGCGGTGGTGGCCAGCCAGCACGACCGGTCCACCCCGCGCCGCGAGACCCTCAACGGGGTGGAGGTCTACCGGTCGCCCGTGCTCGGCCAGATCACCCGGGCGCAGATCAGCCCGGCCTACCCGATCGAGGCGGCCCGGATCGCCCGCCGGTCGGACCTGCTCTACCTCAACCTGCCGATGGCCGAGGCGGCGCTGCTGGCCCGGCTCGCCCGGCCCACCCCGATCGTCAGCATGCTGCACATCGACCTCTACCTGCCGCCCGGCCTGCTCAACCGGATCGCGGTCGCCGCGTCCGACGTCACGTCCCGGGCCGCGCTGCGCCGCTCCGCGGCCGTGGTCACCAACAGCGAGGACCAGGCCCACGCGTCGAAATTCTGGCCGCTCGTGGAGAAACGGGAGTTCCGCCCCATTCCCGCGCCGTGCCTCGACCATCGCGGCGGCCGGCCACACTACCGCCGAACGAACGGGCTGCACGTCGGCTTCCTGGGCCGCATCGTCGAGGACAAGGGGATCCCCTACCTCGTCCGGGCCTTCCGGCGGATCGCCGACCCCGACGCCCGGCTGCTCATCGGCGGCAACTACCGGACCGTGATGGGCGGCGACAACCTGGCGGACATCCGCGCGGAGATTGGGGCGGACAGCCGCATCGAGCTCCTCGGCGAGCTGCGCGGCCAGGAGATCGCCGACTTCTACGCCTCGATCGACGTGTTCGCGCTGCCATCCGTGGCGGAGTCGTTCGGCATCGTGCAGGCCGAGGCGATGATGTGCGGCGTGCCGTCGGTGACCACCGACCTGCCCGGCGGGCGTTATCCCGTGCTGGCAACGCAGTTCGGCACGCTGGTGCCGCCCCGGGACCCTGTGGCGCTGCACCGGGCGATCCTGGAGCTGGCGGCCACCCCGCCCGACTGGCGGGAGACGAAGGCCCGCGAGGCGCGGAAGCTCTTCGCGGCCGAACGGAGCCTGGACGAGCACGAGGAGCTGTTCACGCTGGTGCGGGAGCGGGCCGCCAGACGGGTACGGTGACCGGCGGCGAGCCGGCGCGGCGGCGGCACTGCCCGGCCCCGCTGTTCCCGCATCCCTGCCGATCGCCGCGGTGGCCGCAGTGTATCGGGTTGCCGGCGCGTCGGTGGACGCGGTCCTACGGCAGACCGGCCCTGACCGGCCGGCAGCCGCTAGAGGCGCTCCTCCCGGTCGAGGTAGTCGGCGAGTTCGATGACGACGTCCGTGTAACGCGGGTCGGTGTGGTACGGCCAGTGTGCCTCGATCGGCGGCGGGACGGTGTCCATGGGTGGGACGGTGACCGCGCGCGGGTCGCGCAGGCGCACGTCCACCTGCCCGGCCGGCCCGCCGACGGCGGGTGCCTGGCCCGGGTGGTGCGTGGAGAAGATGGCCCCGCTGATCGGGTCGGTGTTGCGCCAGAGGTTGCGCCACCGCCACCCGACCCGTTCGCCGACCTCCTGCAGGACGTCCGCGCCGAAGTAGGCCGGCATCAGGTGGCCGTAGAGCCGGCGCAGCGGTGAGCCGTAGGTGAGCAGGGCGACCCGGTGCAGGGTCTCCGGCGGCAGTTGCAGGATGGCCGCCGCCGCCAGCGCGGAGCCGTGGCTGTGCCCGGACAGCACCACCTTGTGCTCCCGGGTCAGGGCGCTCACCCGCCTGGCGAGCTCCGGCACCGCCCGCTCGGCATAACAGGGCGGCGCGAACGGATGCGTCGTCCGGGGGAAGAAGGTACCCAGGTCCCACAGCACCCCGGCCGCCCGCCGGACCTCCGGCGAGACGTACGCCAGGAGGCCGATCAGCACGAGCCCGATGATGATCAGACCGAGCGAGATCGTCCCCGCGTCGGTGAGATAGGCCGCGAGCCCCACGAACGTCCCCTGGTTGCCGCTGACCTTTTGCGCCAGCTGGGTCGGCCCGATCTCGATCAGGTCAAGCGCGGTGAACACGAGGCTGAGCAGGGAAAGCACGAAGTACACAATGAGCAGCGGGCTGAACTGCTCGGCGAGGCGTGACCGGCTGATCGCGCGACGCACCATCTGCACCTGCCCGGCGGCCTGCGGGGGCGCATCGGGAAAGTCCTCCCGGCTGATCCGCTCCGCCAGCCGGTCCCGCCGGCGCCGGCTGAACCGGCCCGCGTACAGGCCCACCACGGTGACCAGCAGCACGGTGAACAGAGCACCCAGCGCCTCCCACCGGTAGGCGATCGGCGGGTCCAACGGCGGGGAGCCGGGCGGCGGGGGATGCCCGGGACCTGGGATGTCACCCCGGTCGAGGATGTCGGCCACCCGGTAGACGAGTCCCGCCGTCATGGTGGCCGCGAGACCGGCCGCGACCGCGCCGAACACCGGGGCCCCCAGGCCCCGGAAGAACGCCCGGGCCGAGGGCGGGGCCGCCCGCTGCTGCCACACGGTGATCACCGCGAGCGCCAGCAGCAGCGCGGCCTGTCCGAGGATCACCAGATTGACGCTGAGGGCGAAACCGGGCAGCGCCCCTCCGCGGGGTACGGGAGGACGCGGCAGGAGGGCGTACCCGGCGGTGAGGACGGTGATCGCGATGACCGCCACCCGCAGCGGCCGGATGACCACCCTGGTCCAGTCCCAGCCGGTGTGCGGAGCGCTCAACGTGGGCAGGCAGAGCAGCACCACGCAGGCGGCCACGAGCAGCGCCGCCGCAGCGAGCAGCGCCATGCCGACCGGCCGGTGGTCCAGGGTGATGAGGGCGAAGAGGGCGCTGACGTCGAGCGTGCCGTAGGCGATCGCCACGTGGATCGACCGGAGCCGCCCGACGACGGTCTCCCCGCTCCAGAAGCCGGGCGCGTCGAGCCGGTCCCCGGGCGGGGCGCCCGAGCTGCCGTAGCTGGACCGGAACGCCTCGTAGGAGCGCGCGGAGCGCTTACCGACCCACCAGATGACGCGGATGGTGGCGGCCGGGAACACGGCGAGGACGACCATTCGCGGCCCGATCGGTAACTCGTCGAGCCAGGCCAGGTACCCCCGCCCGGCGGTGCACGGCCGGTACTGCACGCACTGCCAGCCGACAAGGTCCAGGGTGACGCCAATGATCGACAGCACGAAGATGGCGGTGATGGTGGCGCCCAGCACGCGGCAGAGGGCCTTCACCGTGTCGCCGTTGCCGCCCGGGGGCCGCAGCCACGCCGCCAGGTTGCTGAACATGAAGGGCAGCAGGAAGATCAGCGACAGCGTCCGGGCCACCGTGCTCACGGTCAGGTTCCGCCACTGGTACGCCTCGATGACCACCCCGCCCGGCCCGGACGTGTCGCCGAAGCCCGGGCGCGGGCGGTAGAAGCCGGCGTTGCGGTCACCGGCGACCCGGACCACCACCGGGTGGTCCAGCAACTCCTCCGCCCGCACCCCGGTGACCCCGTGTATGCGCAGCTCCACCACATCTCGCGACATCTGCCCCTGACCACGCCGTCGGGTCGCCCCGGGCCGCCGCGGGCCCGCTCGAGTCTGCCGCGCGCGCATACCCCGGACCGGAAGCGCTATGCCCGGCAAAGCCGGCTCCGGCGATCGCCGCCGTCCCCTCGCTAAGCTGGCCGGGTCCGGATCGGTGGGGAACCGGCAACGTGCCAGGAGGAGCGGCGGCGATGACCGGTGGCGTCCGGCGGTCCGGCCAGGGCCCCGCGGTCGAGACCGACCGGGACGCGTGCCTGGCGGCGGTGGCCCGGGCCGCCAGCGCCGACGCCGGTGGGGTGCCCGTGGACCTGCTCGGCGACTACCTGTGGCTGCTCGCGGAGGCCGCGGTGACCGGGCGCCGGCCACGGCGGGCCGAGCTCGACGCCGTCGGTGTGCTCGGGCGGCGCGCCGCCGAGCAGGGCGTGTCGGCCGGGCGCGCGGTCCAGCTGTACCTGTCGGCGGCCCGCCGGCTGTGGCAGCAGCTGCCGCAGCTGACGACGCCCACCGACAGCACGGGGGTACGCGCGTCCGCCGAGGCTGTGCTGCACGTCGTCGACAGCGCGGTGGCGACCCTGGCCGAGGGCTACGCCGCGGCCCGCCGGGAGCTGGTCCGGCGGGAGGAGACGCTGCGCCGGGAACTCGTGGACGACCTGCTGCGCGGCGACTCCGACCTGGGCGGCCTGGTGGAGCGGGCCGAGCCGTTCGGGTTGGACCTGGCCCGGGTGCACCAGGTGGCGCTGGCCGCACCGAGCCGGCGCCTGCCGGACACCGACGCGGCGATCAGTGCCCTGGAGGCGGTCATCTTCGATCGTCTCGGGGACCGTGACGTGCTGGTGGCCACCAAGGAGGGGCTGCTGGTGGTGATCGCCCCCGCCGACGCGGTGGCCCCCGACCGGGGTGGCCGCGGACGGGGCGCGGTCGGCGACCTCGGGCGGCTGATGCACGCCGAGCTCGACCGGCTGCCGCGCGGCGGCCCGTGGCAGGTGGCGGTCGGCCGCCCGCACCCCGGCCTGTACGGCATCGCCCGTTCCTACGAGGAGGCCCGGGAGGCGCTGACGATGGCGCAGCGGCTGAACGCCGACACGCCCGTCATCGACGCCCACGACCTGCTCATCTACCGTGTCCTGCTGCGTGACCAGCCGGCCATCGTCGATCTGGTGCAGGCGGTGCTCAGCCCGCTGCGGCACGCCCGCGGTGGCGCCCAGCCGTTGCTGGACACCCTCAACGCGTACTTCGCCACCGGCGGCGTCGCCACCGAGGCCGCCCGCCGGCTGCACGTGTCGGTCCGCACGGTCACCTACCGGCTGAGCCGGATCAGGACGCTCAGCGGGTACGACCCGAACGACCCCAGCGACCGGTTCACCCTGCAGGCCGCCGTGTACGGCGCGCGGGCGCTGGACTGGCCACGTCACCCGCTGCCCGGCCCCGCCGCGTAGCCGGCGGCCTCACCCGCACCGGTCGCCGCCGGCGGCCACCTCGACCACCTCCAGCAGGCCCAGCAGGCCGGCCAGCGCCACCGCCTCGGAGCGGGTGAGGCGGAAGCCGCAGGTGCTGTCCGGATCGTTCAGGTCGTCGTGGATGACGTCCCGGCGATCCTGCCCCCGGTACTCGACCACACCGATTCGGCGACCCTGCTCGGTCGTGAATGTGTGCCGCACTCCGATGCCCGGCAACGGCGTACGTTCGATCTTCATGGGGTGCTCCGTACTGGGAAGGGCTGGTGGGGGTGACCGCGATCCCGTGGCCGGCCGACGCCGACGAGCGGGGCGCGCGGCGTGGCCGCGCCGCCGAGGGGCGGGGGTACGGGCCGGGACTGCGGGTGAGGTTCGGGTGGCGTCAGCTGACGGCGAGCCGGCCCGGCGGCGCCCGGTCGGCCGACCAGGCGGGCACGCATCCCGGGATCGCCTTCGCCAGCCTGACCACGATGCACAGGCCCACAGCCGGGCGGGCGTGCCGGAACGCGGTGAGCACAGCGACCAGCACGAGCATCGCCAAGGCGCTGCGCTGGGCGACGTCGGACCGGTGCCGGTGGGGTGGCATGCGGTCACCATAGCCCTCCGGAACACACCGCCGGTGTCGCCCGGTTGCGGGCCTGCGGCGGCGGGCGGACCCCGCCACCCGCTCCGGGCGCGACACTCGCCGACTGGCGCATCGGTTGCGCGGCCACCGGCGGTACCTCGCCGGTGGCCGGCAAGCAAGCCGCTGGATGTTGGCCGGCCGTAGGCCATGTCAGTCCGCCGCTTCCGGCCGACGCTGGAGGTCCGACAGGTCCTGACCGGCGAGGAGGTGGGTGATGACGACCAGCATGGTGGCGCTGCCATTCGTGCCTGCCGGTCGAGCCTCGGCTGCCCCGCCGACGTCTCCCGGCCGCCGCGACGGCGCCGCGACACCCTGGCGCTGCCGTCCCCGCCGCCGATCCGCGCTCCGCCGAGCGGGGGCGCTGGGGATTCCGGGCACGGTCAGCGGCTGATCGCCGCGACCCGCCGCGACCGCTGAGGTCAGCCCCTTCCGTTGGCTTTCCCGCCGCTGCCCACGCCGGGCGGCGGCATCGTCACATCCACCGTTGAAAAAGAGGTCGGCATGCCTGTCGTCCAAGCCCCCACCGGTCGCCAGCCGGACACCGTTGGCGCCGGATCCGTGCTCAGCGGCATCGTCGGGCCCGCCACCACCCGCCCCAGCCCCATCGCCGTCGACCTCGGCAGCGGGCAGCTGCGCATCCGGGTGGGCAGCCACGCGACGCTCACCACTCTGGTCGGCGACCGGCGGATCCGGCCGCTGGTGCGGCGGGGCCAGATCGTCGACGGTCCCGGCTGCGCCACCGCGCTGACCCAGCTGCTGCGACAGCACCACGTCACGGTGCCGGCCCGGCCGCTGATCGTCGCCTGTCGCCCCTTGCTCGCGACCGCCGCCGACCACGACACCACCCGGCGGGTCCTCGACGCGGTGTTCGCGCCCGCGCGGCTGCTGTTCATCGACACCGTGCGTGCGGCCGCCATCGGCGCCGGAGCCGGCGCCGGCGCACTGCTCGTCGCCGACATCGGCGCCCAGCTCACCGAAGTCGCGGTCCTGCGGGACAGCCAGGTCGTCGCCGGCCGGCGGCTGAACCTCGGCACCGGCGACCTCGCCCACGGCACCACGGTCGAGATGCTCGCCGACACGCTCGCCCGCCTCGTGCGGGAGCTGACTCTGGGTACGAAGGCCGTGCCGTCGGCCGCCACCGCGCTGTCCCGCGGGATGGTCATCGTCGGGGACGGCGCCACCCGGCCCAACCTGAGAGACCGCCTCGCCGCGCTGACCGGGATCCCGGTGCACCGCGCCGCGGGACCCCGCACGGCCGCGCTGACCGGCGCGAGCCTGGCCGCGGCGGCTGCGGCCCGCCATCCGGCCGCGGACTGAGCCTGGTCCGCCCACCCTCCCCAACCTCGCGCTGGTCCCTGGCCAGTGCGTCCAGTGAAAGGTACCGACGCCATGACCGACACGCTGAGCGACCGCGCGAAGTCTCTGCGCGACATTCTCGAGCGGCAGTTCGAGGAGCACACCGGTCAACTCACCGCGCTCACCGCACACGCTCGGGAGCCCAACCACGGTGGTTACGACCCCGACACCCTGCGCGGGCTCATGGACACCGCGCGTCAGGGCATTGCGGACACCGCGGCGGCGCTGAAGCGCATGGCGGAGGGCAGCTACGGCAGCTGCGAGAGCTGCGGCGGTGAGATTCCGGTCGCCCGGCTGGAGATCCTGCCATGGGCCCGCCACTGCGTCCCCTGCCAGCAACGACAGCGGGTCTGAGCATTCTCCTCCACCGCGGGCGCCGTCGCCGGAGGACGGCGCCCGCGGCGGTACTCCAGGGGACCGCCGGACAACCCTGAGGGCTCTAACCTGGATCGATGAGACCTCGGGGGTTCTGGCCGGTCGTGATGCTGCTGACGGTGGCGCTGAGCGGGTGTGAGTGGGCGGACGTGACCGGCGGGGCCCGAGTGCCGGGCTGCACGGTCCCGAACGACGAGGACGAACTGCTCGACGCGTACGCGGACGACCCGGTCCTCGCCGTGCGGCCGGAGGGCGCCCAGCGCGGCGGCGACGTCGTCCGCAGCACAGGGTGCCGCCAGCTGAACAAGGAGGACGTGTCGAACACCTCGGTCACCCTGACCTGGCGGCCCGAGCGCGACAACGACGACGCGACGCTGCACCGCACCTTCGACCCCGTGGCCAGCGGCGACGGATGGCGTCCCGTGGTGGACCTCGACGTCCCGCCATACGTGCCCGGCGAGTCGACCCTCACCTATTGCCGAGAGGTCCGGGGTGTACCCAGCCGGCTGCTCATCCGGTCCCAGGCGGCACAGCGCATGGACGTCCGACCGAGCACGGCGGACCGGCCGGCATCCCCGCAGTGGTCCGTCGTCGCACCGGCTCTCATCTATCTCACCATCTACGCCGACCCGACCTGCCCGAAGCCGTGATCAGCGGGTGCAGTCAGCTGGGCCGGCGGCGGTGGAGCGGCCCAGCGCGCGGTTGAGCACCGATCGACCCGGCAGCACCTCGGAGTCGAGCAGAGCCACGCCGCCCGCGCCGGAGCCGGCGAGGCCGGCGGTGGCGCCGAGGGCCTGGAGCAGTCGACGTCGGGTGACCGGCATGCGGCCACCCTGGACGCCCGAGGTCAGGTCAGGGGGTCCGGCAGCAGCGCCAGGGTGGGCGCGAGCTGCGAGTGCAGCGGCGTGGGCAGCGCGTCGCGGGTGTACCAGCCGAGCCGGTCGAACTTGTGCGGCTCGCCGATGGCGACCGTGGCCGGGTCCACCAGGACCGCGAAGACCACCGCCACCCAGTGCGAGCGCGGGTCGTCGCGCAGCACGTTGCGCACCCCGAGCAGGGTGATCGCCAGCGGTGACGTGGCGTACTCCTCGCCGACCTCGCGGGTGACGGCCGCCTCGAACGTCTCACCGAACTCGAGCGCGCCAGCGCCGGTGTCCCAGGTGCCCGGCTCGTCGCGGGCACCGGCACCGCGCCGGGCGAGCAGCAGCCGGCCGGCGCGGTCGTGGCAGACGAAGACGCAGGACACCGATGGGGTACGCGCGGACATCAACTCATTCTGCGCGACCGGTCTGCCCGGCCGGCCCGGCCCCGGCCAGTAACGCCTCGGCGGAGCTGGTCCGGGCGTAGCGCAGGAACCGCACGGCCCGCCCTGGTCAGGCGGCCGGCGCTGTTACCTGGTGGTTACGCCGCTGCGAAGCCACCGTGGCACGGCGGGTCGACCGTCGAGCGCACGGGACCACCGGAGACGGTCCGGTGCTCGTCCCGGGCATCGACAGGAGGACAGCGATGAGACTCAGGAGTGCACTTCTGGCCCTGGTCGTCGTGCTCGGCGGGCTGGTCGCCGGCGTCGGCGGCGCCGCGGCGGCCACGCCGTACTGCGGCATCACCTGGGGCAGCACGGCCAAGGCGGGCGGCAAGCTGAGCACCGCCCCGCTGGTCGAGGTCCGCACCGGCCAGCACGGCTGCTGGGACCGGGTGGTCTTCGAGTTCGCCGGCCCGGCCGACGGCTGGTCGGTCGCGTACGGGGAGACCTACACCGAGGGGCAGGGGCTGGCGCTGTCCCCGTACACCGCGGGTGGCGCGCTGCTGCGGGTTTCGCTGCGGGCCCCGGCGTACGACGGGAACCGCGTGGCCACCGTGCCGTACCGCACCGGTGAGCACGCCGCGAACCCGCTCGGCTACCGAACCCTGCGGGACGTGGTCTTCGGCGGCAGCTTCGAGGGCTACACCACCTTCGCCGTGGGCGTCCGCGCCCGGCTGCCGTACCGGGTCTTCGTGCTCGACGGCCCCGGTACGCACAGCCGGATCGTCCTCGACGTGGCCCACCGGTGGCAGGCCTGAGCCCGTCGGCGGTGATGGGGGCCGACCGGGTCCCCATCACCGACCGTTGCGCCAGCACCCCACAACGTCGCACCCGGCTACCCTCGGTGGCCATGGAGGGCCGCGTGCTGGTCGTCGAGGACGATGCCTCCATCCGGGAGGTCACCGCCCTCGGTCTGCGGCGGGCCGGATTCCGGGTGGAGACCGCAGCGGACGGACGGGCGGCCCTCGCCGCGTGGCGGGCCCGGCCGGCGGACCTGATCGTGCTCGACGTGATGCTCCCCGGCCTCGACGGCTTCGAGGTCTGCCGGGAGATCCGGCGGACCAGCCAGGTGCCGATCCTGATGCTCACCGCCCGCACCGACACCATCGACGTGGTGGTCGGGCTGGAATGCGGCGCCGACGACTACCTGCGCAAACCGTTCGACCTCCCGGAACTGGTCGCCCGGGTTCGCGCCGTGCTGCGCCGCACCGTCGCCCCGGTCACCGACACCACGGTGACGGCCGGGCCGCTGGAGATCGACCCGGCCCGGTTTGTGGCCCGCAAGGCCGGCCGCGAACTGACCCTCACCGCGACCGAGTTCCGGCTGCTGCTGGAGCTGGCCCGCCGGCCCGGGCAGGTGTTCACCCGCGAACTGCTGCTCGACCGGGTGTGGGGGCACAGCTACCTCGGTGACTCCCGGCTCGTGGACGTGGCGGTGCAACGGCTGCGCGCCAAGGTGGAGGACGACCCCGGCGCCCCGACGCTGATCAGGACGGTCCGCGGCGCTGGCTACAAACTGTCGACGGGGTGACGGGCGATGACGGCGGGCAGGGTCACCCCCGGGCGCTTACGGCGCCGGCTCGTCATCGCGTTCGTGCTCGTCGCCGGGGTCTCCGCCGGCGCGCTCGCCGGCGGGTCGTACCTGATGCTGCGGCAGGCCCGGTTCGACGGCTCGCTGCAACGCGCCGCCGCCGACGCCCGCTACCAGCTCGTCCTCGCCGCCCAGTTCCTGCCGCTGACCGACACCCGCCGGGCGGACCTGCTGGCCAGCTTCGAGCAGAACGGACGGCACGTGCTGCTGGTCGCCGGCGACACCCAGGCGTCGAACCCCCGGTACGCGCCGACGCCCGGCCCGGCCCTGCGGGACGCGGTCGCCGCCGGGCAACTCGGCTTCCAACGCTCCCCCGGCAGCGCCCGGCCGCACCTGCTCGTGGTTGGCGGCCGGATCCCCGGCTCCACCGCCGAGCTGTACGTGGTGACCGTCGAGGACGACCTCGCCGACGGCCTCAACCAACTCCGCACCGCGCTGGCGGTCGGCTGGATCGCGGTGGTGCTGCTCGCCGCCGCAGTCGGCAACACCCTCGCCCGGCGCACCCTGGAACCGGTGGGCCGGGCCAGCCGGGCCGCCCGCGCCGTGGCCGAAGGGCTGCTGGACACCCGGCTGCCGGTACGCGGCCGCGACGAGTTCTCCGCGTGGGCCGCGTCGTTCAACGAGATGGCCGAGGCGCTGGAGTCGAAGATCGAGGCGCTATCCCGGGCCCAGACCCGGGAGCGGCGGTTCACCGCCGACGTGGCGCACGAACTGCGTACCCCGGTCACCGCCCTGGTGGCCGCGGCGTCGCTGCTCGCCGACCAGCTCGACGCGCTCCCCGCCGACGCCCGGCGCGCCGCCGAACTCCTCGTCACCGACGTGGTCCGGCTCCGCCGGCTCGTCGAGGAACTGATGGAGATCTCCCGCCTCGACGGCGGCCGGGAACCCGTGTCGATCCGGCCGGTGGACACCGTCGCGGTGCTCCGCGGGATCGTCGACGCGCGGGGCTGGACAGACCGGGTGACCGTCGCCGGGGAGGCACCCCCCACCGGCACCGACCCGCGCCGGCTGGAACGGGTGCTGGCCAACCTGGTGTCCAACGCGGTCGAGCACGGCGGCGGCGAGGTCCGGGCCGAGGTACGGCACACCGGCGAGACGATCGTCGTCGAGGTCACCGACCAGGGCCCCGGCATCCCCGCCGAGCACCTGCCACACCTGTTCGACCGCTTCTACAAGGTCGACCCGGCCCGCACCGGACCCGGCAGCGGCCTCGGCCTGGCCATCGCCCAGGAGAACACCCGACTGCTCGGCGGACAGCTGACGGCACACAGCGACATCGGCCACGGCGCCCGTTTCCGCCTCGAACTGCCCCTCACCGGAGGAGGTGACTCGTGCGACGCCTGATCGCCCCGCTCACGGCGCTGCTCCTGCTCACCGCCGGCTGCGCGCCGGCCAACACCGGCACCCTCGGCCCGGCCCCCGCCGGAGCCTCCCGGACCGCCGGCACCACGCCGACGGGCGCGGGACGCACACCCGCCACCGTCTCCCCCACCACCCGCCCGTCGACGCCCGCCGCCCCGACCGGCGTCGAGGAGCCCAGCCCAGACGGGACGGTCACCCTGCAGCTCTGGTTCACCCGAGGCGGCAAGCTCGTGCCGACTCGGCGTACGCTGCCCGCCACCCCGGCCACCTCCCGGTTGGCACTCACCGAACTGGCCGCCGGCCCGTCCCTCGCCGAGACGGCCACCGGCATGACCACCCTGGTCCCGGCCGGCACGCAGGTGAGCCGCATCGCCGGCGGGGTGGCCACACTGGTCCCGTCGGCCGGCTTCGACGGCGACGACGCGGCGAGCGTCCGGCTACGCCGGGCCCAGGTGGTCTGGACGCTGACCCAGTTCCCCACCGTGCGCCGGGTGGCTTTCGCCCCGAACGACACCGCGCCGGGCGCCCGCGGCGACTTCGCCGACCTGCTGCCGCCGATCGTGGTGACCGGACCGGCGATCGGCGACCGAATCACCAGCCCCGTGACGGTGACCGGGACCGCCGACGTCTTCGAGGCGACGGTGAGCGCCCGGGTCCTGGACGCCACCGGCCGGGAGGTGGGCACCGCGTTCACCACCGCGACGTGCGGTTCCGGCTGCCGGGGCGACTACCGGGTACGGGTCGGCTACCGGCTCGACCGCACCGGACCAGGCACCATCGAGGTGTACGAGGTGTCGGCCCGGGACGGTTCCCGGATCAACGTCGTGACGGTTCCCGTCGTCCTGACCGCCGGCGGGTAGAGCTCGTCCTACCCGGTGGCGGCCGCAGGCGTCTCGTAGATCCACGACTCGGCCGCGGCCTCCGGCACCCGCTCCACTCGGCGATACTCGACGGTCTCCGTCGTTTCATGGGGTCCGTGCAGCTTGAGCTGGTACGTCGTCGGCGGATCATCCGCATCCGGCACGTCCCAGTCCACGCTCATCCCGTCGTACGGCCCGCCCCGCAGGCGCAGCTTCACGATCGCCACGCTACTCACCGTAGCGAAGCCGAGGGCCGTGCGGGCGCGTTAGCGGCCTGAGACCCAGGTCGCCGCCCACCGCCCGGGGACGGGCGATCACGCACGGTGGACCGTGCCGCGTCCCACCGGACACCCGCCGAACGCCGAAGGCCGCGGCGCTAGGGTGGGCTCGTGCTCCGCCAGGTCACCGGAATCCGATACGTCACCCCGCTGCGCGAGGGCGGCTCGCTGCCCGGCGTGGTCGAGGCCGACGACCTCGGCACCTACGTGGCGAAGTTCCGCGGCGCGGGACAGGGCCCGAAGGCCCTCGTCGCCGAGGTGATCTGCGGGGAACTGGCCCGCCGGCTCGGGCTGGCGGTGCCCCGCCTGGTCGTGCTCGACATCGACCCGGTGATCGGCCGGGCCGAACCGGACGAGGAGGTGCAGGAACTGCTGCGCGGCAGCGGCGGCGCCAACCTGGGGATGGACTTCCTGCCCGGCGCGCTCGGCTACGACCCCATGGCGCACCCCGTCGACCCGGTCCTCGCCTCCCGGGTGCTCTGGTTCGACGCGTTCACCGAGAACGTCGACCGCAGCTGGCGCAACCCCAACCTGCTGATCTGGCACCGGCAGCTCTGGCTGATCGACCACGGTGCCTGCCTTTACTTCCACCACAACTGGCCGCGCGCCGAGGCGGCAGTGCACCGGCCGTACCGGGCCGACGACCACGTGCTCGCCCCGTACGCCACCCGGCTCGCCGAGGCGGACGCCGACCTGGCACCACGGGTCACCCCCCCACTGCTGACCGAGGTGCTGGCCCTGGTCCCCGACGAATGGCTGACCGGCCCCGACTTCGACTCCGCCGACGCGGCCCGGGCCGCGTACACCAACCACCTCACCCGGCGGCTCACCCGCACCGCCGACTGGTTGCCGCAGGAGAGCGTCGCATGAGGCAGCCCTTCGAGTACGCGGTGATCCGGCTGGTGCCCCGGATCGAGCGCGGCGAGCAGATCAACGTCGGGGTGATCCTCTACTGCCAGGCCCTCGACTTCCTCGGCGCGCGTACCCACCTCGACGCCGACCGGGCCCGGGCGCTCGCGCCCGACGTGGACCTGGCCGAGGTCGCGGCGGCGCTGGACTCGTGGGACCGGACCTGCGTGGGGGCCGGCCCGTCGGCGGGGATGCGGCACGGCGAGCGGTTCCGCTGGCTGGTCGCGCCGCGCAGCACGATGATCCAGGCTGGGCCGGTGCACACCGGCCTCACCGCCGACCCGGCGGCGGAGCTGGACCGGCTGCTGGAGACGCTGGTGCGCTGAGCCGGCGGCGCAGCGCACTTTCACAGTGGACGGCAGGTCGAGACCCGGGTGGGATTCGAACCCATGTGCGCTGCGAGCGGAGGACTCGAACCTCCACCTTCCCTTCCAGAGAGGGATGTGCTGCCGACTTGCACCAGCTCGCATGGTGTCCGCCGAGCGGCGTACCGTGCCCCGACCAGGATTCGAACCTGGGCCCTCCGAATTCGTAGTTCGGCGCGCTCTCCGCTGCGCCACCGGGGCGGGCGACCGGCGCCCTCCCCCGAGGGACGCCGGTCTGGTCAACCCTTCACGCAGACCACCTGCTTGAGGTGCGCCACCACCTCGACCAGGTCCTCCTGCTGCGCCATCACCTGGGTGATGTCCTTGTACGCGCCGGGGATCTCGTCCACCACCCCGGCGTCCTTGCGGCACTCCACACCGGCCGTCTGCGCCGCCAGGTCCGCGGTGCTGTAGGTCCGCTTCGCCTGACCGCGCGACATCCGGCGCCCGGCGCCGTGCGACGCCGAGCAGTACGCGTCCAGGTTGCCCTTGCCACGCACAATGTACGAGCCGGTGCCCATCGACCCCGGGATGATGCCGAGGTCGCCCTTGCCGGCCCGGATGGCGCCCTTGCGGGTCACCAGCACGTCCACCCCGTCGTACGTCTCCTCCGCCACGTAGTTGTGGTGACAGCTGGTCGGCTCGCCGAACGTCACGTGCGGAAACGCGTCGCGCACCACCCCGCAGAGCAGGGCGAGCATGACGGCCCGGTTGCGGCGCGCGTACTCCTGCGCCCACCAGAGGTCCCGCCGGTAGGCGTCCATCTCCGGCGTGCCGGCGAGGAACACCGCGAGGTCGCGGTCGGGCAGGTCGACGTTGTGCGGCAGCCCGCGGGCCACCGAAATGTGCCGCTCGGCGAGTTCCTTGCCGATGTTGCGGGACCCGGAGTGCAGCATCAGCCAGACCTGGCCGTCGTCGGGGCCGCCCTGCTCCAGGCAGACCTCGATGAAGTGGTTGCCGCCGCCGAGGGTGCCCAGCTGGCGCTGGGCCCGGGTCTCCAGCTGCGCCACCTTCCGGTCGAGGGTGCCGAAGCGCCGCCAGAAGTCGTCCCAGCCGCCCTGCTCCAGGCCGCGAACCCGGCGCGGGTCGACCGCGTCGTCCCGCATGGCGAAGCCGACCGGGATGGCCGCCTCGATCGCCGCACGCAGCGGGGCGAGGTCGTCGGGCAGGTCGGCCGCGGTGAGCGAGGTACGTACCGCCGACATGCCGCAGCCGATGTCGACGCCGACTGCCGCCGGCGAGACGGCCTGGCGCATCGCGATGACCGAGCCGACGGTGGCGCCCTTGCCGAAGTGCACGTCCGGCATGACGGCGACACCCTGTACCCAGGGCAGTGCGCCGATGTTGCGCAGCTGCTTGGCCGCCTGCGCCTCGATGCTGTAGGGGTCGGTCCAGACCCGGACCGGCGCCCGGGTGCCGGCCAGTGGGGTGTAACCCATCGTGTCTCCTTGGTCGAGGGATGTCGGATTGTGGGATGTCGCCCAGGTTCAAGTTGCTTCAGGACGGGCTTAGAACCCCTCCAACGCCTTGACCAGCACCTCGCCGGCCACATGCGAGACGCAGGAGATCTTGACAAAGTTTCAGGATTTCTGAAATCTGGGATGACCAGGTGGTTCTGAGCGCGAGTAGCGGTCCCGACTGGGCGCAAGTTTGGGTCCCGGCGCCCTCTGGCGGGTTTCATGGCGCGTGAGTCTAGGACCCGCCCTGGTCGTGGGTGCTTGGCCTTATCGCCATGGGTCGTGCAACAGTCGGCAGCGAGCGAGCCATGATCTCCGCATGGAGGAGGCGAGCGCAGGCTCGTCAGACCGACGACGTCAACGAGACGGGGCGTGTTGTACTCGAGCTCGCTGATGCGACGCCGTAGTGGCGTTAGAGTCGCCGGGCATGGGACTCCTTACCTTCAACCTTAACCTCACCCTGGACGGTTGCGTCGACCATCAGGAGGGGATCGCCGACGACGAGACGCACGCCCTCTTCACCCGCCTCATGGACGAAGCCGGAGCCATGCTGTGGGGTCGCGTCACCTACGAGATGATGGAGAGCTACTGGCCGGCCGTCGCCCGCGGCGACGAGGCGGCGCCGCCGGCCATGCGCGATTGGGCGGTCAAGCTGGAGGCCAAACCCAAGTACGTGGTGTCGTCGACGCGCAAGGACTTCCCGTGGACCAACAGCTACCACATCGCCGGCGATCTGCGCGAGGGCGTGCAGAAGCTCAAGGACGCGACCCCGTCCGGGGTCCTCCTCGGAAGCGGCAAGCTCGCGACCGAGCTCGACCGGCTGGACCTGATCGACGAGTACAAGCTGCTCGTCCATCCCAGGATCGCCGGCCACGGCCCGACGCTGTACCAGGGCGGGCTGCCCGGCACGCGCCAGCTCGAGCTGGTCTCGGCGGAGCCGCTCCGCAACGGCGTGGTGGCCATGCACTACCGCCGCGTGCGCTGAATCGCAGGAGTCGATCGCCGCCAGCTCACCGGCAGCGCGGCGTCCTCCTCGCGTTCGCCGCGCCGAACGACTTCTCGAAAGCGAGTACGTCTCCGAAGAGCCGGTCGGAGGCTCCGTGGATGTCGCCAGCGACAGAGGATCATGGCCCGTCCATCATGCCCAGCATCACCGGCGGCCCCGGCGGGTGAGCGACATGCTTGCGCCCACCCGCCGGTGCCTCCAGCGCGGGACCCAAACTCGCGCACACTGCCCATCGAGAAATACTCCGACCTTGGCCCAGAAAGGACGCCCATCTGGGCCCCGTTTCCACGACCGAAGCCAAACGGGCGGCCCTCAACGCTGACTTGGTCGACGCTGGCGTCGAAACCGGCTTCTGGGATGACCAGGGACGCCCCGCACCCTGGCCCGACGGCATCGACGACTGGACTCCTCCGGGAACTACGCAGGACGCCCGAAAAGGCCGCCGTCTGACGACGCTCCGGTCTAGGCCTGCTGAACTTCATCCGGAACATAAAGGCGAGGTGCTGGTCCAGGCGTTGGAGGGGTTCTAAGTTCGTTTGAAGCAACTTCAGTTCCCGTGAACTTAGGCGGGTCGCGGCTGGCCGGATTCGAACCGGCGATCTTCACCATGGCAAGGTGACGCGCTGCCTGACTGCGCTACAACCGCGAGGTGGTCCCGGAGGTGGGACCGGCGTAGGCCGTACGGGACTCGAACCCGTGACCTCCCGGGTGAGAACCGGGTGAGCTGCCAATTGCTCCAACGGCCCGTGCGGGACGGCGGGTTGCCGTCCGCGAAAGTCCGGGACCGCGGAATCGAACCGCGTGTCTCTCGCGCCCAAGGCGAGCGGGTCAGCCAGCTCCCTCGTCCCGGAGGCCCGGCCGGCGTCGGGAGGGACGCCGGGCCGGGACAGTACTCATTTCGTCCACTGTGGAGTTGAGAAGATGCGACGTCGCCGGCGGGCAGCCGGGACGGGGTGAAGCAGGGGCGACAGGATTCGAACCTGCAACCGTCGGGTTTGGAATCCGGTGCTCTTCCGTTGAGCTACGCCCCTCGGAGCGGGGTGACGAAAAAGCCGCCCGGTCCCTGGTCGTGGGGCGGGCGGCTGCGCGGTTTTCGCGCTGGCGCTAGGCGCGCCACCACCCTGGTTGCCACCGCTGCCGTCGGCAGGGGCCCAGGCCGAGTTCGACCAGCAGGGCACCGCCACGCGGCGTGGGCCGCTCGGCCTGGGTGCGGTTCTGCTGCGACACGGTGTGCTCCCTGCGTGGTGGTACCGGTTGACGTTGCCCGCTCACGGTAGGCGTGCCGGCGGGCCGACCGCAATGGATATTCGTACACCCGCCGTCAGCCGGTGCCGGCGCAGGCCGGCCAGGGTGAGGACGACGAGTCGGCGAGCCGGGGCATCGAGATCCCTCAACATCAGGCTGCTCATTGCGTTTCGTCGGCATCGCGCAAGAAGGCGGTGACGCGGGTGGTGACGGTGGCGTGGAGGGCAGCTACCGCCTCGACGCCCTCGTGCAGTGCTGCGGACAGCGCCGCGACGTCGCATGGGTTGTCGATCGGGCGCGCGATCGCGAGGGCGCCTTCCCACCAATAGGTGGCTACCGCCCACGTGACGTCGCCGTCGGAGAGCATGAGGTCGTCCAGCACCTGGTCGATGGCCTCGCCGAGGTCTTCGTCGTCCACGTCCGGATGGTCGTCGACGCACCGCTGCCGCAGCCGCCCGGCGTCAGCGTCAATCTGGATCTGCCAGCCTTCGCCGGCAGCGGTGACGTCGAACCATTTCGGTAGGCCGCAGGCGGTGTCGTCGCCCGCCACCAGGCAGGGGATGCGCAGGTCGTCGATCGGGTGGGTGCGGACCAACTCGTACCCCAGGGCGCTCGCTGCCTGGCGCAGTTGCGCGGCTCGGCCGCCCTCCCAGCGGGCACCGACCGGCAGCACGGCGCGCAACCGTTCCCCGATCGTCGCCCAGCGCGCGTCTGGGACGAGCACCCGCAGGGCCTCTGCGATGCCGTCGAAATTGACCGCTGGCCACCGCTGCTCGCCGAGCTTCCAGTCGATGTGGGGTTCGAGCAGGCAGGTGAGTAACACCTGTTCGGCGGCGACCTCATACGGTGGGACGTCGTCGATGTAGGCCAGCGCGTCGGCAATCACGGAGACCGGGTCGTGGGCCCTCCAGGCGACCGGCTGCCAGGCGATCGAGCCGCAGTCGCAGCGACTGGCGGGCGCGGTTGGGGACAGGTCGGCGTCGCAGCGGGGGCAGTTCAGTCCGGCAGCGGCGGTCTGTCGGGCGTAGTCGTCGCGGATCGTGGCCAGGTCTGCGGCGATCTGCCGCGGTGACCCTTCGAGGAATCCGGCCCAGCCGAAGTCGGTGTAGATCTTTACTGTCCACACCCGGCCGCGGCGGCCGCGCTCGGAGTCGGCGTCAGCGAGTTCCCAGCCGTCAGGGCCGAGTTTGGCGGTGAGTGCGTCGATGACCGGCTGCCAGGCCGACACGTCGTCGTCCGGTGGCGGCGGTGGGGCGGGGCGGCCGGTCGCGGCGGCGGCGAGCGCCGTGGCGCGCCAGATCGAGCGTGCCTGGCCGGGGGTCGGTTCGCTGACGGTGTAGCCGGTGAAGTAACCAGCGATGTTCGGGGTGACGGCCACGAGGTGGCCGTCGGGCACGACCAGTGAGGCCGGCGGGTCGAGGAGGCGGTGGCGGGCGCATACCAACGCGTCGAAGCCGCGGACGAGTGCCGCACGCACGGATCGCGTTTGGCCACAGTCGGCGCAAGTGACGCTGACTTTCTCCCGGCCTTTTGCCATGATTCGTCCTCCCCACGTCCGGGCGGGCCCACGCTACCGCTGGGGTCCGACAGCGTGGGTTCGCCGGGATCTGGGACCTAGCTGAGCCGTGCCCGGGTCTCCGCTGCACGGCGGGGCATCGCGGCGTGTTCCTGCAGACGGTTCGGCGGGCACCGAAGAATGCGGCGCCTAGCCTGTCGCCGGGCATCGGAGGAAGGAAGGCCGGAATGGAGTTGCGGCGTCGGGTGGCGAAGCGGTTTCGCGAGGTCAACGGGGAGCACCCGATGACGGCGGCGGACGACGTCTACGTCAGCGGTCAGTTCGTGGTGCTGACGGAGCTGTGCGCGGCGAGCGGGCGGGACCCGGACGACGTACGCCGGTTGATGCTGGACCGGCGGCTGCCGTTGCCGGGCTATCTGCGCTCGGACGGCGCGGAGATGGTGCCGGCCGACCTGTTCGCGCTGGCGGAGCGGGCGGGCGGCACGGAGCTGGTGGCGGAGTGGTTCGTCGGGCACTGGACCGACCCGGCGCAGGGCGCGGCCGAGTGGGATGCCTACCTGAGCGGGCGGTACGTGTGCCTGCGCTCGGTGACGCCGGGGAAGATCCGGCGCAAGGATGAGCTGTGCGCGGCGATCGAGGCGGCGCCGGCCGCGCCGGACGCGGGGTCGGCGGGCTGGCTGGACCAACTGCATGCGTTGGTCGACGAGCTGGACGCGCTGGAGCCGCAGTTCACCGGGTACGACCGACTCCGGTTCGGCGGCCCGACCTCGCGGGACACCTGCATCGAGGCGGTGCGGGCCCGGTATCCGCGCCGGGTCACCGCTCCGGGCGGGCGGTGACCCGGCGGGCCACGGCGAGCAGGTACTCCTTGCGGTGGAGGGGGTCGTGGTCCCAGCGGGGCCGGCTGGGGGCGGGGCCGCGGACCGGTCGGTAGTGGTCGAACTCCGATTCGAGGGTCCCCTCGCCCCGGGTCAGCGCGGGCAGCCGTTGTTCCAGCGCGTGCACCCGCCCGGCCGGCACCTCGCCCTCGACGAGGTATCCGCTGCCGTGCGGGGTGGCGGTGCGGGGCACCGCGTCGAGGCCGGTCAGCGCCGGCAGGACCGTGCCGAACATGTCGGCCGGCAGGTCCAGGCGGAACCGGTGCACCGGCTCGTGGACGCGGGTGCCGGCGCGGCTGAGCGCGGCCATGAGCACCAGTGGCGTCAGGTTACGGAAATCGCCCGCAGTGCTGGACATGCTCTTGTCGAACACGCCGTGCGAGTGGCTCTGCCGGGCCCAGTAGCCGCCGTGGGTGAGGGTGACCACGCAGTCGATCACCTGCCAGCCGTGCAGCCCCTGCCGCAGGGTGTCCCGGACGGTCTCCTCGATGGCCTTGAGGAACGCCAGCGGCATCGACCCGAGTTCGATGCCGAGTCGGAACTCGACGCCGCTGTCGAGCGGGCCGGGCTCCACCCGAAGCCCGACGGTGCCGAGGAACGGGTTCGGGTCCCGGCCGATCCACTCGACCGCGGCGCCGACCCCGAGCAGCTGTTCCACGCAGACGGTGGTGGTCTCCCGGAAACTGACCGGGACGCCGTACTCGTCGGCGAGGGTGGCCTGGATGACCTCCTTCTGCACCTCGCCGTAGAGGGACACCGCGATCTCCTGGCGCAGGTCGTCCTGGCGGAGGTTGATCAGCGGGTCCTGCTCGGCGAGCTGGGCGAGGGCGGCGTGCAGGGCCGGTCGGTCGGCCGCCCGCACGGGTAGGACCACTGTCTCCAGGGTGGGCGGGGCGAAGTGGTGGCGGCCGGCCGGGCGGTCGGGCGGGGTACCGAGCGGGTCACCGACCTGGACATCGGCCAGGCCGTGCAGCCGGGCGATCCGGCCGGCGCCGACCGAGTCCGCGGGCGTCGCCTCGCCACCGGCGAAGACCCCGAGGCCGGTCACCTTGGCTTCGCGGTCCCGCCGGTAGCGGATCCGGTCGCGGACCCGTACGGTCCCGGCGAAGATCCGGCGTACGCGATCTTCTCGCCGGCCGGGCCGCGCTCGACCTTGAAGACGGTGCCGGAGAGCGGGGCCTGGTGGTCGCCGTCGGCGGCGGGCAGCAGCTCGGCGAGGCCGGCGATCAGGTCGTCGACCCCGGCGCCGGTGATGGCGGAGCCGGCGTACGCGGGATGCACCCGGGCCCGCGCGGTCTGGGCGGCGAGCGCCGCCCGCAGCCGGGCCGGGGTCACCGCCCGCTCGTCGGCAACGTACGCGGCGAGCAGCGCGTCGTCGTGCGCGGTGAGCAGGTCGACCAGCCGGGTGGTGTGGCCGGGGTCGTCCGGCCGGACGGGCACCCATCGTGCGGCGGGGGTGCCGGGAGCGTCGACCTGGCCGAGGGCGACCACGTCCGGGGTGAGGCGGTCGACGATCTGCCGCAGCACCCGGTCCGGGTCGGCGCCGGCCCGGTCCACCTTGTTCACGAAGATCAGGGTGGGGATGCCGAGCCGGTGCAGGGTGCGGGCCAGCACCCGGGTCTGGGCCTGGACGCCCTCCACGGCGGAGACGACGAGCACCGCCCCGTCGAGCACGCCGAGGGCGCGTTCCACCTCGGCGATGAAGTCCGGGTGGCCGGGGGTGTCGATCAGGTTGACGGTGACCCCGGCGACGGGGAAGGAGACGACGGCGGAGCGGATGGTGATGCCGCGCTGCCGTTCCAGCGTCAGGGTGTCGGTACGGGTGCTGCCGTCGTCGACGCTGCCGAGTTCGTCGACGACGCCGGCGCTGTGCAGCAGCCGTTCCGTCAGACTCGTCTTACCAGCGTCGACATGGGCGAGGATGCCGAGATTGAGGGTTTTCACGCAGCGTCATGTCCTCCGGGTAGGCGGTCATTCCCTTCTGGTGGGACATGGACGCGGCTCGCATCTCGTGGCTCCTTCGCTCTGCGGGTGTAGTGGTGGGATTGCACAACGGCGCCGCAACGCGGGCAAGCGATTAACCCGGACGGGTGACGGTCGACTGGCTAGGGTCCCGGCGCTCACGCTTCGCGGGCGAACCCCATGTCCATCCAGTCCACCCAGGTTGCGCCGTCGGGCGAGCGCTCCCATTTCGCTGCCATCGTCTTGCCGTCGGGGTCGATGGTCAGCGTCGTGCGCATCGTGTCCCCGGCGAACGTCCAGACGCCGGCGTCGTCGACACTTGCCCGCATCTCGCCGTATCCGCCCTGGTCGTCGAACGCCCGCATCCGCAGCCGGCCGCCGTCAGTCGGGTCCGGGTCGCCGATCATCTCGATCACCTGCACCCGGTCTTCGCCCATCTGCACGTCGACGTGATGCACCAGGAACCCGCCACCCGGAAACCACTCGTAGGCGTCCGTGCCGGCGATCTGCACGCCGTCCACCGTGCGGCCGCTCGATCGCCACCGTCCGACCAGGGGTTCAAGCCGCTCGATCACCGGTATCGCCCTTCCGCACTCAGGTAAGCTCGTAAGCACAAGCTTAACAGAAGGACGGTGGATGGACGAGGTACTCACGGCCGTGGCCGACTCCACCCGCCGCGGCATCCTCCTGCTCACCCGCGACCGCGAGGTCGCCGCCGGCGAGATCGCCGCGCAGTTCCCGATGATCAGCCGACCAGCCGTCTCGCAGCACCTGCGCGTCCTGATCCACGCCGGCCTGCTCCACATGCGACGCGACGGCAGCCGCCGCCTCTATCGGCTGCGGGCCGAAGGCTTCGCCGAGGCGGCCGGCTTCCTTGACAGGATGTGGGCGGCCCGGCTCGACCACCTCAAGCATGAAGTGGAGAAGGAACACCGAGGATGATCGAGCACACCATCCAGATCGACGCCCCGCCAGAGGTGGTCTCGCGCTTCTTCACCGATCCGGCGCGGATGGCCCGCTGGCTCGGCCCGGCCGATCTCGACCCGATGCCGGGCGGCGAGCTGACGTTCCAGCTCACCGACGGCCCCGGACTCGTCGTGCGCGGCCACTTCACCGAGCTTCGGCCGTACGAGAAGATCGCCTTCACGTTTGGCTGGGAGCCGACGCCGGACGTGCCCGATCTGCCACCCGGCTCTTCCCAGGTCGAGGTGACCCTGTCGGCGCAAGCCGGCGGCACCCTGCTGACCCTGCGCCACACCAGCGTGCCGCACAACCTCGCCGAAAACACCTACACCGGCTGGGCGGGCTTCCTTCATGCTCTCAGAGCCGAAGCCGCGTACGCCTAGAGAGCTGCCGCAGCCGGCGGCGGCGCACTAGCTGGCCTGGGCGACCGGGTGGCGCCTCATCTCCTCCATGAAGGGGAACCGCGCGGTGAGTTCGGCGAGCGTGGTCCCGGCCCGCCAGGCGTCGGCCACCTGCGCCACCTGGAGCAGGTCGGTGGCGTCGCCGCGGGCCTGGACCTCGCCGGACACCCGGAGGTCGATCATGAAGTAGCGGGCCTGGGCGCCGAGCCCGACGCAGACGACGCCGCGGTCGGAGGTCAGCTCGGCGCAGGTGAACCGGGCCCGCCCGTGGTCGGGGGCGCTCACCTGGCCGAGGTCGAGCTGGTGCTGGGCGGCCGTGTCGGCGAGCGCGGGGGCGAGTCCGCCCCGCTCGACCAGGTCCGGGTAGAGGCGCACACCCAGCGCCGTCGAGACGTCGCTCATGAACTGACTCCCACTTCCTCGTGACAGAGACCAGCAGCACGCGGTTACGGGAATGTTTCCGGCGTGCCTTGGTCATCCTGTCCCCCCTGGAGGCCCCACGGCAATAGGAACGGTTGATTCGGCCCCTGTCCGGGTGACATCGCTGCACCGGCTCGAGCGCGCCGACGTAGTGGCCAGCGCCTGGCGCGACGAGGGCGGGTGCCGCCGCGACACGCGCACCGGCGGCCGGCCGGCGGCGCCGCGTACGATCCAGGCCCATGGCGCGGATCCGGTGTAACTTCTTCTCCGAGGCGCTCGGCATGGGCACGTCGATGACCGTGCTGCTACCGGAACGGGCCGCCACGCAGATCGGCATGGCCGGCAGCGCCGCCGTCGGTGACCCGCCGGTGCTCTATCTGCTGCACGGGCTGAGCGACGACGACACCATCTGGACCCGGCGCACCGCGATCGAGCGGTACGTGGCACCGCTCGGGCTGGCCGTGGTGATGCCGCAGGCCGGGCGGAGCTTCTACGCCGACGAGGCGCACGGCAACCGCTACTGGACCTTCCTCAGCGAGGAACTGCCCGAGATCTGCCACTCGTTCTTCCGCCTGTCCGACCGCCGGGCGGACACCTTCGTCGCCGGCCTGTCGATGGGCGGCTACGGTGCGATTAAGTGGGCGCTGCGCGACCCCGGCCGGTTCGCGGCGGCGGCCAGCCTCTCCGGCGCGCTGGACGTCACCCGGCGGCGGGACCACCCGACCAGCCCCGTCAACCCGGCGGTGTGGCACACGGTGTGGGGCGACCGGGAGGTGCCGGGCACCGACGACGACACGGTGGCGCTACTGGAGCGCGTAGGCTCCGACCTGCCCGCGCTCTACGTCGCCTGCGGCACCGAGGACTTCCTGTACGAGGACAACATCCGCTTCGTCGAGGCGGCCCGGCGCCGTGGGGTGCCGGTCACCGTGGAGTTCTCCCCCGGCGACCACGACTGGGCGTACTGGGACGCGAAGATCCAGGACGTGCTGGCCTGGCTGCCGCTGCGCCGCGAGGTCATCGGCTGAGCCGCAGCCACCGTCTCGGTCGGACCCGAGGCTCTGCCGGGCGGCGGCTCAGACGCCGACGGAGCCGTCGATGGCCTCGCGGAGGAAGTCTGCGTGCCCGTTGTGCCGGGCGTACTCGTGCATCATGTGCAGCATCACCAGGCGCAGCGAGACCTCCTCTGCCCAGCGTGCGTTGTAGGCGGTGACGTCGAGGGACTCCGCCTCCCGCTCGATGCGGCGGGCGTGCTCGACCTCCCGCTGCCACGCCTCGAACGCTTCCGACCGGTCGGCGGCGCTCGCGTCGTACGCCTCCTGGAAGTCGCCGGTCTCCGACCAGACCAGCGGGATGTCCTCGCCGTTGATCACCCGGCGGAACCAGGTGCGCTCCACCTCGGCCATGTGCCGGACCAGACCGAGCAGCGACAGCGTCGACGGCGGCGAGGACTGCCGGCGCAACTCCTCGTCGGTGAGCCCCGCGCACTTCATGGCCAGGGTGGCCCGGTGGAAGTCGAGGAATGCGCGCAGCGTCTCCCGCTCGCCGGCCAGCAGCGGCGGGCCGATCCGTTCGGTCTCCACGAGGGTCCTTCCGCGCAGGCGGCGGGCCTGCTCGTCAAGGGTTGGCAGTGGTACCGGGCGAGCTTAGTCTCAGCCCATCCGTCCACCTCCGAAGGGATCATGGGATGAACCCCCACCTCCGACGTTCCGCGCTGGTCGCCTCGGCGGTCACCGCGGCGCTCGCTGCCGGCGGCACGACCGTCCAGGCGGCCGCCGATCCCTACGGCCACACCGCCACCGCGACGGTCTTCGCCCCGAACCCCGTGCAGCAACTCGGCGACCAGTCGCTGACCGACCAGAAGGACGCGGACTACCCGGCGCTGGCCGGGGCGTACCGGTCGGTGCTGCTGACCAACCTGGACGGTTCCGGCACGCTGACCGGGCAGTACGTCGTGGTCAAGAGCAGCACCGGCACGCCGGCCCGGGCGGCCGACGGCGCGTTCCCGGCGTGGCACCGCGACGCCGACCAGTTCGAGCAGGTCATGGGCTACCACTGGGTGAACACCGCCCAGGCGTACCTGCAGTCGCTCGGTTTCGGCAGCACGCTGCGCCCGGTCAACCAGCGGCAGATCGAGCTGCGCATCGGCCAGTACGGCGGCGACAACTCGTTCTTCCGTGAGGACAAGGCCAACATCACCCTGGGCAAGGGCGGGGTGGACGACGCCGAGGACGCCGAGGTGATCGTCCACGAGTACGGCCACTCGGTGCAGGACGGCCAGGTGCCCGGCTTCGGCACCACGCTCGAGTCCGGCGCGATCGGCGAGGCGTTCGGCGACTACCTGGCGGTCGCGGTGACCAGTTGGGCCACCGGGGCGCCGACCCGGACGCCGGAGGCCTGCGTGGCCGACTGGGACTCCGTCTCGTACACCCGGACCGCCCCGCACTGCCTGCGCCGTCTCGACGGCACCAAGGTCTACCCCGCCGACCTGCGGGGCGAGGTGCACGCCGACGGGGAGATCTGGTCGCGGGCGCTGTGGGACATCCGCACCGCCCTCGGCGACCGCACGGCGACCACGCTGATCGTGGACGCGCAGTTCGACTTCGCCAAGGACACCACCTTCCGGGACGCGGCGGTGGCGACCGTGGCCGCCGCGCAGCGGCTCTACGGCGCCCAGGCCGCGAACGCGACCCGCGCCGCGTTCGCCGCCCGCGGCATCCTGTGACCGCCGCGTTGGGCGCCGCCTCCGGCCGGGGCGGCGCTCACCGCAGCGACGACCGGGCCACCGGGAAGTCGAAGTACGTGTCCGGGTACGGCTCGGCGCGATAGCGGTAGTGCCACCACTCCCGGGGATAGTTCTCGAAGCCCTGCGCGGTCATCAGCCGCTTGAGCAGCTCCCGGTCGGCCCGCGCCGGACCGGTGATCCGGGCGTCGGCGGTGTGGGCGCGCGGGTCGAAGCAGTCGAACCCGGTGCCCATGTCGACCGAGTTGTCCGGGAAGCGGCGCCCCGCGGGCGCGGTGCAGGGTTGCAGCGGCTGCCCCGGCACGTACGCCGGCTGGTCCGGGGTCGGCACCGGGACCAGGGTCAGGTCGAGGGTGCTGCCCCGGCTGTGCGCGGTCGGCGCACCGATGTAGCCGTCGGCGAAGAGCCTGGTCTTGGGCACGTCGGGATAGAACTCGGCCTTCATCTGCTGCTCGCCGGGGGTCTTCGCCCAGGCGACGAAGTCGTCCACCGCCCGCTGCGGGCGGTAGCAGTCGTACACCTTGAGGCTGCGGCCCTCGGCGAGGGCGGCGGCCTGGACCCGGTGCAGCGCCTCGGCAGCCGTCCGGGTGAGCAGGCACAGCGGTTCGGCATAGCCGGTGATCGGCCGGCCGACGAAGTTGTGCGCGGTGGCGTACCGGATGTCGGTGCGGATGCCCGGGTCTACAGCGGCGAGGTCGACGAAGTCGGCCGGCGCGCGTGATCCGGCCGACGGGGTCGGCGACGGGGTGGGTGCCGGGGTGGGCCGCGGCGCGGGGCGCTGGCAGGCGGCGAGCGCGGCGACCAGCACGACCGCGATCGCCCCCACGCGGACGCTGCCGCCCCCTCGTCGCCCACGCCCCACCTCGCCCTGTCTACCAGCGTCGCCGCCCGCAGCCGGGCGCGAATTCCCGGAAGGGGTGGCCAGGGTCACCGCGCCCCGTCCCGGTGTGCCCCCAGCGGCCCGACCGTCCAGCCCTGGCGGTGGCACTCCGTCAGTAACCGGGGCAGGGCGGCCAGCGCGGCCCGCCAGGCACCCGGCGCGGCGGAGCACGAGGAGTCGTGCAGCAGGATCGTGCCTCCGCCGGAGAGTCCGGACCGGACGGTGGCGTACACGGTGTCGCCGGTGGCCTTACGGGTCCAGTCCCGGCCCCAGCAGCTCCACAGCACCGGCTCCAGCCGCAGTCGGCGCGCCGCCAGCAGGGTCGCGCCGGTGAGCACGCCGTACGGCGGGCGCAGGAAGCGGGGCGTCCGGCCGGTCACGCCCGCAATCAGCGCCTGGGCGCGCGCCAGGTCGCGTACGGTCGCCGCCGGCCCGCGCAGCAGCAGGTTGTGGTGCGCCCACCCGTGCACCGCCACCTCGTGACCCGCGGCGACGATCTCCCGGCCGAGCTCGGGGGCTCGCTGGAGCATCACGCCGAGCAGGAAGAAGGTGGCCCGCACCCCGTGCGCGGCCAGCACCTCCAGGAACCGCGGGGTCGACTCCGGGTCGGGACCATCGTCGAAGGTCAGCGCCACCCGGTCCGGCGGACCCACCCCGTGCAGGCCGGGCAGGAACCGCCGCCGGACGGCCGGCAGCGCGGTCACGACCGGCGCCACCTGCACCGCCGGCAACGCGGCCGCCGCGGCCCAGGCGACGGGCCGGGCGCTCACCGGAGACCGCCGGTGGACTGCAGCAGCGCCGCCACCACGGCGACCGCGTCGCCGACCGAGTCGACCAGCCGGTGGCTGCGGTCGTCCACTCCGGCGCTCCCGGCCCGGCTCGCCACCTCGGCGACCAGGCTCGCCGGATCGTCCCGCTCGGCCGCGGCGCCCTCCGCCCTGGTGCCCCCCACCTCCCCCGCTCCCCAGGCGTCCGCCACGGTCAGGGCCAGCCGGTCGTCCGGCGGCAGGCCGGAGCGTTGCCGGGCCGGCCGCTGGCCGACGGCGGTCGAGGCGGCGAAGGCCCGCGACACGAGCGGCTGGACCAGCGTGAGGTCGACGTCGTCCGCGGGCTGCAGCTCGGCGGGCCGTACCGCGCAGTAGACGTCCACGCCCTCGCACAGCCAACTGGGATGAACGAAATCGGTCACGTAGGTGAGGAGCGGGACAGCCAGCCGCCCGTGCCGGCGCAGCGGCCCGAGGAGCTGGTTGGCGAACGGGTAGGTCGTCACCACCACCCGGGTGTCCGGCGGGATCGACCGGCGCATCCGGCCCCGGAGCGGCCGGAGCAGCCCGCGGAACACCGAAACGGACAGCCGCGACCGGCTGGTGAGGGCGAAGAGCGCGTCGTAACCCCACGGCAGCCAGCGCCGGGTGCCCCGGTAGGCCCCCCGGACGACCCAGCGCGCCGGGCGGGGCAGCGCCTCCAGGAAGTTCAGCCGGTCCACCACGAAGCCCCGGCGGCGCAGCCGCCGCGTCAGCTCGACGGCGGCCGTGTCGTGGCCCGCGCCGATGTCGGCGGAGACCACCACGATCCGTCCGGCGCTCTCCATGTCGCCGCGCATACCCGGGGCCACGACATCCACGCGTCCGCCCTCAGATGGCCCGTCGCCGGACCAACAGGCGCAGGGCCACGTACCCGGGCAGCACCGGCAGCCAGAAGGTGGCCAGCCGGTAGATCAGCACCCCGGCGACCGCGGTGTGCACCGGCACCCCGTAGAGCAGCAGCCCGGAGACCAGGGCCGCCTCGGTGGCGCCCAGCCCGCTGGGCGTCGGCGCGACGGAGGCCACGCCCTCGCCGAGCGCGGAGACCAGCACCACGGGCGCGATCAGCGCCGGAGCGGAGGGCAGCCCGACGGCGAGCAACGCGAGCCAGAGCGCGGCCCCGTAGGCCAGGGTGAGCGCCACGCCGACCGGCAGTAGCCGCAGCATCCGCCCGCTGCGGACGAGCAGGCGGAGGGCCTCGAGCGCCTGCCGCCGGGCCTGCCGCACGCGGGCCCGCCACCGGCGTACGCCGAACGCCACCACGGCCAGCGCGAGCAGCGCGAGCACCACGAGCAGGAGGATCCGGCCTCGACCGACGGCCGCGCTGCCCAGGTGCTGCGCGGAGCCCGGGACGAACGGCACCAGGACGGGCAGCATCAGCGCGAAGGCGACCGCGCCCGCAGCCCGGTCCACGGCGATCGCGGTGGCCGCGACCGGCAGCGGCAGCCGCTGCCGCCGCAGGTAGCGGAGGCTGAGTGCGACCCCGCCGACGGCGCCCGGCGCGACCCGGTTGACGAACGCCGACGCCACCTGCACCGCCACGGTGGCACCGAAGGGAATCCGGCCGGGCGCGGCGAGGCGCAGCGCCAGGGCGCTGATCGGGTACGTCGCGGCAGCGGCGACCAGCGAGCTAGCCACCGCCCACGGGATCGCGTGCCGCAGCGCCCCCAGCGCCATGGCCACCTGGCCGGACTGGGCGAACACGAGGTAGCCCAGGACGCCGAGCATGACCACCAGGAGCAGGCCCCGGCCGGTGAACCGGACCACCCGGGCCGGCCGGGGGGAGCGCCCCGCACAGCGGTGGACGATCTCGTCGCGGAGTTCGTCGAGCAGGCCGGGCTGCGTGCCCAGCGCGTGTCGCCCGGCCGGGGACAGCAGCACGGGTTGCAGCCAGGGCAGGCAGTCGGCCACCGCGGCTTCACCCAGGTGGGTGGTCGCGGCCGCGACGGTGGGGCGTACGCCGGCCAGGGCGGCGAGCGTGACCAGCGGCTCGACCAGATCCCGGGCGCGCTGCTCGGGGCTGGCCCGGTCGGTGGCGGCGGCCAGCCCGACCAGCCGGGCCGCGGAGTCGGTCACCAGCACGCAGCCCCCGCGCAGGTCCTGGTGGGCCAGCCCGGCGCGGTGCAGCAGCGCCACCTGGCGCCAGACGTCGGCGAGCGCGTCCGCGCCCAGCTCGCCAGGGCGGAGCGTGTCCAGCGGCCGCCCCGGCGCGAACTCCTCGACCAGCAGGCCCTCCCCGGCCGGGCCGGTGATCACGTCCACCGGGCGCGGCACCCGCACCCCGGCGCGCGCAGCCCGGCGGAGCAGCTCCGCCTCGTGCTCGGCCTTCTGCGCCGCGGTGCTGTACGGCGGGCCGTCAGGGAGCTGGCGGTACCGCAGCCGCCGGTACCAGCGACGCAGGCGGCCCGCGTCCCACTGCCGGCCGGCGGTCAGCTTCACGAAGAGGCAGCGCCCGTCGTCGGTGGTGACCCGCCAGGGGCGGGAGCCCCGGCGGTCGCCGGGCAGTGGCTCGAGGGCCCGCACCGCGACACCCCGGTCGGCGAGGAGTTGGCGGACCCGCGCGGCGGAGCCGGCCCCGCCGCTGTCCCGCATGCTCCGACCATAGGGCCCGGCCGCGTACGTCGGGCGGCAACGCCGCCGATCCGTGCGGCGGCTGCCAGCGCCTCGGCTCGGTCGGGGGAGCCTCGTACAGCAGGTCGTCGGGCTCGCTCTCGGCCTGCTCGCCGGCCGCCCCGAAGCCCGGGTCCTAGGCGCGGCGGCGGCCGACCCGGCGGGACCGGCCCCGGCGGGCGACCAGCGCGGCCACGAGACCGCCGATCGTCAGCGCGAGGATGCCGGCGACCGGCACGATGACCCGCCAGTCACCGTCGGCCATCCGCGCCAGCGCGGTCCCGGCCGGCCCCCGCCAGGGCGCTGGCGTGACCGTGGTCGACGGGGCCGGGGAGCCGCTCGGGGCCGCCTCCGCCGCGTCCAGCTCGCCGGGTTCGACCAGCCGGCCGACCGAGGCGTCCCGGGGCAGGGAGAATCCCCAGTCGAGCAGCTGGGCCCCCTGCTGCCAGCCGCGTACCGGGCGGGCCTCGGCGCCGAGCAGGGTGACCACCAGCCGCCGGCCGTCGCGCTCGGCGGCGCCCACGTAGCTGTGCCGGGCCAGCTGGGTGAAGCCGGTCTTGCCGCCGAGGGCGCCCGGGTAGCGGTAGATGAGCTGGTTCTCGTTCTGGATCTGGAAGCCGCCCTTCTTCAGGGCCGGCTGGGCTGGGATCTTGGTGCGCTCGGTGAGCGCGTACCGGCGGAACAGCGGGTTGGCGAAGCAGGCCCGTGCGATGAGTGCCAGGTCGTACGCGCTGGTGAACTGTCCCTTGCCGTCCAGCCCGGACGGGGTGACGGCGTGGGTCTGCCGGGCGCCGAGGCGGTGGGCCTCCTCGTTCATCGCCCGCACCCCGCCGGGTACGCCGTCGTCGCCACCGCCGAGCCGGGCGAGCACGTTGGCGGCCTCGTTGCCGGAGTTGAGCAGCAGTCCGAGCCACACCGTCTCGACCAGGTACTTTCCGCCGACGAGCAGGCCGACGGCGGAGCTGCCCGGTTCGATCTTCAGGTCGTCACGGGTCACGGTGACCACCTGCTTCGGGTCGAGCTTCGGCAGCATGGTGGCCGCGAGCAGCAGCTTCTGGGTGCTGGCCGGGGTGGCGTACTCGTGCGGCCCGCAGGCGCCGAGCACGGCGCCGCTGTCCAGGTCGGCGACCAGCCAGGAGGTGGCGGTGACCGCCGGGGGCGCGGCCGCCCCGTCCGGCACGACCAGCCCGGGTGTGTCCAACCGCTCGCCACCCACCACCCGGTCCGCCGGCACGTTCGGCGGCGGCACCGGTCGGGGCGGGCGGGACGCCTTCGGCGCGGGCGCCTTCGGGCAGGGCACGGGTGCCCGGGCGGCCGCCGCGGCGGGGCCGAGCTGCGCGGCCGCTCCGGCCGGCGCGGCCTGCCCGCCGGATCTCGGCGGCGCGGCGTGCGCGGCGGGCACGGAGGTCCCGGTGCCCAGGAGGACGGAGGCGGTGAGGGCGGCCAGGACCCGAGCTCTCATGACCAGGGAGACTAACCGCAAGATCGCTTCGCGGTGACACCCGTCGGGGTCCGCCACGCCACGTCCTGCCGCCGTCGCGCCGGGTTACCGGCGCACGTGCCCACCGGACCGCCATCGCCGACCGGCGCGGCGGCGGCCGGCCGACCCTGTGTTGGGTCGGATCCAGCCGCCCGGTCAGCCGGACGCCAGGCCCAGGTCCGCCAGGTAGCCGTGGAGCGCGGCGGTGGAGCGCAGCCGGCGCAGGCTGCGCCGGTGCAGGTCCTGCTCACGCCGGGCCAGCTCGGCGCGGACCCGCTGCGGGCTGCCCGTGGTACGCAGCTCGCCGAGGACCGCCTCGACGATCTCGTAGGGGTAGCCGCCGCGGCGCAGCAACGCCACGACCTGCGCCGCGCGTACCTCGGCGGCGTCGTACACCCGGTAGCCGGTGCCCCGCTGCCGCGCCGGGCGCAGCAGGCCGCGCTCCTCCCACAGCCGCAGGCGGGAGGTGCGGACGCCGGCCAGTTCGGCGACCGCGCCGATGCGCAACGGGCGCCGGGGCGCCGGGCCGGCGCTGCCGGCCACCGTGTCGAAGGCGGCGACGACCCGGCCGATCTCGGCCCGCTCCCGCTCCAGCTCGGCGTGCCCGGCGTCCACGGCCGCCAACGCCGCCGGCACGTCGCCGCGGTGGACGGCGGCCATCGCCTGGCGGGTACGGGCCCAGCCGTGCCCTTCGGCCAGCCGGCGCGCCACCGCCAGCGCCCGCGCGTGCGCCTCGGTGAAAATCCGGTAGCCGCTCTCGGTACGCGAGACCGGCGGCAGCACTCCGAGGTCGACGTAGTTGCGGACCTGCTGCACGGAGATGCCGGCCCCGGCCGCGAGGTCGACCGCGCGCAGTCTCCGCTCCGGGTGGGTCGCCACGGCCGGCAGCCTATCGCTTCCACCTCGGTTGAGACTTTTTGGCGGAAGCCGGGCGCCGCTCGCGCCCGGCATGCGCCGAAAGCCTCCAGGAGGACGTTAATGGGAGAATTGAGACGGCCAGGCCGCCCAGGAACCGGGCAGGACTCCGCCCTGCCCTCGAGCGCTGAAGGGTCCCCATGCCACCGTCCGCACCGTCCACCGCCGACAGTCACGACATGATCGAGGTACGCGGCGCCCGGGAGAACAACCTCGCCGACGTCTCGGTCGACATCCCCAAGCGACGCCTCACCGTCTTCACCGGGGTCTCCGGCTCCGGCAAGTCCTCCCTGGTGTTCGGCACCATCGCCGCCGAGTCCCGCCGCCTGATCAACGAGACCTACAGCGCCTTCCTCCAGTCGTTCATGCCCAGCCTGTCCCGGCCGGACGTCGACTCGCTGCGCAACCTCACCCCCGCCATCGTGGTGGACCAGGAGCGGATGGGGGTGAACTCCCGCTCCACCGTGGGCACCGCGACGGACGCGTACGCGATGCTGCGGATCGTGTTCAGCCGACTCGGCACGCCGCACATCGGCGGGCCGGGGGCGTTCAGCTTCAACCTGGCCGAGGGCATGTGCCCCACCTGTGAGGGCCTGGGCCGGGTCTCCGACCTGGACGTGTCCGCCATGGTCGACGTGGAGCGCTCGCTCAACGACGGGGCGATCCTGGTGCCCAACTTCGCCGTCGACTCCTGGTACTGGCAGACCATCGTCGGCTCCGGCCTGTTCGACCCGGATGTCAAGCTCCAGGACTACACGCCGGAGCAGTGGCAGGACTTCCTGCACAAGCCGGCCACGAAGATCAAGATGGGCAGCAACAACTGGACGTACGAGGGCCTCGCGGTCAAGGTGCGCCGGCTCTACCTCAGCAAGGACCGGGAGTCGATGCAGCCGCACATCCGGGCCTTCGTCGACCGGGCGGTCGCCTTCACCACCTGCGGCGACTGCGACGGCAGCCGGCTCAACGCCGCGGCCCGCTCGGTGCGGGTCGCCGGCCGGACCATCGTCGAGTGCGCGGCGATGCAGATCAGTGACCTCGCCGAGTTCCTTCACGGGCTGGACGATCCGGCGGTGGCACCGCTGGTCGGCAACCTACGCGAGACGGTGGACTCGCTGGTCGAGATCGGGCTCGGCTACCTCAGCCTGGACCGGGAGTCCGGCACGCTCTCCGGCGGCGAGGCGCAACGGGTGAAGATGGTGCGCCATCTCGGCTCCAGCCTCTCCGACGTCACGTACGTCTTCGACGAGCCCACCGTCGGCCTGCACCCGCACGACATCGCCCGGATGAACGACCTGCTGCTGCGGCTGCGGGAGAAGGGCAACACCGTCCTGGTGGTCGAGCACAAGCCGGAGACCATCGCCATCGCGGACCACGTGGTCGATCTCGGCCCGGGCGCCGGGACGGCCGGCGGGCGGATCTGCTACGCCGGTGACGTCGCCGGGCTGCGCCGCGCCGACACCCGCACCGGCCGGCACCTGGACCACCGGGTCGCCCTGCGCGAGCGGGTCCGCCGGCCCACCGGCCACCTGCCGGTCCGCGGTGCCGACCTGCACAACCTGCGCGACGTGGACGTGGACCTCCCGCTGGGCGTGCTGACCGTGGTGACCGGCGTGGCCGGCTCCGGCAAGAGTTCACTGATCCACGGCTCGCTGTCCGGGCGGGCCGGGGTGATCGTGGTGGACCAGTCCGCCATCCGGGGCTCGCGGCGCAGCAACCCCGCCACCTGGACCGGGCTGCTCGACCCGATCCGCACCGCCTTCGCCAAGGCCAACGGGGTGAAGGCGGCATTGTTCAGCGCGAACTCTGAGGGCGCCTGCCCCACCTGCAAGGGGATCGGGCTGGTCTACACGGACCTGGCGATGATGGCCGGGGTCGCCTCGGTCTGCGAGGACTGCGAGGGCCGCCGCTACACCGCCGAGGTGCTGACCTACCGGCTGCGCGGCAGGAACATCAGCGAGGTGCTGGCCATGTCGGTCACCGAGGCCCGCGAGTTCTTTCCCACCGGCACCGCCCGGGCGGTGCTCGACCGCCTCACGGACGTCGGCCTGGGCTACCTAGGTCTCGGCCAACCGCTGACCACCCTGTCCGGGGGCGAGCGGCAGCGGCTGAAGCTGGCCACCCATCTCGCCGGTGACGCCGCCACGTACGTGCTGGACGAGCCGACCACCGGGCTGCACCTGGCCGACGTGGACCAGTTGCTGGCCCTGCTGGACCGGTTGGTCGACGCCGGCAACACGGTCATCGTCATCGAGCACCACCAAGCCGTGATGGCGCACGCCGACTGGATCGTGGACCTGGGGCCGGGCGCCGGCCACGACGGCGGGCGGGTGGTGTTCACCGGCACCCCCGCCGACCTCGTCGCGCACGGCGCCACCCTCACCGCCCGCCACCTGCGCGGCTACGTGAACCGCTGACCGGGGCGGCCGGCCGGACCAGCTCGGGACCGGCGGCTCAGGGCAGCCGGTGCAGCCACCACCGTTGCCACGGGGTCTCCACGGCGCGAGGGTGGTGGTGGGCGCGCACCCAGGCCACCGCCCGCGCGGGGGCGAGCCCGTCGAGGACGGCGAGCGCGGCGAGGGCGGTGCCGGTCCGCCCGACGCCGCCCCGGCAGGCGACCTCCACCCGCTCCCCCGCGTACGCCCGGCGCCACGCCTCCCGCAGCGCGTCCCGCGCGTCGGCGGCATCGAGCGGCACCCAGAAGTCGGGCCAGCGGACCCGGCGGTACGGCCAGGCCGGCGTCGGACCGTCGGCCAACAGCAGGGCGAAGTCGGCCGGCGAGGCGGGCACGCCGATCCGACGGCCGCGTACGGTGGCGCCGCCGGGCAGCACGACCAGCCCGGCGCGGTCGGTCCAGCGCTCGCCCGCGTTCATCCGGCCATTGTGCCGGCCGCCGCCCGGCCCGTGCCGGCCCGTCGGCCCCGCACACCTGGGTGCCCGCCGGACGTGGTCCGGCGGGCACCCAGTCGAGGTCCGGGCTCTGCCCGGTGCGCCTCGGTCAGCGCGAGCCCATTCCGAGGCGGCCGCGACGACGCCAGGCCAGGGAGAGCAGCAGCAGGACGACGCCCGCACCGGCCATGCCGCCGCCGAGCTTCATCGGTGTGCTGAGGCTGGAACCGGTCACCGGGAGGTTCTCATCCTTGTGCGGCGGTCGATGCGGCTTCGGCGGGAGGACCGTGGCCGTGGCGGTGGCAACCCGGTCCGAGGTCTCACCGGTGGCGGTGAAGGTGTACCGCCCCGGCCGGTTCGGCCGGTAGGTGACAGTGAAGTTGCCAGCGGCGTCGGCGGTCACCGTGAACTCCAGCGGTGCCGGCTGCGGCTGCGCCTGCGAGTAGGACACGTTCGCCAGCGCCACGGTGGTGCCGTCGCTGCGCCGTGTCGTTCCCTGCGCGGGCGCGGCCTGCGGCAACGCCGAGATGGCGACGCGGAGGTCCACTCTCTCGTTGTGGTCGAAGCCGGTGCCTTTGAGCGTGAAGGTTTCGCCGAGTCTGATGGTGGGCGGGTTGACCGTCAGCTTGGTGACGGGCGGCGGATAGACCGGTGGCTGCGGCTGCGCCGCCCCGGCCGCGGTCGGCGCGGCCGCCACGGCCAGGCCGACCGTGAGCGCCATGATGATGCGGGATAGCCGCATGTGGATTCCCTCCTACTGGTCACAGCTTGGTGCGGTAACAACTTGGGTGGTCCATGGGGTGACGGTGGGGGTGACTACCAGTTCGGCCCTGCCGGCGCCGGTCTGCCCGGTGAGCAGCGTGACGTCGAGGGTCCGGGTCTGTCCGGGCTTGACCTCGACGTTCGCCACGGTGACCTGGCGGCGACGGTCGGTCCCGCTGCCCATCGCGGTGTCCCGCCCGTCGAGCCGGCCGCCGAGCACGGCCCCGCCGGTCGGGCTGTACACCGACACGAAGGTGCGGGCCGTGTAGGGGTCGCCGGCGAGGGCGGCGCCGGTGACCGACTTGTCCAGGCCCGACCGCGGCGCGGTGGAGTGCACCGTGACGCGCAGCCGGAGCTCCCGGCGCCCGTCGGACTGGCAGTCGCCGACCGTCAGGTTGGCCGAGAACCTCAGGTAGTAGCCGAGCTTCGCGCCGCTGCCGTCGTTGAGGAAGACGCCGACCGTCGGCACGGTGTCCTTCTCGGGGAGCCTCCCGGTCAACGGGCTGTCGCCCAGGACGCGCTGCTCCTCGGGATGGACACTCCAGAACAATATCCGACGCTCAGCGACAGACCGGGCGAAAACGGTCAAAACTTCGCGGGGATTGGGCGCCTTGGCGAAGAGGGTGTCGAACACCGCCGACGCCGCCTGCGCGTAGTACGCGTCCTGGGCGCGCACGTCCAGGTCCCGGTAGGAGTCGCTGAGCAGCGTCCGGACCACGGTGTTCGCCGCCAGGGACGGGCGGCCGGGCACCGCCACCGGCCCGATGACGCCGAGCAGGTACGACAGCACCACCGGATCCACCGCCAGCACCCCGTCCACCGTGGTCCCGGTACGCCGGCGGACCATCTCCCGGTAGAGCGCCGCCGCGGTCGGGAAGTCGGGACTGAGGTTGACGTCCGCCGGAAAGGTCCCCGGCAGGTCGGACCAGAGCCGGCGCATCTCCGCGTCCACCCGCAACGGCGGGTCGAAGTACTGCATGCTGGCGGAGGCGCCCTGCCCGGTCATCCGGATCTTGCCGCCGTCGGCGCTGATCACGGCGTACGCGCCGAACATCCCGCCGGTGGCGCGCAACTCCGCGGGGTTCTGCGACACCAGCAGGTAGCGGCGGGGGCCGTCGGCGCCGAGCAACGGCGGCAGCAGCCGGGCTCCCTGGTCCGCCGCGGCGGTCAGGCCGGCGAGCCGGTCGAGTTCGGCACACAGCCCGGTCAACGCGTCGCGCACCTGCCCGACGAGGTCGTCGGTCGGCACCGTCCGCAGCCGCTCGGTCGTCTCCCGCACCGCTCGATCCGCCGCGGACACCTCGGTGGACACGGCGCGCAGCCGGGCCAGGTCGAGCCGCCCCTCCTTGGGCACCAGCGAGGCGAGGTCGATCCGCAGCAGGGTCGGGAAGGCGAGCCGGGCGAGGTCGTCCACCGCCACCGCGATCCGGCGTACGGCGGAGAGGTTGTCCCCGGCGTACGGCGTCTGCCGGCCGAGCCACCAGCCCGGGTCACCGGTGGCGCTCTTGGCGGCGGCCGCCTGCGCCTGGAGCGCGGCGAGGGTCCGCTGGGCCCGGGCGGCATCCCCACCCACCACCTGGGCGCTGAGTTCCTTGGCCAACCCGGCGGCGTTGAGCAGGTGGGCCCGGGCCTGCCAACCCCGGAATCCGACCCAACCACCCAGCGTCAGCAGCAGCGAGACGACCACCAGCCCGATGAGCAGGACGCGCCGGACCCGGGCCCGGGTCCGCCGTCGGGACCTTGGCCGCCGACCACGCGACACACCGCTCTCCCCCACACCACTCTCCCAGGACCGAATCGGACAGACTTGTCGATGCATCGCTTTCTAGCACGAAACAGCACAGCATCGGCCCGATATCAGACAGTTTGCTGCTTCGCGTCCTGGTTTGCGATATCGGCTCGCCTCTATCGGCGGGCGCGCGCCGGCGCCGAGACGTCCTGGAGCATCTGCTCGATCCGGTCGACGCCGGCCCGCAGCGACATCTCCCGCAGGTAGGCGTCCCGCCCCCGGCGGCCCATGTCGACCCGGGCGGGCGGCGGGATCGTCGACGCCAGCCAGAACCGGTCCGCCAGCGCGGCCCAGTCCTCCGGCGGGCAGGACAACCCGGCCCGGGCCCGCTCCACGAGCGCCACCGTGTCGCCACCGGCCGAGGCCACCACCGGAGAGGCACAGGAGAGGGCGGCCTGGAGCTTGCCGGGCACCATCCCGCGCAGCTCGGGCAGGTCGCGCAGCATGACGAGCTGGTAGTCGGCCGCCGCGTACAGCGCCGGCATGTCCAGCGGCGAGCGTCGCTCCACGAAGCGGACATTGTTCGCCCGGAGCTCGGCGGCGAGCCCCCGCACCCGCCGCTCCTCCGCTCCGGAACCCACCAGGACCAGATCCATCCGGTCGTCCAGCGCGGCCGCCGCGCGCACCGCGGTCTCCAGGCCCTGCCGTACGCCGATCGTTCCCGCGTGCATCACCACGCACCGGCCGTCGCGGCGGATCAGCTCCCGCGCGGCCGGGCTGGGCTCGGTCGGCCGGAAGATCCGTTCGTCGGTCCAGTTGAGCACCACCCGCACCCGGTCCGGGTCGGCGCCGGCGGAGACGACCAGGTCCCGCATGGACGGCGCGGTGACGGCGATGCCGCCGGCCTCCTGGTAGATCCGGCGCAGGGTGGCGCCGAGCCGCCCCGACCACCGGCGGCCCTCGTCGGGCCGGGACGAGTCCTCCTCCGGCCAGACGTCCTGCACGTGCAGCACGGTCGGTACCCGGCCGAGCAGCCGGACCAGGGCGGCCGCGGCGAAAGTGGCCGCCGGCAGCTGGAAGACGTACAGGGCGTCGACGTCACCGAGGTAGCGGCGACCGGTCAGCGCCACACTGCCGGCGAAGGAGAGCCAACTGGCCATCCGCGCTCCGGCCGAGCCGTCGCCGCCGGCGTACCGGGGCACCCGGCGGACGGTCAGCCGCTCGCTGTGCGTCTGGTGCCGCCACCGCTGCCGCCAGCCCGGATAGACGTGACCACCCGGGTAGTCCGGGAAACCGGTGAGCACGCGTACCTCGTGACCCCGGGCGGCCAACTCCTCGGCGAGGCTGCCCGGGATGAACGCCGGCTCCGGCGGGAAGTGGTAGGACAAAATGCCGATCTTCATGGCCGCGCTCCCGGTGCGGTATCCCGGCGCCCGACCCGACGCACCCCGTACCATGCACGCATCCCCTCTGCGTCCGGCCGCGATCGCCGGAATTCCGCCGTCGCGGCGATCAGCCGCGCCACCGTGCCGACGAGAGGGGTGCAGATGGTCGACGGGGTGCTCTTCGTCTGCCACGCCAACCTGTGCCGGTCCCCCATGGCCGAGTTCCTCGCCCGGCGGCTGCTCCGCGATCTCCCGGTCACCGTGACCAGTGCGGGCACCGACGCCGTCGACGGCGGGACCATGCACCCGTACGCGGTCGCGGTCGCGGCCGGGACCGGCGTGGATCCGGCGGCGTTCCGCACCCGGCGGCTACGCCCGGAGCATCTGACCCGGGCCACGCTGGTGCTGACCGCCACCCGGCGACAGCGTTCCGTCTGCACCGCGCTGGCCCCGGCCGCGCTGCACCGGACCTTCACCCTTCGCCAGTTCGCCCGGCTGGCCGCCGCGGCCGAGGCCTCCACCGGGGCCAGCGGGACCCCGCTCCGCGCGGCGGTGGCGGCGGCCGCCCGCGCCCGGGGGCGGCTGCAACCCGCCACCCTCGACGCGGACGACCTGGGCGACCCGATCGGTGGCTCACCCGCCGACTTCCGGCGCTGCGCGGAGGAGATCGAGCGGTCGATCCGACCCGTGCTGGCACTCATCGCGACAGCCGGGTGAGTTCCTGGGTGCGGTCGCCCAGCGGCGCCCCGGGCTCGCCGCGCCGGGCGACACCCGCCCGGTCGGTGGGTACGGACGACGCGGCCGGCGGAACGACCACCTTGTACGCCTCGTACTGGTAGGCGTCCGCCCGGGCCACCTTGGCCATGTTCAGCACACAGCCGAGCAGGCGCACCGACACCGAGTGCAGTGCCCGGGACGCCGCGGCCACCTGGCTGCGCGAGGTCCGCCCCTGCTGGGTGACCAGCAGCGCGCCGTCCGCCTGCACGGCCACCACCACGCCGTCGGTGACGGCGAGCAGCGGAGCGGTGTCGATGACCACGATGTCCGCCGACTCCCGCAGGGCGACCAGCAGGTCCGCCATCGCCTTGGAGCCGAGCAGCTCACTCGGGTTGGGCGGGGTGGCGCCGCTGGGGAGCACGAGCAACGACTTGTCGCCCCACCGCTGCACCACGTCGCCCACCTGGACGTCACCCACCAGCACGTCGGTGAGGCCCACCCCACCGTCGACCCCGAGGTAGTCGGCGACCTTGGGACGGCGCAGGTCGGCGTCGATGAGCAGCACCCGCCAGCCCGCCTCGGCCAGCGCGATCGCCGTGTTGCAGGCCATGGTGGTCTTTCCCTCGCCCTGCAGGGCGCTGGTGACCGCGATGACCCGGGCCGGCTCGTGTACGTCCACAAAGCGCAGGTTGGTGCGGAGCTTGCGGACCGCCTCGGCGCGGGGCGAGTTGGCCGCGTCGCCCACGATCAGCGGAGCCGCCTTGGCCCCGGAGTCGAACGGGATCTCGCCCAGCAGCGGGCTGCCGGTCACCCGCTGGAGCGCGGCCGCGTCCCGCATCCGGACGTCGGCGACGCCCCGCAGCACGGCCAGCCCCGCGCCGAGCAGCAGGCCCAGCAGTCCACCGATGACCAGGTTGCGCACCGGCTGCGGCGCCACCGGGCTGGAGGTGACCCGGGGGCCGCTCACGATCTCGATCTTGACCGGTGGCGACTTGCCGTCCGCGGGCGTCTCCACCTTGCGCACCAGCTCCACGAACTTGGCGGAGAGCGCCTCGGTGGTCTGCAGCGTCCGGGTCTGGTCGGTGTCGGTGAAGGTGGCCTTCAGCAGCACCGTGCCGGCCTCGGTGGAGGTGCTGATCCGGCGCTGCACCTGGTCGGCGGTGAGGCCGAGCGGGCTCTCCGTCACCACGCTCTGCGCCAGCCGGTCGCTGGTCAGCAGGTCGGCGTAGGACTTCACCCGCTGCTGGAGGAAGAGGCCGCCCTGGTAGGCGTCGGTGACCCCCTGGCTGGGCGTGGTGACGAAGAAGGTCACCGAGCCCTGATAGCTGGGTGGCGTGCGGACCGTGATCAGAGCGGCCGCCCCCACGGCGACCATCACGGTGACCAGAACGATCCACCAGTGGCGTCGGACCAGCCGCAGGTAGCTGAGAACGTCCATCACGCTCCCCCTCGCGACACGCCGATCAGCCGATGAAACTGCACGAAAGCCCCCTAAAACGCCCAGTTGCCATGCCAGGATCGAAAGCGCATATACATCACAGTAAGCGACCGGACGAATGTAAACGATTAGAAGCGCTCATACGGTCTAAATCCTTCCATTCCCGGTTCGGACGCAGAGGACATCCATGGATCGCGAAGCAACCGCCGCCGCCCGGCCCCGCGACTGGGTCACCCGCCGCACGGCCACCCTGTCTCTGTTAACGCTGGACACCGCCGCGTGGTGCGGCGGATTTCTCGGCGCGGCGTGGACCCGTTACGAGTTCGAGCTGACCGCCGTCCGCGGCGTCCGGGTGCTGACCGTGGCGCTCGGCTGCGCCGCGCTGTACGCGGTGCTCACCCTGCTTCGCTTCCGGATGTACGGGCGGCACCCGATCGGCAGCGCCGGCGAGGCCCGCGGGCTGGCCGGCCGGGCCGCGACCGCCGCGCTGGCCACCCTGGCCTGCCTGCTGCTGCTGCCGTGGACCGAACGGCCGACACCGGCCACCACCCCGCTGCTCGGCGGCGCGGTCGCCCTGGTGCTGATGGCCGCCGGCCGCGCCGCCTGGCGGACCCGGCAGGAACGACACCGCCGGCCGGTCCGCGCCGCGGAGCGGTGCCTGGTCTACGGCGTGGACGCGGCCAGCGAGCGCCTGGTCCGGGTGCTCCTCGGCGATCCGCAGGGCCGGTACCAACCGGTGGGCCTGCTCGACGACGACCCCGCCAACCGGCGGCTGCGCCTGGAGGGGCTGCGAGTGCTGGGCGGTCGGGAGCAGATCGGCTCGGCGGTGCGGGCGACCCGGGCCGGCACCGTGATCTTCTCGATGAGCGGCTCGGACGCGGCGCTGCTGCGGGACGTGCGCGCTGGCACGCTCCAGGCCGGCGCCGCGTTCAAGGTGCTCCCCCCGGTCCGCGAGCTGCTCGACCGTCCGGTCGCGGTCACCGACGTCCGGGACATGCAGCTCACCGACCTGCTCGGGCGGGCGCAGCGGGTGGCCGAACTGACCGTGGAACGCAGCGGCCTGGCCGGGCGGCGGGTCCTGGTCACCGGCGCCGGCGGCTCCATCGGCTCCGAGCTGTGCCGGCAGATCGCCCGCTGCGAGCCGGGTGAGCTGATGATGCTCGACCGGGACGAGTCGGCCCTGCACGCCCTGCAGATGTCCCTGCACGGCCGGGCGCTGCTCGACGGCCCGGAGCTGATCCTGGCCGACATCCGCGACGCCGAGGGCATCGCCCGGATCATCGCCGACCGGCAGCCGGACGTGGTCTTCCACGCGGCGGCCCTCAAGCACCTCACCATGCTCCAGCGGCACCCCGGCGAGGCGATCAAGACCAACGTCTTGGGCACCCTCAACGTCCTGGAGGCGTGCCGGGACGTCGCCGAGTTCGTCAACATCTCCACGGACAAGGCGGCCAACCCGACAAGCGTGCTCGGCTACTCGAAGCGGATCACCGAGCGGCTCACCGCCCACTTCGCCGACCAGCTCGGCCGGGCGTACCTGAGCGTCCGCTTCGGCAACGTGCTCAGCAGCCGCGGCTCCGTGCTGACCGCGTTCCAGGCGCAGATCCGGGCCGGGGTGCCGATCACCGTCACGCACCCGGAGGTGACCCGCTACTTCATGACCGTGCAGGAGGCGGTGCACCTCGTGCTCCAGGCGGCCACCATCGGCCGCGGCGGTGAGGCGCTGGTGCTCGACATGGGCGAGCCGGTACGCATCGCCGACGTCGCCCGCCGGCTCGCCGCCGAGGCGGACCACCCGGTCGACATCGTCTACACCGGGCTGCGGCCGGGCGAGAAGCTGCACGAGCACCTGTTCGGCGCCGACGAGGCGGACAGCCGGCCGCTGCACCCGCTCATCTCGCACGTGGCGGTGCCGTCGCTCGCCCCGGAGGAGGTACGCGGGCTGGACCCGTACGCCGACCCGGACGAGTTGGTCAAACGGCTGGCGGCGCTCTGCGACCACGTCCACGCGTCGCTGCCCGTGCTGCCCGGGCAGCGCTGAGCCGGGCGTGGTGGGCGCTTCCGCCCGGCGGCTGAGCGAAGCTTCCCACCGGCCCGGATCGGCACTGCCGCCGTCGCCGGGATAGGGTCGAAACCGGTGTGCCGGGAAGTCTGGTCGGCGAGTTCCTTGCCGTCGACGAGCCGGAGTTGGACACCGCATGACCAACCGCACCCCGCGCACCCGCCTGCCCGAACGCCTCCTCTCCCGCCGTTCCTGGCCGGAGGCACGCTTCCTGGCCGACGTGCTGCGTACCGAGACGGTGGGCGGCGCGCTGCTGCTGCTCGGTGCGGTGATCGCGCTGGCCTGGGCCAACTCCCCCTGGCGGTCCGCGTACGCGGAACTGGGCCGCTGGGTGCCGTGGCCCGGCGGCGGGGCGCTGCACCTGGACCTCGGCCTCGCCGCGTGGGCCGCGGACGGCCTGTTGGCGATCTTCTTCTTCGTGGTGGGCCTGGAGCTCAAACGCGAGTTCGTGGCCGGGGACCTGCGGGACCCGCGGCGGGCGACCGTGCCGGTGGTCGCCGCGATCGGGGGCATGCTGGTGCCCGCCCTCTGCTACGTCGCGGTGGTCCTCTCCACCGGCGGGGCGGGACTGCGCGGCTGGGCCATCCCCACCGCCACCGACATCGCCTTCGCCCTCGCCGTGCTGGCAGTGGTCAGCTCACACCTGCCGCAGGGGCTGCGCGCCTTCCTGCTCACCCTCGCGGTGGTCGACGACCTCTTCGCGATCATCATCATCGCCGTCTTCTACACCGCCGACTTCCGCCCGTTGCCGCTGCTCGCGGCGCTGGCACCGATCGCCGTCTTCGCGCTGCTGGTGCAGCGGCGGCGGACCTGGTGGTGGGCGCTCATCCCGCTCGCCGGGCTCGCCTGGACCCTGGTGCACGCCTCCGGGGTGCACGCCACGGTCGCCGGGGTGCTGCTCGGCTTCACCGTGCCCGTGCTGCCGTCCCGGGCCGGCGGACCGGGACTGGCGGAGCGGCTGGAGCACAGGTGGCGGCCGGTGTCGGCGGGCTTGGCGGTGCCGGTCTTCGCGTTCTTCGCCGCCGGCGTGTCGCTGGTCGACGTCGACCTGGGCGCGGTGCTCACCGACCCGGTCGTGCTCGGGGTCGCCGCCGGTCTGGTGCTCGGCAAGACGGTCGGCGTATTCGGCTCGACGTTCCTGCTCGCGCGGTTCACTCGGGCCGAACTCGACGAGGAGATCACCTGGGCGGACCTGCTCGGGCTGGCGCTGCTGGCCGGCATCGGCTTCACCGTCTCGCTGCTCATCGGTGAGCTGGCCTTCGGCGCCGGCAGCCCGGAGGACGACCGGGTGAAGACGGCCGTGCTGCTCGGCTCGCTGATCGCGGCCACGCTGGCCTCGACCGTGCTGCTGCGCCGCAACCGGGTGTACCGGCGGATCTCGGAGCGGGAAAGCCGGGACGCCGACGGCGACGGCATCCCAGACGTCTACCAGAAGCGGACCACGTAGCGCGGGCGGCGTGGCCGATCAGCGCCGGCGGTCGGCCGTGCGCTCCTCCTCCGGCTCCTCCCGTTCCTCGGTCTCCTCCTCGACCGCCTCGGCGTACGGCTCCATGAGGTCGTCGGCCGGCACCGCGACCTCCTCGGCCAGGTCCTGCTCGTCGGGGCGCGCGCCGGGCGGCGGCTCGGGAGCGGTGGTCTCCCCGGCGAAGCCGTACTCGTTGGGCTCGTCGTGCCTGGCCATGCGCTGACCTCCCGGTCGTCCGAAGGTTCGCCTCTCCTGCCGCCCACGCTAGGCGTCCGGCGTCGCCGCCGCAGGGCGGCACAGATCTTCGTAACCGGGGGCCGGCCTCGACGATCCCCTCGGGCGTGCGCCGCCGCCGCGACCCACGCGGTCGCGGCGGCGACACCCCGCGGACGACTCAGGTCAGCTCGTGGACCGCCTCCAGGATCAGCCACAGGCCGGAGATGGCAAAGAGGATCGCCGCGCCGTACCGGATGGTCTTCTCCGGCAGGTGCTTGCCGAGCAGCCGGCCGACCATGATCGCCAGGGCGTCGGCGGCCACCATGCCGATCGTGGAACCGAGCCAGGTCCCGAACCAGCCGTACTTGGTGGCCAGGGTGATGGTGGCCAGCATGGTCTTGTCACCCAGCTCGGCCAGGAAGAAGGCGACGCCGACGGTGATGATCGCGGACTTGCTGCTCTTCTCGGCCTTGCGCTTCTCCTCCTCGGTGAGCTTGTCGCCGCGCAGGGTCCACGCACCGAAACCCAGGAACGCCACACCGGCGATGAGCGAGATCCAGGTGGTGGGCAGCGCCGCGTGCAGCCCGTACCCGATCGCCACCGAGGCCAGGTGCACGATGGCGGTGGCGACGGTGATGCCGATGAGCACCGGCACGGGCTTGAACCGCGTGGCGAACGTGAGGGCCATGAGCTGGGACTTGTCGCCCAGCTCGGCGACGAAGATGACGCCGAAGCTGATCACCAGCGCGACGAGGAAACCGTCCATGTGAACCTTCCCGATCAAGCCGGGAGGAGGTACGGGGGCGCCCTCGACCCGGCTGCGACAGCCTGAGTCGAAGGTCTCGCCCGCCCCGGGGACCGGGGCCGCGTGGCCGGATGCGGAACGCACCAGTATGTCGACCACGACATTGGGGGCTACTCCCCTTCGCGCCGCCCAGCCTAGCCCACCCCGGCCGGCGGGGTCGCCGCGGGTGAACAGGCTCACCGCGGCGGCCCCGGACGCTCAGTCGGCCCGGGCGAGGGTGACGCCGAACAGTCCGTCCGGGTCGGTCCAGAACGCCTGCGTGGCGAAGCCGGCGTCGGTCAGCTCGGCCGCGATCCCCTCCGGGTGGAACTTCGCCGAGATCTCCGTCCGCAGCTCCTCACCGGCGGCGAACCCGACGTCCAGGTCCAGCACGTGCACCCGCATCGGGCGTTCGGCGCGCAGCCGCATCTCGATCCACTCGTGCTCGGGATCCCAGACCGCCACGTGGGTGAACGCCTCCGGGTCGAAGTCCGCCCCCAGCTCCCGGTTGATCACACGGAGCACGTTGCGGTTGAAGTCGGCGGTCACCCCGGCCGCGTCGTCGTAGGCGGGCACGATCACCTTCGGGTCCTTGACCAGGTCGGTGCCGATCAGCAGCCAGTCGCCGGCCTCCAGCGCGGCACGCATGGCGGTGAGGAACTCGGCCCGCTCCACCGGCAGCAGGTTGCCGACGGTGCCGCCGAGGAACACCACCAGCCGCCGGCCGCCGGTGGGCAGCCGGTCGAGCTGCCGGGTGAAGTCGCCGACGATGCCGCGGACCCGCAGCCCGGGGTATTCGGCGGCGATCCGCTCGGTGGACTCCCGCAGCGCGCTGACCGACACGTCCAGCGGCGCGAAGGTGCCCAGGCCGCCGTGGCGGGTGAACGCGTCGAGCAGCAGCCGGGTCTTCTCCGACGAGCCGGACCCCAGCTCGATCAGCGTCTTCGCCCCGGTCACCTCGGCGATCTCGTCGGCGTGCTCGGTCAGCACCGCCCGTTCGGCCCGGGTCGGGTAGTACTCCGGCAGCCGGGTGATCTCGCCGAAGAGTTCACTGCCCCGGGCGTCGTAGAACCATTTCGGTGGCAGCCACTTCGGCTGCGCGGTCAGCCCGACCCGTACATCCTCCCGCAGGCTGCGGTCGAGGTCCTGCTCCGCCAGGTAGATCTCCAGTGGCTCCGCGCTCATGAGGTGCCCCTTCCGTTGCCCGAACGTCCTGCCCTACCCGTGGAAACGTTGGTTCAGGCGGCCACCAGGTCCCGGGTTCGCACCCCGGTCGCGGTCGCCACCACCAGCCGCCCGTCCGGCACCGCCTGCCAGCCGGGGTCGTCGTCGAGAGGTTCCGAGGCCAACAGCACCGACTCGGGGGTACGACGCACCGACAACGCGTGCCCGGCCACGCTGGCCACCGCCGTCGTACCGTCGGTGAGCAGCAGGTTCACCCGCGACCCGGGCGCGGCCGCCACGACGGCCGCGACGGTGTCGGCCACCGCCCGCGCCGGATCCTGCCCGGCCCGCAGCCGGTGCCGGACCAGCGCCCACAGCAGCGCGGCGTCGGTCGGCGCGTCCAGCGTCAGCAGGTCGCGGACCGGCAGCTCGGCGGCGAGCGGCACCACCGTGTCCGGCCAGCCCCGGACCACGCCGTTGTGGCTGAACAGCCAGCGCCCCTCGGCGAACGGGGCGGCGGCCGTCTCCTGCACCGGCATGCCGACCGTCGCGGACCGGACGGCGGCCAGCACCGCACCGGCGACCGTGACCGCCGCGAGCCCGGGCAGGGTGGTGTCGCTCCACAGCGGCTGCGCCCGCCGGTAACGGACCGGGTCGCCGGTGCCCGGGTACCACCCGACGCCGAAGCCGTCGGCGTTGATCGTGCCGCCGCCGCGCATGTCGCGCGGCGCCCAGGACTGCCGCAGCAGCCCGTACGGCGGGTCGTACAGCAGGCTACGCAGGCTGACCGGCGGACCGAGGTACGCCAGGTGGCGGCACATCAGGCGGAACCGCCGCTCACGCCGGACCCCTCCGGTCGCTCACGCCGCCGCCTCCTCCGGCCGGGCGTCCCGGGCGCAGCGGAAACCGCTGAAGATCTGCCGCCGGATCGGGTAGTCCCAGTTGCGGAAGGTGCCCCGGCAGGCCGCCCGGTCGGTGCCGAACGAGCCGCCACGCAGCACCCGGTAGTCGTCGCCGAAGAAGACCTCGGAGTACTCGCGGTACGGAAACGCGACGAAGCCGGGATGCCCCCGGAAGGTGGACGAGGTCCACTCCCAGACGTCCCCGATGAGCTGGTGCACGCCGAGCGGCGAGGCACCCGCCGGATACGCGCCCACCGGCGCCGGCCACAGGTGCCGCTGCCCCAGGTTCGCGTGCCCGACCGTCGGGTCCTCATCGCCCCACGGGTAGCGACGGGAGCGCCCGGCCGCGGGATCCCAGCGGGCCGCCTTCTCCCACTCCGCCTCGGTGGGTAGGCGCTTGCCGGCCCAGGCCGCGTACGCCTCCGCCTCGTACCAGCAGACGTGCACCACCGGCTCGTCGTCGCGCACCAGCGACCAGCGGCCGAACCGGCGGTACGCCCAGCCGTCGCCGTCCCGCCGCCAGTGCATCGGCGCGCTCAGCTCCGCGTCGACGCGGTGTCGCCAGCCCGCCACACTCCACCAGCGCGGCTCGTCGTACCCGCCGTCGGCGATGAAGGCGCGGTACTGGCCGTTGGTGACCGGCACGGCGTCGATGACGTACGCGGGCAGGTCCACGGTGTGTGCGGGGCGCTCGTTGTCCAGCGCCCACGGGTCGGTCGAGGTGCCCATGGTGAACGGCCCGGCCGGCACCAGCACCTCGCCGCCGACCCGGCTTCGCGGCTCGGGCGGTGGTGGCGCGTCCAGCACCGGCACCCCGGCGCGCAGCTGGTGGGTGGCCAGCATGGTCTCGTCGTGCTGCTGCTCGTGCTGCACGATCATCCCGAACGCGAAGCCGTCCGCCACCAGCTTCCGATCGGTGAACCGGATCCCGTCGAGCAGGTCGTACACCTTGTCCCGGACGGTGCGCAGGTAGGCGCGGGCCTCGGCCGGGGGCAGCAGGGGCAGCGCGGGGCGGTCCTTGCGGGGCTGTTTGAACGCGTCGTACAGGTCGTCGATGTCGCGGCGTACCGGATCGCGACCGCCGACGTCGCGCACCAACCAGAGCTCCTCCTGGTTGCCGACGTGGGCCAGGTCCCAGACCAGCGGGGACATCAGGGTGGAGTGCTGCCGGATCAGGTCGTCGTCGTCCACCGCGTCGGTCAGCAGCGCGGTGCGGCCCCGGGTGCGGTCCAGCTCCGCCGCGATCCGGCTGCGCAGCTGCTCGCTGTCCGTACCCGGCCGCTCGGTCGTGGTCACCGGTGTCCCCTCTCCGCGGCGGCGCGGCGCCGCACGATTCCTCGACTCGTCTCCTCGTGGATCCCGGCCGGCAGGTCCAGCTCGGGCAGGGCCGCCAGGGCCAGGTCGAACAGTGCCGCCGCGGCGGCAGCCAGCGGGCCGTCGTCGAGCCCGTGCCGGGCTGCGGCCTGCCAGCGGTCGGCGACCGGGGTGGCGACGGCCAGCGCGTCCCGGGTGGTGGCCGGCTCGGCGAACAGCGCGGCCAGCACGGCCAGCGGCACCGTCCACTCCCGCCGCGGCTGGGCGTCCAGGTAGCGCACCTCCAGGTAGCCGCGCGGGCGTACCGGCGGGAAGAGCGTGCTGACGTGATACTCCAGGTCCTCGGTGGTCGGCGGGCGGGGCAGCGCCCCGGCCAGCCAGTCGGCGAAGGTGACCCCCGGCGGCGGGGTCCAGTCCGGACCGTCACCGCGGATGCACAGCAGCGGCGCGGCGAGCGCGTACTCGGTCCACGCGGCGAGCGGGTCACGGTCGGGCGAAACGGGCGACCAGACCGGCCGGGTCCGGGCCGGGTCGATGGCCAGCCAGGCGGCCATCCGGGCCGAGGCCCAACCGGTACGCCGGCCGGCGTACCGGTCCGCGGTGGCGAACGCGGCCAGCAACGGCGGACCGACGGCGTGCGCCGTCGCCCACCGCTGCGCCAGCTGTTCCGGCTCGCCCGCGTCAAGGCAGACCTGCAGGCTGGCCGTGCTGTACATCATGACCCGACCGGCCGGGCCGTGCCGGTCGAAGACGCAGCGCATGGCCTGGTAGCGGGGAGTTTCCACGACGGAGCGCGGGATCCGCCAGGGATCCAGGCCGGCGCGGCCGAGGGCGAGGCCGGCGGCGTCCAGCGCGGCGGTCAGCTCGGCGACGTCGGCCTCGGTGGCCAGGATGAGCGCGGCGATCGACGGTCGCGGCGCGGAGGAGATTTCCACCTGCCCGCCCGGCTCCACGGTCACGGCGCCGCCGTGCCGGAGCCTCTCGGCCGGGCTGGTGGGATCGATGGTGACGGGGCTGTGCCGCCCCAGCGCCCGGTGCAACCGCGCGCGGTCGACCGGGCGGGCCGGGTCCGCGGCGTCGTGCACCGTCCATTCCAGCTCGACGCCGGTGAGCGTGGGCGGACCGGTCTTGAAGCAGATCCTGGCGATGTACCGGGCGGCGGCGGCCTCGTCCGGCAGGACGGTCGTCCGGTCCAGCTCCGGTGACATCACCAAGAGAAGGCTCCTCTCCCCGTGCGGGGTGGGCGACCACGGTGTCGACGGGCGCCCCCACCGTCGCGGGTCGGGCGTCCGCGGTCCCACCCATCTTCTGTCTAGCAGACGGATCCCGCCCGCCGAGGGAGATGAATTTTTGTCCGAATCGGGTTGCGGACGAAGCCGGTGGGATCAGCCGTCGATGCCTGGCCCCTGCACCGCGGCCGGGTTGCCCACACCGGACTTGCCGCTACCCGATTTGGCGCTGTTCGACTTGCCGCTGTTCGACTTGGCGCTGTTCGGCTCGTCCGGGCCCCCGGCGGAGGTGGTCGCGCCGTCGGCCCCGGACGACGCGCCGGCGGACCCGAATTTGGCAGGCGCACCGGACGACGTGGCGGGCGCACCGGACGACGGGGCGGGGGCGCCGGACGACGGGGCGGAGGCAGCAGGGGACGGCTTCGGGGCCCGTTCCGGGACGAGCCGGAGGCAGAAGTCCTCCACCTGGTCCGCGCCGCCCGCTGCGGCGACCAGGTCGGCGAAGCCCGGAGACTCCAGCGCCTTGGCCCGCTGCGGTGGCGACTTGGCCAGGTAGGCCTTGCAGTGGCCGGCCAGCTTGCCGGCGCCGGCCGGCTGGCCCGGCCCATCGGACGGGGTCGGGGCGGCACCGGTGGTCGGGGATTGGCCGGGAATTCCGGTGCCGGTCGGGCTCCCGCCCTGGGATCCCGTCGGCGCCGCCGCGCTCTCCCCGCCGGTGCTGCCCGACGTGCTCGGGGCCGGTGGCGGTGCCGGTTGGTCGGGCCGGTCGAGGCTCACCGCGGCGAACGCGACCCCGGCGGTGGCGGTGGTGGCGAGCCCGGCGAGCCAGGCCGCCGCGCCGACGCGGAGGCGTCCCGGCCGACGGGGCGCGAGCGCCGGCGCCGGTACGGGTGCCGCGCGGGCCGCCCGGAACGCGGCGAGCGCCTGTTCCTCGCCGGACAGCTCGCCCGGCTCGGCGGGCGCTGCCGCCGCGACGAGCAGGTGGGCGAGCGGATCGGCGGCCGGCTGGCGGCCGGCACGGGACGCGTCGAGAAGACGGTCGGACTCCGCCCGGTCGGCGGGTCCGACGGATCGGTGAAACCTCATCCAGATTCCCCTCACGTCATCCGTCCGCCGGCTCGGCCTTGGGCGCGTTCGGCGCCGCTCGTCCCCGGCCGGTACGGGGGCGGGGTGGGGTGGCCTGCTCGGTCCGGTTGGACGCCTGGTGGACGTCGGAGCGTTCCAGGAGCGCGGCGAGGCGCCGGAGCCCCCGGTGCGCGGCGGTACGGACGGCGCCCGCCCGCCGGCCCAGCACCCGCCCGGCGGTCTCCGCGTCGAGCCCGATCACGGCGCGCAGCAGCACCGCCTCCGCCTCCCGCTGCGGCAGGGTGGCGATCAGCGCGAGCGCGCTCTCGGTGCCGATGGTCTCCCCGGCGCGCTCGGCGGTGTCGGCGTCCCCGGCCAGCTCGCTGAGCGCCTGCACCGGCACCGGCAGCGACGGCCGCCGGCGCTGCCGGCGGAGGTGGTCCATGGCGCGGTTGCGGGCGATGGTGACGGTCCAGGCGCGGAACTCCCCACCGGCGAAGCCGGGCAGGTCGCGGGAGATCTGCAGCCAGGCCTCGGAGGCGACGTCCTCGGCGTCCGCGCCGACCAGGGCGGTGAGGTAGCGCAGCAGGCCGGGCTGCAGGCTGCGGTAGAGGAAGCGGAAGGCCTCCTCGTCGCCCGCCTGCGCTGCGGCGACCGCCTCGCTCAGCTCACCGGTCATGGATTCGCCATTTCCGTTCTCGGGACCGACGCGTGCCGGTGCGGCGTGCCCAATGCCCGTTCCGGTCCCGGTGACCGGACCCCACCCGCACCATCAGCCCCCCGCTGACCTGATCGGCGCTCCGCGCGGAAACGTGCGGGCGCGCGCATGGACACACGTGCCGCGAAGTACGGTCCGTCGGCGGACATACCGTACCCGCGTCATGGGGCGGCCCAGAGCCGGGCTAACGCTAGGAGCGGCGGCACCGGCGGACAAGCCGCCACTCAACCGGGAAAGAGTGAGAATTCTCTACGGGCGGCCACGGCGGGTCGATGTAACGAAGAGCGCCGCCGGAACGCTGCGGGCCCGCCGGTGCGCGAGTCAGGCCGGTCAACGCGGACAAACCAAGCGTGGAGCGGCGATTCCTGGCCGATCGTACCCGAGCCGTCACGGTCCGCCAATCGACACCCGGGGCCGCCGGCCGTTCGGCGCAGGACGGTCGGACCGCCCACGCGCCCCGACGGGAGAGATCGCGGGAAATACTTCCGGGCACCACTGGGTACGGTATGGAGGTGTTGTCTTCGGAGGTCGTGCTCAGCGGTCGGTACCGCCTGGATGACCGTGTCGCCACCGGCGGCATGGGTGACGTCTGGCGTGCCACCGACCTGGTGCTGGGCCGTCGGGTCGCGGTGAAGGTCCTGCTTCCCGCGCTGGTTTCCGACCCCGATTTCATCGCCCGCTTCCGCGCCGAGGCGCGGATCATGGCGTCCCTGCGTCACCCGGGCGTCGTCCAGGTCTTCGACTGCGGCGAGGACGAGCTGCCCGACGGCGGCCGGGCCGACTACCTGGTCATGGAGTTCGTCGACGGCGAGCCGCTCTCCCGGCGGATCCAGGAGGCCGGCCAGCTCGAGGTCGCCGAGACGATGTCCATCGTGGCCCAGGTGGCCCAGGCCCTGCACGGGGCGCACACCCGGGGCATCGTCCACCGGGACGTGAAGCCGAGCAACCTGCTGGTGCAGCAGGACGGCACGGTCGTGCTGGTCGACTTCGGCGTGGCCCGGTCGACCAACGTCACCAGCATCACCAGCGCCAACGCCGTGCCCGGCACCGCGCTCTACATGGCACCCGAGCAGGCGGCCGGCCGGCCGGTCTCCGGCGCCACCGACATCTACGCGCTCGGCGCCGTCGCCCACTGCTGCCTCACCGGCAGCCCGCCGTTCACCGGCGACAACCCGCTGCAGGTGGCGGTCCGGCACCTGGACGACGAGCCGCCGGAGCTGCCGGCGGACATCCCGCAGCCGGTCCGCGACCTGGTCGCCCGGGCTCTCGCCAAGGACCCGGCCGACCGCTTCCCGGACGGTGCGGCGATGGCCGCGGCGGCCCGGGCGGCCATGGCCGGGGCACCGACCGCGACGGTGCCGGTGACGCTGCGCGGGGCGGTCGGGCCGGCCCCCGGCCGCGACGACCTGACCGTCGCGGCGCCCCTGGCCACGGTGGCGCCCGCCGGCCGCCGGGCCCGGCGCGGGACCCTGGTCGGCGCGCTGGCCGCGGTGCTGGTCGCGCTGGCCGCCCTGGGCGCGGCGCTCGGCGCGGCGCGGAACACGGGCGAGCCGGGCATCACCATCGAGAGCACCCCGCCGGCCGTCGCGCCCAGCGACGTCGCGGAGTCGCCGGCGGCGACCGAGACCAGCCCCGACGAGGTGACGCGGCCGCGCCGGCCGGCCCGGCCGGACAACAGCCCCTCGGCCTCGGCGAGCCCGACCCCCACCCCGTCCTTGACCGCGTCCGTGGAGCCGTCGGCGTCCGAAGCGCCGCCGAGCGCCTCGACATCGCCGTCGATGGAGCCCAGCCCGGCAGGCTCGCCGTCGGACGGCCAGCCGTCACCGGGCGACAGCGCCAGCGCGCAGACCAACGTCAAGGTGGATCAACAGCCCCGCGCGGGCGGCTGATCCGCCGAAAGCAGGCGAGCACACCGGGGCAACCCGGCCGGGCCGGCCCCGCATCCGCTGCGGGACCGGCTCGGCGTTCCGGGTCCGTTGCCGGTCACTCCGCGCCCAACGCCTCCACCACCGGCCGGGACAGCGCGCGCCGGGCCGGGAGGACGGAGGCGGCCAGCGCGGCCAGCACCGCCACGCCGAGGATCAGGGCGATCCGCGCCGGCGGCAACACCAGGATGAAGCTGCCGCCCACCCGGGCCACCACGGCCATCGCGCCGGCGGCGACCGCGGTGCCGAGGGCGACGCCGAGCACCGCGCCGACCAGCGCGATGAGCACCGCCTCGACGGCCAGCGCGGCCCGCATGCCGCGCCGGGTCAGCCCCACTGCCCGCAGCACCGCGTTCTCGCGGGTGCGTTCCACCACGGACAGGGTGAGCGTGTTGGCCACCCCGACCAGGGCGATGACCACCGCCAGGCCGAGCAACGCGGTGACGAAACCCAGCACCATGTCCACCGTGCCGGTGAGCATCTTCTTGTACGCCGCCTGGTCCATCAGGTTGACCGTCGGGTAGTCGGCCAGCACCTGGGTGAGCGCCGCCTTCGCGGTCGCCGGGGCGACCCCCGGCGCCGGGTCCACCTCGGCGAGGTAGCCGCGCTGCGCCGGGAAGAGCCGGGTGAAGTCCGAGTCCACCACCTCGACCACGTACCCGGCCGGGACCGGGCTGCCGGCCAGCGGGGCGTCGTCGGCGCGCACCACCGCGGCGATCCGGAACTGCCGGCCGGCGAGGGTGACGGTCTGCCCGACCGTCCAGCCGCGCGCCGCGGCCAGCTCCCGGTGCACCAGCACCGCACCGGGCCCGAGCCCGCCCGCGTCCCCGGCGTCGACGCCGGTCAGCGTCCGGCGCACCAGCGCCGGGTGCGCCGCGCGCAGCTGCACCCCGTCGGCCACCCGGCTGCGCTGTTCGTGCACCACGCCCAGCTCGGGGCGGGCGGCCAGCGCGCCGGCCAGCGGGGCCGGCAGGTCGCCCCCGATGCCGGTCACCACGAAGTCCACCCCGACCTCGGCGTCGACCGCGTCCTCGATGCCCCGCTTGGCGCTGGCCGCGCCGACCACGAAGGCGGTGACCAGCCCGATCCCGATCACCAGCGCGGTGGCGGTGGCGGCGATCCGGCGCGGGTTGCGGACGGCGTTGGCGACGGCCAGCCCGGCGGTCGCGCCGAGCAGCGGGCGCACCGGCCGGCCGAGCAGGCGGACCAGCGCCGGCACCAGCACCGGCCCGAACAGCACGATCCCGAAGAAGGCCAGCATCCCGCCGAGCGCGACCAGCGCCACCTGGCCTGCCGCGCCGGCGCCGAGCAGGGCGGCCACACCGGCGGCGAGCGCCAGCGCACCGGCCGCGAGCCGGATCCGTCCCGCCCGCCGGGCCGGCTGCACCGCCGCGTCGGTCAGCGCCGCCACCGGAGCGATCCGGGTGCCCTGCCAGCTCGGCACCGCGGCGGCACCGACCGTCATCAGGGTGCCGAGGAGGAGGCAGAGCAGCACCGTCGCGGGGCGCATGGTGAGCGGACCGCCCGCCGGCGCGTTCTGGGCCGACATCAGGGCGTCCAGCCCGACGGCCAGACCGACCCCGGCCAGCACCCCGACGGCCGACGCGACCAGCCCGGTCACCGCCGCCTCCAGCAGGGTGGCCCGGAACACCTGGCCGCGGGTGGCGCCGACCAGCCGGAGCAGCGCGGTCCGCCGGGTGCGCTGGGCCAGCACGATGGCGAAGGTGTTGGCGATGACGAAGCCGGAGACCACCACGGCCACCGCGGCGAAGGTGAGCAGGAAGGCGCTGAACTGCCGCAGGTTCCGGACGCTGTCCTCCACGGCCTCGTCGAGGATCCGCTGCCGGTCCTTGACCACCACGCCGGGCCCGACCGCCGCCCGGACCCGCTCGACGAGCGCGGCGCGGTCCACCCCGGGCCGGGCGGCGACGAGGATCCGGTCGTACCCGCGCTGGCCGCTGACGGCGAGAGCGTCGACGCCGGCCAGCCCGATGTACGGCCCGCCGACGTCCCGCGAGGTGCCGTCGACGTCGACGGTGCCGACCAGGGTGTACGGCCGGGCCGCCCCGGTGGCGCCGCCCACGCGGACCGGCGAGCCGAGCCGGAAGCCCTGCTCGGCGACGGTCGGCGCGTCGAGGACCAGTTCGCCCGGGCGCTGCGGCAACCGGCCGGCGACCACGTCGTACGACTGCACGGCCGGGTCGGTGGGGACGGCGGCGAGGACGGCGTAGCCGAGCACCGGGCGGCCGTCGGCACCGACGACCCCGCCCGAGCCGAGCAGTTCGCCACCGGCGGCGGCCACCTCGTCGACGGCCCGCACCCGGTCCACCAGGGCGGCTGGCAGCGGCTTGTCGTCCTGGCCGTACACGCCGAGATCGGTGTGCCGGTCGAAGGTGCCGGCGCGGGCATACGCCCCGGCGCGGATGCCGTCGGTGAAGATCAGGGTGCCGGCCACGAAGGCGACCCCGAGGACGATCGCCAGCGAGGAGAGCAGCAGGCGCAGCCAGTCGGCACGGACCTGGCGCAGGGTCAGGCGCAGCATCCCGCTCACCGCCCCACCGACGGCGCGAGGGCGCCGGCCGGGTCGAGGCGGGTGAGCGCCTCGCGCACCTGCCCGACGGTGGGCCGGACCAGTTCGTCCACCACCCGGCCGTCGGCGAGGAAGACCACCCGGTCGGCGTAGCCGGCGGCCACCGGATCGTGGGTCACCATGACCACGGTCTGGCCGAGGGTGTCGACCGCCTCGCGGAGCAGGCGCAGCACCTCCGCACCGGAGCGGGAGTCGAGGTTGCCGGTGGGCTCGTCGGCGAACAGCACCCAGGGGCGGGTGATCAGCGCGCGGGCCACCGCCACCCGCTGCTGCTGGCCGCCGGAGAGCTCGGCCGGCCGGTGCCCGAGACGGTCGGCCAGGCCGACCGCGGCCACCACCTGCCGCAGCCAGGCCGAATCGGGCCGACGGCCGGCGATGGCCAGCGGCAGCACGATGTTCTCCTCGGCGGTGAGGGTCGGCAGCAGGTTGAACTTCTGGAAGACGAAGCCGATCCGCTCCCGGCGCAGCAGGGTCAGCCGGCGATCGTCGAGCCGGGCCAGGTCGGCGTCGCCGATCCGGACCGTGCCGGCGGAGGGCCGGTCGAGGCCGGCGAGGCAGTGCATGAGGGTGGACTTGCCGGAGCCGGAGGGGCCCATCACGGCGGTGAAGCGGCCGGCGGCGAGGTCGAGGTCGACGCCGTCGAGGGCGACGACGCGGGACTGCGCGGAGCCGTACTCCTTGCGCAGGCCTCGGGCGGCGACGGCGACGCCGGTGGTCGTGGGTGCGACGGACACGTGTTGCTCCCCGTGTGGAGACGTTCATCTGACGCCTCCGACGCTATGCGCGACACCGCCCTGTCGATCTCCACCTGCGCGCTCGATCCTGGTACGCCGGCGGTCGCCCCGGACCGGGTGGACCCGTACGACCCAGGTCGTACGCCGGGTCAGCCGCCCGGCGTGACCAGCCCACTCTCGTACGCCAGCACCACCGCCTGCACCCGGTCGCGAAGCTGGAGCTTCGCCAGGATCCGGCCGACGTGGGTCTTCACCGTCGCCTCCGCGACGTGCACCCGGCCGGCGATCTCGGCGTTGGACAGCCCCTGCGCCACCAGCAGCAGGATCTCCCGCTCCCGTTCGGTGAGCTGCGCGAGCCGCGGGTCCTCGGTGGGGGCCGGGCCGAGCTGGCCGGCGAACCGGTCGAGCAGCCGCCGGGTGATCGACGGGGCGACCACCGAGTCGCCCTCGGCGACCACCCGGATCGCGGCGAGCAGGTCCTCCGGCGGGACGTTCTTGAGCAGGAACCCGCTGGCCCCCGCCTGGAGCGCGGCGAACGCGTCGGCCTCGGTGTCGAAGGTGGTGAGCACCAGCACCCGCGGCCGCCCGGCGGGCGGCCGGGCGCAGATCCGCCGGGTCGCCTCCACCCCGTCCATGGTCGGCATCCGCAGGTCCATGACGACCACGTCGGCCTCGACCCGGTCCAGCACGCGCAGCGCGTCCGCGCCGTCGATCGCCTCGCCGACCACCGCCAGGTCGGGCTGGGAGTCCAGCACCATCCGGAACCCCGCGCGCACCAGCGCCTGGTCGTCGACGATCACCACCCGGACGGTCATGCCGCCTTCCCTTCCTCCGCACCGGGTGTCGACGGTAGCGGCAGCCGCGCTTCGACCCGCCATCCCCCGGCCAGCGCGGGACCGGCGGTGAGGCTGCCGTCGTACACCCCGACGCGCTCGCGCATGCCGACCAGGCCGTGCCCGCCGGACGGCGCCGGCCGGACCACCGGCCGGCCGCGCCCGTCGTCGACCGCCCGGACCACCACGGTGTCCGCGGACCAGTCCAGGCTCAGCTCGACGGACGCACCCACCCCGGCATGCTTGAGCGCGTTGGTCAGCGACTCCTGCACCACCCGGTAGACGGTCAGCTCCAGGCCCGGCGGCAGGGGGACCGCCGCGCCGGTGGCGGCGCAGCTCACCCGCAGGCCGGCGGCGCGGAAGCGGTCCAGCAGGTGGGGCAGTTCGACCAGCGCCGGCCGGCGGTGCGCCGGCTCGGCGGACAACTCGCCGCCGGGCGCGGCCGCCGCGTCCGGCACGGCCGCCGGCTCCGGCCGGCTCGGCTCCCGCAGCACGCCCACCAGCCGGCGCATCTCCTCCAGCGCCTGCCGGCCGGTGTCCGCCACCACCTTGGCCGCCTCCCGGGCCGTCGCCGGATCCCGGTCGATGGTGAACCGCACCCCGTCCGCCTGCACGATCATCACCGCCATGCTGTGCGCCACCACGTCGTGCAGTTCCCGGGCGATCCGGGTGCGCTCCTCGGCCACCGCTGCCCGGGCCTCGGCCTCCCGCTCCCGTTCCAGGGTGGTGGCCCGCTCCTCCAGGCTCAGCACGTAGAGCCGCCGGGTCCGCACGTTCAGCCCCATCAGCCACACCGCACCGGTGACCAGCCCGAAGTAGATCGCGCTGGCCCACCAGGCGGCCGGGCCGCGCACCTGGAGCGCGGCCAGCACCACGCCGGCCGCGGCGACCACCCCGGCGAGCACCCCGTCACGGAGCCGGTCGGCGTACTTGACCACGCTGTAGAGGGCGATCAGCACGCCGACGTCGTAGCCCAGCGGCCCCCAGCCGACGATCACCTGGGTGAGCGCGAGCGCGGCCACCACCGCGGCCACCGCCGACGGGTGGGTACGCCGGAACAGCAGGACCAGCGCCATCACGATCCCGACGCAGGTGGCCTTCCAGCCACCCGGCTGGGCGACGCCCCCGGCGACGGCGAAGAGCGCCACCAGCCCGGAGACGGCGGCGTCGAAGGCGACGCTGCGTAGCGGGCGCCCGAAGATGATGCGGTCCACGGTCACCCAGCGTACGGGGTAGGTCGACCATCGATGCTCACCGCTACTGCGCGGCGACGCTCACCACGTGCCGCCCGCCCCGGGTTCACCGCGCCCGGACCCACGCCGGTCGGGCCCGGCCGTCAGCTCATCGGCAGCCGGTAGCTGCGCTCGCCGCCGCCCGCGGCGGTGACCAGCCGCACCTCGCCCGACTTCAGGCCGTATACCACGGACCAGCGGGTGTGTGCCTGCCGGACCGAGCCGAGCAGCCGGAGCGCGCTCGGGGCGTCCACGGTCCCGCCGGCCCGGTCCAGCGCCTCGGCCAGCACGCCGTACCGATGATCGCGCCGCAGGTCCCGGTCGGCCACCCCGACGGCCGGCACGTTGGTCAGCGCCTGCCACGCGCCCCGGCCCTTCTCGGCCCGCATCTCACCGTCGACGAACTCGACCACGGCGGACGCCCCGGTGGCGTCGGCGAGCAGGTAGTGCAGCGGCGGGCCGCCGTCGAAGTCCAGGTTGTAGCGGCCGAACACGGCGATCGCCTCGTCCACCGTGGCGGCCCCGTCGAGCACCAGCCGCAGGATGCGTACGGAGCCCACGGTCGGCCGGCCCGGCACCGGGCGCGCGGTCGCGCCGTCGTCGGCGGCCAGCCCCACGGCCAGGCCGCGCTCGTTCATCCCGTCGAAGGGCAGCAGCGGCGCGTTGAGCAGCCGCCGGTCCCCCGCCGGGTCGGCGCCGACACCGAGGTACGAGATGTCCACCACGGAGATCGAGGCGTACCCGTCCGGCGGGTCGGTCCGCAGCACCAGGGCCGGGTTCGAGTCCCAGTCGAAGTTGCGGGCGAACAGCGGCCGGGTCCGGTCGCCGAGCGCGGCGAACAGCGAGCAGCCGAACGGGCTCGCCTCGGGGGTGCCGGAGATGCCGACCGTCGGGTCGTAGTCCCCGACGTAGGTCATCTCGTACAGCGGCAGGTCGTCCACCCGGCGCAGGCTGGCCAGGGTCCGCTCGACCTGGCCGGCGTCCTGCCGGGAGGCGGTCGGGGTGCCGGCCGGGGACGCCGCCGGGGTCCGTTGGCTGGCGGCGCAGCCGGTGCCGGCGAGCAGCAGGGCGAGACCGGTGGCGAGCAACGTCCTCCGCATGCCGACGACGCTAGAGAAGGCAGCGACAGTTGTCCATCGGGTCAGCGGGCGGGGATCCGGGCCAGCTGCTCGTCGATCGCCGCGGGGGTGAGGGCGGGGCGACCGCCGGGGTGGCCCACCGTCGCGCCGGCCGCGGCGACCGCGTGCCGGGCCACCTGCTCGTACGGCTCGCCGCGGAGCAGGCTGACGGTGAGCGCCGCGACGAAGGCGTCCCCGGCGCCGGTGGTGTCCACCGTGGGCGTGTCGCTGATCGGCACGAAGCGTTCCCCGTCCGGCCAGACGAAGGCGTTCCCCTCCCCCGCCACCTCGACCGCAACCAGCGACGGCCCCCGGGCGAGCAGCTCCCGGCCCGCCCGCAGCCCCGTCCCGGCGTCCTTCGGCGGGTCGCCCACGATCAGCTCGACCTCCCGCGCGTCGGCCCGCAGCACGTCGGCCAGGGCGAGCAACTCCGTCGCGCCCGCCGGGTCCGCCGGCGCGCCGTCCAGCACCACCAGCCGGTCGGCCTCGCGGGCGCACCGGGCCGCCGCGAGCGCCGCCGGCAGCGGCTGCTGGAGTTGCACGAGCACGGCGCGGGCCGCCGAAAGCACCTCGGCCGCGCCGGTCACGTCGGCCTCGGTCAGCAGGGTCGCCTCGGGGATGTCCTCCAGGTAGCGCCAGTGGGCGTCGGCGTCCACCACGTCGACGATCAGCGCGCTGGGGGTGCCCGCCCGGCGCAGCACGGGGGCCACGTCGATGCCGTCGCTGCGGGCCTGGCCCAGCAGCCGGTCGCCGACCTCGTCCTCGCCGACCACGCCGAGCAGCCCGGGCCGGACGCCGAGCTGGGCCAGCCCGACGGCCTGGTTGGCCCCCTTGCCGCCGAGCAGTTCCCGGCGGCGGCGCACCGGAGCCGTACGGGACGGACCGGGCACCTCGTCCACCACGAGGACGAGGTCCCGGCACACCTGCCCCACCACCAGCGCGTCCAGTCCGGCCATGCCCGGTGATACCCCGGCCGCCGCCGGTCACGCCCCCGGGCTACCGGCGCGTGGCGGCGAACATGAAGCAGCCGTACACCACATTGCGGCTGTGCAGCCGGTCCACCGCCGGGTCGGCGAGCAGTTCGGTGATAACGGCCTCGGGCTCGTCGCCGTCGTGGAGCCGGCCGCCCACGATCCGGCCCCGGCGGTCGTAGGCCCGCAGCACCTGGGGCCGGCCCCGCCAGCCGGGCGGGTAACCCGGCCCGTGGTCGGGTCCGGGGCAGTCACCGTCGTGCGCGAAGACCGGCCCGACCTCACGGTACGGGCCGGCCGGCAGCGGTGGGGCGTACCCGAACAGCAGCAGCGGCTCGCCCGCGCCGGCGTCGCGCAGGCAGCAACGCAGCGGTTCGCCGCCCTCGGCGGTGCGGCGCTGCGGCGGCTGGCCGGACGCGTCCCGGTCGGTGCGCCGCACCTCGGCCAGCACCTCGCCCGGCATCGGCTGGATCAGGTACCCGGTGGACGTCGTCATGCGCCCAGCCTGGCGCGGTCCGGCGGTCGGTGCTGGCGGCGATCGGACCTCGCGTTTCGCGCCGTGAGCCGCCCGGTCCCGCCGGGGCGGCCGGCGGCTACCCCGGCAGCGGCGCCTCGTCCCCACCCCGGGCGCGGCGCGGGTTGACCATACGGCGGACCACCGGCGCGGTGTTCCACCGCGCCGCGCCCACCAGGTCCCGGACGTGCTCGAACACGGTGTAGTCGGGCCGGGCCAGCCCGTCGGCGATCGCCCGGTCCAGGTCGTTGCCGCACCGGCTGAGCACGCCGTCGAAGTCGCGACGGACCGGGTCGAGCAGGTGGTAGCCGTAGGAGCGGTGCAGGCGGGCGAAGAACGGCTTGTAGAGCCGGGCCCGCTCGTGCAGCCCGGACGAGTACGACATCGGGTGCTTCGGCCGCCGCCGGACGTAGTCGGGCAGCAGGTCGGCGAAGGCCTGCCGAAGGATCCACTTCTCCTGCCCGTCGCGCAGCTTGAGCTCGAGCGGCAGCCGCATCGCCAGCTCCACCAGGTTCAGGTCGAGGAAAGGCACCCGGGCTTCCACGCCGTGGCCCATGCTGGCCCGGTCCACCCGCTGCAACTCGGTCCGGCCGAGGTTGCGGATCTTGTGGAGGAAGAGCCGGCGGGACCGTTCCGGGCCGACCTGGTGATACATCGGGTAGCCGCCGAAGAGTTCGTCCGACCCGTCGCCGGTGAGCACCACCTTGATCCCCAGCTCGTGCAGCCGGCGGAAGATCGGCACCGAGACGACCGCGTTGATGATGTCGCCGTACTCGGTCAGCTCGGAGATCCGGATCGCCTCCCGGATGTCGGCCAGCCGGATGTCGCGTGGGCGCAACTCGATCACCTCGTGCGGCACGCCGAGGTCGGCGGCGAGTCGCCGCGCGTACGCCACGTCCGGGCTGCCCGGCACGCCGATGGTGATCGCGAGGCAGTCCGGGTGCAGCTGCCGGGTGTGCAGCAGCGCGAGCGAGCTGTCCAGACCGCCGGAGAGGACCACCCCGACGGTGAGGTCGGTGTCGAGCCGCACCCGGATGCTGTCGGTGAGCGCGACCCGGACGAGCAGGGCGGCCTCGTCCGGGTCGTCGATCACCGGCCGCCCGGCGCCGAGGCTGTGCAGGTCCACGTACGGGCGCAGCCGGACCGCCCCGTCGGGCTCGGCCCAGCCGTGGTGCCCGGGCGGGACCTCGCTGATTGGGGCGCCGTGCCCGACCAGCGCCTTCACCTCGGACGCCAGGTGCAGGCAGCCCGGGCTGCGGGACCAGTAGAGGGATTTCACGCCGAGGGGGTCACGGGCCAGGTAGGCCCGGCCACTGGCCCGCTCCACCACCACGAAGGCGTACTCGCCGCGCAGCCGGTGCACCGCCTCCTCGCCCCACTGCCGGAACGCGGCGAGCACCACCTCGGTGTCGCTGACGCTGTCGAAGGTGTACCCGAGCCGGGTCAACTCGGCGCGCAGCTCATGGTGGTTGAAGACCTCGCCGTTGTAGCAGAGCAGGTGGCGTTTGTCGGGCGTGACCCAGGGCTGCACCGCCCGCTCGCGGTCCACGATCCGCAGCCGCCGTACGCCGGCCAGCAGGCCGGCCTCCTGCCGGGTCTCGGTGACCTCGCCGCGTGGGGCGAGGGCGGCGAGCATCCGCCGGAAGGTCGCCGGATCGGCCTCCGGGCCGATGCTCAACGCGATCCCGCACACGCTCCGCTCACCCGCCCATCTCGGCCTCGTACGCCCGGCGGAACCGGAGCCGGGCGGTGGGCGCGAGACAGAGGTGCCAGGCCTGGCCCTCGTCGACCACGTTGATCTCGCCGGCCTCCTGGCGGGCCAGCAGCAGGTCGGCCAGCGCGTCCCGGACGCCGAACCGGGCGAACCAGGCCATCTCCACGTCGGCCGCCCAGCCGAGGCAGTGCCCGCTGGGCACCATGGCGGCGTATCCGAGACGGCGCAGCCGGTACTGGTGCTCGGCGCTGCGGGCGAGGCTGGTGACCCAGAGCGGCGGGGTGGCCGGCGGGCTGGCCGCGGCGAACTCCCGGGCGACGTCGTTGAGCAGGGCGATCACCTCGCGGCGGGCCCGGCGGAACATCAGCCCCGCGGTGTACGGGGTGGAGTCGGGCAGCAGCCGACGGCGTACCGCCCGCAGCCCGCGGCCGAGGACGGTGGCGGGCTGTTCCTGGTAGCGGAAGGCGAGCAGTCCGCGCCGGCGCAGCCACTCCAGGTCGACGAGGTCGGTGGTCGTGTCGACCTGGCTGTCGGTGAGGAAGGCCGGGGTGTCCCGCCACCACATGACGTCGATGCGGGAGAGCAGGTAGATCCGGACCAGCGCGGTGAGGTCGTGCGCCGAACTGCGGACGTTGGGCTGGTAGCGGGTCATCTCCAGCAGCAGGGTCTCCCGGGCGCCGACGAATCCCTGTGGGGTGGCGTTGAGGACCGCGGCGATGGCCGGCTCCCGCAGTCGCTGATCCAGCAGCACCTGGCGGGCGTTGGTCGAGGAGGCGTCGGCCAGGGCGGCGACCTCGACCAGCAGTTCCGCCACCGCCGCCCGGTACGCGGTGAGGTCCGGCTGCCCGGGCACGGGGCACCGGCCGACGGCGGTGGGCGCTCGACGGGCGGCGGTGGGCGCAGGGGCAGTGGGAGCGGAGGTGGTGGGCGCGGCGGCGGTGGGCGCAGGGGCAGTGGGAGCAGGGGCGGTGGGCGCGACCGCGGGGGCGGTGCGCGCGACGGCTTGCCCGGGCTGCTGGCCGGGGCTTCGGCTGGGCACTCGCATGATCGGGTCCCCTCTCCGGGCGGACACGGCGTGATTGCACCTGGATCCACCGTAAGCACCCGGATCGGGAAGCTTCCGAACAATCCTCCTATCTCCCCCGAATAGCCCTCATTCGGGGCGGCCCGGCCCTAACTTCCCGTCAACCCCTGCACCCACCCGTACGAGGGCACGGCGGGCAGGTCGGCGTCCCGGCCGGCGCGGACGGCGTCGGCGAGGTGCAGCGCCGCACCCAGCGCGGCCCGGAACAGCAGGGAGCCGGTGCTGACCCGGGCCACCCCGAGCCGACCCAGCGCGGCCAGGCCCGGCCCACCGGGCCGGTGCAGCACGTTCAACGGCCGGCCGACCTCCGCCGCCAGCAGCCCGACGGTGTCGTCTGGCGCGGCGGGAACGAAGAACCCGTCGGCGCCCGCCTCCCGGTACGCCCGCGCCCGATGCAGGGCCTCGTCCAGCGGCTCGGGCACCCCGAGCCACCAGGCGTCGGTGCGGGCGTTGACGAAGAGCCCCGGCACGGCGGTCTTCACCGCGGCGACCTTGGCGGCGGTCAACTCCGGCGGCGCGAGCGTGCCGTCGGGGCGGCCGTCCTCCAGGTTCACCCCGACCACCCCGAGCGCCGCCAGCTCGGCGACGTAGTCGGCCACCGCCGCCGGGTCGTCGCTGAAGCCGCCCTCGACGTCGACGGTGAGCAGCACCGGCAGGTCGCGCAGCCGCCGGGCGAGGTCGAGGTTGTCGCCCCCGGTGGCGCCGGCCCCGTCCGGCTTGCCGCCCGCCGCGGCGACCCCGAGGCTGGTGGTGCCGATCGCCGGATGCCCTGCGGCGGCCAGGGCGGCGGCGGAGGCGTGGTCCCACGCGTTGGGCAGCAGCACCGGCCGCCCCGGCCGATGCAGCGCGCGAAAGGCGGCGCCCCGCTCACTCACCAAAGATCACCTCAATCATCATCAGCGGCACCCCCCGGGTTGATCATGAGGTTGGCGGCAGTCGCGGAGATCTACATCGCCGCCAACCTCATGATCATCGGAAGCGGGGTGGGTGGTCAGGCGCGGGCGGGGCCGGTGTCGCGGGAGGGGGGTGGGGCGAGGGCGGCCGGGGCGAGGCCGAGGGCAGCGGCCAGGGCGGGGCCGCCGGCCGGGGTGAGGCGGATCGCGCGGCCGGTGCCGCGGACCGTCCAGCCGAGGTCGAGGAAGCGGGCGCACAGGGCCGCACCGAGCGCGCCGGCCAGGTGCGGGCGGCGTTCGGTCCAGTCCAGGCAGTCGCGGACCAGGGGCCGCCGGCCGGTGCGCAGCGGCTCGACCGGCACGCCGATCCCGGCCAGCCAGGCCACGCCGGCCGGGGTGAGCGCCAGGCCGCCCGTCCGGTCCAGCACCCCACGGTCCAGCAGCGCGTCGTGCACCAGCACGCCGAGCCGGCCGGCCAGGTGGTCGTAGCAGGTCCGGGCGTACGCCAGGGCGGCGCCGGCCGACGCGGCGCGCAGCGTACGGGCCGGGACCGGCGGGGCGGGCACGTGCCCGGCGAGGTCCTCGATGAGCTGAGCCACCGACGGCCCGGCGAGGCGGACGTACCGGTGCCGCCCCTGCCGCTCCTCCACGAGGAGCCCGCCGTGCACCAACCGGGTGAGGTGATCGCTCGCCGTGGAGGGGGCCACCCCGGCGGCGCGGGCCAACTCCCCCGCCGTCCAGGCACGCCCGTCGAGCAGGGCCAGGCAGAAGCTGGCCCGAGTGCGGTCGGCGAGCAGCGCGGCGAGCCCGGCCAACGAGCGGCCGTCGGTGCTGGTGGTGGTCATCCACCCATGCTGGCACGGGCACGGTTCGGCGCCGGCCGACCCGTCCGGCCGCTCTTTACAACGTTGTATCCAACGTTGTAGAAACGGGTGCACCGCAGTGACCTCCGTCAACCCTCGAGGCAGGCCTGATGGGACACCTCCACCGGGGCGGCGCGTTCGCCGCCGTACTCGCACTGGTGCTGACCACGGCGGCCCCCGCGCCGGCCGCCGCCGCACCCGACCGCTACCGCAACCCGATCTCCGCCGGCTACGCCGACACCTTCGCCGACCCGGTCGTGGTCCGTGGTGACGACGGCCTCTGGTACGGCTTCGGCACCTCCGACCCGCTGCGCGAGGGCGAGCGGCGGGCACACCGGGTGCCCATCGCCCGCTCCGCCGACCTCGTCGACTGGACCTACGTCGGCGACGCCTTCGCCCCCGACCAGCGGCCGTCCTGGGCCGCCCCCGGCGCGATGTTCTGGGCCCCCGACGTCCGTCGGGTCGCCGGCCGCTGGGTCATGTACGTGACCGTCACCGACACCACGGTCTCCGGCGACACCTTCGACACCGCCATCGGAGCGGCCACCGCGCCCACCCCGGCCGGCCCGTGGACGTTCGCCGACGCACCGGTGGTCGCGCCGCGCCCCGGCGGCGGGGGCGGCTACCTCTGGACCATCGACCCCAGCCAGTTCACCGACGTCGACGGCCGGAACTACCTGTACTACGGCAGCTACTACGGCGGGCTCTCGGTCACCGAGCTCTCCCCGGACGGGCTGACCGCCGTGGGCACGCCGACCCTGGTCGCCATCGACAACAAGTTCGAGGGCAGCTACGTGCTGCGCCGCGACGGCTGGTACTACCTCTTCGCCTCCACGGCCAACTGCTGCGCCGGGCCGGCCACCGGCTACTCCGTCCAGGTGGGACGCGCGCGCAGCCCACGCGGCCCGTTCGTGGACCAGGACGGGCAGCGGCTGGACGTCTCCCGGGCCGGGGGCACCCCGGTGCTCACCCAGAACGGCAACCGCTGGATCGGCACCGGGCACAACGGTGTCCTCACCGACCTGTCCGGACAGGACTGGATCGTCTACCACGCGATCGACCGGGCCGACCCGTACCTGGACGAGCCGTTCGGCATCAACGAGCGGCCGATGCTGCTGGACCGCCTCGACTGGGTGGCCGGCTGGCCGACGGTGAACGCGGGCGCCGGCCCCTCCGACGGTCACCGGCCCGCGCCGGTCACCACCGGCCGCCTAGACGCCCGCTTCGACTCGGCGGACCTCACGGGTTGGCGGGCCGCGGGCGCCTGGCGGGTGGCCGACGGGCAGGTCACCGGCACCGGCGCGCTGACCAGCCGTACCGCCGTGGGCGGCGACGTGCGGGCCGAGGCCGACCTGCGGTTGGCCGGCGGGGAGTCGGCCGGGCTGCGGCTCGGCGCGGTGGAGGTGCGGGTCGGCGGCGGCCGCTTGACGGCCCGGGAGGCCGGCGGGACGGCGGCCGAGGCACCCCTGCCCGCCGGGCTCGACCTCACCGACCGGCACAACCTGGCCGTCGAGGTACGCGGCCGGCAACTCGTCGCGCAGCTGAGCCCGGCCCGGCTGGGTGACCAGCTCGCCGTGGTGGCGCTGGAGCTGGCCCGGCCGGCGGCCGGCCCGCTGGCGCTGCTGGCCGCCGGGGCCGCCGGTTTCGACAACGTCAGCCTGGCCCGGCTGTACCGGCCGGTGCGGCACACCGTCGCCCCGCCGGCGGTCGGCCCACTGCTGCCCGGGTACTCGGACGAGTTCACCGACGGCCTCGATCCCGCCTGGCGCTGGATCCGGCGCAACCCGACGGCCAGCGTCACCGACGGCGCGCTGCGCTGGCCGGTGGAGTCGACCGACCTGGTCGGCACCGGCAACACGGCCGGCGTGCTGCTCCGCGACGCGCCGACCGGGGACTACGTGGCGGAGACGAAGGTGACCCTCGACCTCGGTACGGACGCCGTCCGCAACTACCAGCAGGCCGGCATGATCGCGTACGTGGACGACGACCGGTTCGCCCGGCTGGCCCAGGTGGCCATCTGGAACACCCGCCAGGTCGAGTACGGCTACGAGCTGCCCTTCGCCGGCCAGCCGGTGTACGGCGGCTCCATCCTCGGCACCCCGGCCACCACCACCTGGCTGCGGCTGGCCCACCACGTCGACCCGGCCACCGGCGAACACGAGTTCCGGGCCGGCTCCAGCCGGGACGGGCAGCACTGGACCTGGGGCGCGGTGTGGACCTTCCCGGCCGACACCACGCCCCGGATCGGACTGGTCGCGCAGGGCGGCGCCCAGCCGGCGGTCACCGCCGAGTTCGACTACCTGCGGTTCCACCGCTGAGCCCGGAAGTCCGGGGCCGTCCGCAGCCGGGCGGCCCCGGACGGCTCAGCAGGCCGGGCGCGGATGCACGGAGACCAGCTCGCTGACGGTACGGGTGTCGCTGTCGTAGCTGCGCGCGGCGACGAACTCCCCGGCGGGGCGGTCGAGGCCGGCCAACGCCCGGGCCCGGCGGCGGTCGGCGTCCCGGAACCGCAGCGCCAGGCTCAGGTGCGGGATCCAGCGCCCCGGCAGGTGCCACGGGCGCGGGCCGGGCGCCCCGGCGAGCACGTCCCAGACGGCACCGTGCAGGGCGAGCAACTGCGGCGCGGGCCGGACCAGCCAGACCAGCGGGGCGCTCCCGTCGAGCACCGCCACCCGGTCGAGGCGGGCGGGCAGGGGCAGCGCCGCGTCGCAGAGGTCGGCGAGGCGCTGCTCGGCCCCGGGTGGGAACTCGTCGACCGAGGCGAGGGTCAGGTGCGGGCGGTTGGTGGGGTGGATGTTGCGCGCCAGGCTGGGCAGACCGGCCTCGGCCAGCCGTCGCCAGGCCGCCCGTACCGCCTCCTCCAGCTCCGGCGAGCAGAGCAGTTCGACCGTACGCACGCCGTCAGGCTAGTCGCCAACGGTGTGTCGGGACGCCCCGTGGGGAATGCTCGCCGGATGAGCGTGCTGACCGAGACCGACGAACGCCACCTGCGCCGGGCCATCGCACTGGCCGCCGCCGCCCGGGAGGCCGGGGATGGCCCGTTCGGCTCGTTGCTGGTCGACACCGACGGGCGGGTGCTGGCCGAGGAGGTGAACACCGAGCGCACCGACGACGACATCACCGCGCATCCGGAGCTGAAGCTGGCCCGCTGGGCGGCCCGGCACCTGGCCGCCGACGCGGCGGCCGTCGCGACGATGTACACGAGTTGCCAGCCCTGCGGCATGTGCGCCACCGCCATCGAACGCTCGGGCCTGGGCCGGGTCGTGTACGCGCTCAGCGCCGAGCAGTTGGCCCAACTGCTCCCGGCGCCCCCGCCCGCCCCGGTGGCCTACGCCGGCCCGGCGCTGCTCGCCGAGGCGCGGGTGCCGTTCGAGACGGGCTGAGCCGGTCAGAGCCAGCCGGCCTCGCGGGCGACCCGGACCGCCTCGGCCCGGTCGGCGGCACCGAGCTTCTGCACGCAGGCGGCGAGGTGGTTGCGTACGGTTCCGGCCGCCAGGTGGGTACGCCGGGCGATCACGGCGACCGGTGTGCCGTACTCGGCCAGGCGCAGGGTCTCCAGCTCCCGGGCGGTCAACGGGCAGTCGGGCAGGGTCAGCGCGTCGGCGGCGAGCGCCGGGTCGACGTACCGGGCCCCGGAGTGGACCCGGCGGATCACGTCGGCGAGTGCTCCACCGGGCGCGCCCTTGGGCAGGAACCCCCGGGCTCCGGCGGCCAGCGCGGGGCGCAGCTGAGCGGGGCGACCGTGGCCGGTCAGGATCACCACGGCGCAGGCGGGCAGCACGCGGGCCAGTTCGGCGGCGGCCTGGATCCCGCCGGGCGGCGGCATCTGAAGGTCCAGCACGGCCACGTCCGGGCGGTGCGCCAGCGCGGCCGTCACGGCGGCCCGGCCGTCGGCGGCGTGCGCGACCACCTCGATGTCCGGCTCCAGGCCCAGCAGGGCCGCGAGGGCGAGCCGGATCAGCTCCTCGTCGTCGGCGAGCAGCACCCGGATCACGACGGCACCGGCAGGGTGGCCACGAGGCTGAACACCCCGTCCTCGGTGCGGGTGCGCACGGTGCCGCCGGCCGGGCCGAGCCGGTCGGCCAGCCCGCGCAGGCCGCCGCTGTGCTCGTCCGGTCCGTCGCCGCGGGCGCCGTCGTTGCGTACGGTCATCGTCACCAGGCCGTCCTCCCGGGTGATCTCGATCCGGCACCAGTCGGCCCGGCTGTGCCGCAGCACGTTCGTCCCGGCCTCCCGCAGCACCGCGGCCAGGTCGGCGGCGACCGCGGCGGGCAGGTCACCGTCGGGCGGCACGACCGTGCAGCGCACCCCGCTGGTACGCAGCACCTCACCCACCGCGGCCACCTGCTCGGCGAGGTCGACGGTCCGGTAGCCGTGCACGGCCGCGCGTACCCGGTGCAGGGCGGACCCGGCGAGGCGCTGCACCTCGGCGGCCTCCCGGCCGGCGCGGCCGGCGTCGACGGGCGCGACGCGGGCGGCCAGTTCGGCCTTCAGCGCGATCACCGTCAGGTCGTGGCCGAGCAGGTCGTGCACGTCCCGGGCGAAACGCAGCCGCTCCTCGGCGGCGGCCAGCCGGGCGCGGGCGGCCTGGCCCTGCCGCGCCTCGACGAGCAGGTCCCAGAACCACACCTGCACCCAGGTGACCGCGGCGACCCCCAGGCCGACGCCGCCGGTGACGAGCAGCGCGTGGCGTACCGGCACGCCGGCCCACCCGGCCACCACGACGGAGACCACGAGCATCGCGGCCATCGCGACGGTGGCGGTCGCCGGCCGGAACAGCAGCGGCAGCATGCCGACCAGCGACGCGCCCAACCAGGCCCAGGTCGGCCAGGTGCCGGCGGCGACCGGGCCGACGAGCGGCACGCTCAGCAGGGTGGCCACGGCCAGCGCGGCGTGCCGTCGGCGCCGCCGGTCGCCGGCGAGCCAGGGGGTGACCGCCGCGTGGACCACACCCGCCTGGGCGGCGACGAACGCGAGGAGCCCGACCGCGCCGAGGGCCCCGCGGACCGGGTCCGGCTCGCGGGCCAACCCGACACCCGGCAGCAGCAGGGTGGCACCGAGGTTGGTGGCCAGCGACGCCAGGGTCAGATGCCGGGCCCGGCGCAGCCGGCGGTCCGCCGCCTCGACCGTCATGCCCGCCGATCCTAGGTAAGTTGCCCGTCCGGTTCACCCCTGCGGAGTGTCATCGCCGCACCGTGCGTCCCGCACGGATCCCGGTGAGTTGTGCGCGGGCCGGCCGGGCGGCCGGTCGGGGCAGGGTCGGGGCATGACGGAGACGACGGCACGCGTACCCCGGAAATCGGCCCACGACGGCCGCCGGCTGGCGCGGCACCTCGCCGAGATGGTCGCCGCGATGCTGGCGGGCATGCTGCTGCTCGACCCGGTGTGGCGGGCGGGTGCCGCGGTGCTGGGCGGCGCGGACGTCCTCGCCCGGACGGACGTGGCGGCGCTGGTGATGGCGACGGACATGGCACTCGGGATGGCCGCCTGGATGTGGCACCGCGGTCACCGACGGGTCGCCGTCGTCGAGATGGTGGCCGCCATGTACGTCCCGTTCCTGCTGCTCCTCCCGCCCTGGTGGGCCGGGCTGGTCGGGGACCACGGGCTGACGCTCGGCGGCCACCTGCTGATGCTGCCCGCGATGGTGCTGGTGGCGCTGCGGCACCGCCACGCGCCTGCGGCACCGCCCCGCCGGCACCCGGCCGCCGCGGCGCTGGCGCGCCGGTGGCCCACCGCGCTCGCCCTGCTGATGACCCTGGACCTCTGGATCGCGCCGGCCGTGCTCGCCCCGTGGACGTTGCTCGTGCTGCCGGCCGGTTACCTGCTGCTCGGCACCGGGCGCCGGCAGTGGCGCGACCGACGGGCCCTCGCGCTCCAACTCGCCGGGCTGGCCGGCTGGGGCGGGCTGGCCGCGGTCGCCCTATTCGTGCCGGACGGCGTCGGCGGCGCGCTGGTGGCCGCCGGCTGGCTGACGCACGCCGCGTGGGACCTGGCGCACCACCGCAGCGGCCGGGTGGTCCCGCGGGCGTACGCCGAGTGGTGCGCGGTGCTGGACGCGGCGGTGGGGATCACCATGGCGCTGGCCCTGCTGGGCGGATGAGCGCGACTCGGTGTGCCGGTCGCCGCGCGGCCCGGTCGGCGGTGATGAAAGGCTTGCCGCATGAGTTCCGCACCAACGCCGACCAACCCCACCAGCCCTGCCGCCGACGACCCGGCCACCACCTTCGCAGACCTCGGGCTGCGCACCGAGCTGCTGAACGCGCTGGCCGCGCTCGGCTACGAGGAACCGACCCCGATCCAGCGGGAGGCGATCCCGCCGCTGCACGCCGGCCGGGACCTGCTGGGCCAGGCGGCGACCGGTACGGGCAAGACGGCGGCGTTCGCCCTGCCGCTGTTGCAGCGGATGCCGGACGAGCGGCCCGGCGGCGAACCGGTGTCGCTGGTGCTGGTGCCCACCCGGGAGCTGGCCGTGCAGGTCTCCGAGGCGTTCCACCGGTACGGCAAGGACCTGGGCACCCGGGTCCTGCCGATCTACGGCGGCCAGCCGATCGGCCGGCAGCTGCGGGCGCTCGACCTGGGCGTGGACGTGGTGGTGGCGACGCCGGGCCGGGCGCTGGACCACATCGCCCGGGGCACTCTGCGGCTGGATTCGCTGGCCACGGTGGTGCTGGACGAGGCGGACGAGATGCTCGACATGGGCTTCGCCGAGGACATCGAGGCGATCCTGGAGCACGCCCCGGCCGACCGGCAGACGGTGCTGTTCTCGGCGACCATGCCCGCGCGCATCGACGGGCTGGCCCGCCAGCACCTGACCGACCCGGTCCGCATCCAGATCGAGCGGGAGCGGCCGGTGGCCGGCGAGGCGCCCCGGGTGCGGCAGAGCGCGTACCTGGTGGCGCGGGCGCACAAGCCGGCGGCGCTGGGCCGGGTGCTGGACGTGGAGTCGCCCACCGCGGCGATCGTGTTCTGCCGCAGCCGGGAGGAGGTGGACCGGCTCACCGAGACGATGAACGGCCGGGGCTACCGGGCCGAGGCGCTGCACGGCGGGATGAGCCAGGAGCAGCGGGACCGGGTGATGGGCCGGCTGCGGGCGGGCACCGCCGACCTGCTGGTGGCCACCGACGTGGCGGCCCGCGGCCTGGACGTCGAGCAGCTCACCCACGTGGTGAACTACGACGTGCCGTCGGCGCCCGAGTCGTACGTGCACCGGATCGGCCGGGTGGGTCGGGCCGGCCGGGAGGGCGTGGCGATCACCCTCGCCGAGCCGCGCGAGCACCGGATGCTCAAGACCATCGAGCGGGTCACCGGCCAGCGGATCGCCGTCGACAAGATCCCCACGGTGGCGGACCTGCGTACCCGGCGGCTGGAGCTGACCCAGGCGGCGCTGCGGGAGTCGCTGCTGGAGGACGACCTGGAGCCGTTCCGGGCGATCGTCGAGTCGCTGACCGACGAGTTCGACCTGATGGAGGTGGCGCTCGCCGCGGTGAAGCTGGCCCACGAGGCCACCCTGCCGGGCACTACCGACGAGGAGGAGGAGATCCCGCAGGTCGCGGTCCGGCCGTCCCGAGAGGGCCGACCGGGGTACGAGGGCCGGGAGCGGCGCGGCGGCGGCCGGCCGAGTGCCGGCGGTACGACGCAGGTCTTCATCGGGCTCGGCCGGCGTGCCGGGGTCCGGCCGCAGGACCTGGTCGGGGCGATCACCGGGGAGACCCGGGTCAGTGGCCGGGACATCGGCTCGATCGAGATCGCCGACCGGTTCTCCCTGGTGGAGGTCCCGTACGCGGTCGCCGACGAGGTGATCCGGGGGCTGCGCGGCAGCACCATCAAGGGCCGCAAGGCCACCGTGCGTCGGGACCGGGACACCGACGGCGGCGAGCGCCGCTTCGACGGCGAGCGGCGGGAGCGGCGCGGCCCGGATCTCGACGGCGGTGCGCGGCGGGAGCGCCGGGACCGCTGGTGAGCACGGCGGAGGCCCCCGGTCGAACGACCGGGGGCCTCGTTGTGCCGGGCGAACGGGTCAGGCCGCGGCGAGCGGCTGGCCGCCCAGGGTCTCCGCGTCGACGTCGGCCGGGCGCAGCGCCAGGGCGAGCACGTCGGCGACATCGGCGAGGGTGTGGATGGTCAGCGCCTCGCGTACCTCGGTCGGGAGGTCGTCGAGGTCCGGCTCGTTGCGTTTCGGGATGATCACCTCGGTCAGGCCGGCCCGGTGGGCGGCGAGCAGCTTCTGCTTCACGCCGCCGATGGGCAGCACCCGGCCGGAGAGGGTCACCTCACCGGTCATCCCGAACTCGGGGCGGACCGGTCGGCCGCTGGCCAGTGAGGCCAGCGCGGTGACCATGGTGATGCCGGCGCTGGGGCCGTCCTTGGGCACCGCGCCCGCCGGGACGTGCAGGTGGATCCGCCGCCCGGCCAGGGCGTTCGGGTCCAGCCCGAGCCGCCGCCCGTTCGACCGCAGGTACGACAGGGCGATGTGCGCGGATTCCTTCATCACGTCGCCGAGCTGGCCGGTCAGGGTCAGCCCCGGCTCGCCCTCCATGCTGGTCGCCTCGATGAACAGCACGTCGCCGCCGGCACCGGTGACCGCCAGTCCGGTGGCCACGCCGGGCACCGCCGTCCGCTCCGCCGACTCCGGGGTGAACTTCGGCCGGCCCAGGTAGCGGGCCAGGTTGTCGGTGTCCACCCGCACCGGGGCCGGGTCGGCGGCCAGCGCGACCGCCACCTTGCGCAGGATCTTGGCCAGGGCGCGTTCGAGCTGCCGGACGCCGGCCTCCCGGGTGTACTCGCCGGCGATGAGGGCCAGGGCCTGGTCGGCGATGGTCACCTCGTCGGCGGTCAGCCCGGCCCGCTCCCGCTGCCGGGGCAGCAGGTGGTCCCGGGCGATGGCCACCTTCTCGTCCTCGGTGTAGCCGTCCAGCGTGACCAGCTCCATCCGGTCCAGCAGCGGGCCGGGGACGGTCTCCACCACGTTGGCGGTGGCCAGGAAGAGCACGTCGGACAGGTCGAGGTCGACCTCGAGGTAGTGGTCCCGGAAGGTGTGGTTCTGCGCCGGGTCGAGCACCTCCAGCAGGGCCGCCGCCGGATCGCCGGCGTAGCCGACGGCCAGCTTGTCGACCTCGTCGAGGAGCACGACCGGGTTCATCGAGCCGGCCTCGCGCAGGGCACGGACGATCCGGCCGGGCAGCGCGCCGATGTAGGTGCGGCGGTGACCGCGAATCTCCGCCTCGTCCCGGACGCCACCGAGGGAGACCCGGACGAAGTTGCGCCCGAGCGCCCGGGCGATCGACTCGCCGAGGCTGGTCTTGCCGACGCCGGGCGGGCCGGCCAGGGCGAGCACCGCGCCGGAGCCACGCCCGCCGACCACGCCGAGGTTGCGCTCGGCGCGCCGGTTGCGCACCGCCAGGTATTCCAGGATGCGATCCTTCACGTCGGCCAGGCCGGCGTGGTCGGCGTCGAGCACCGCGCGGGCCGCGCCGAGGTCGGTGTTGTCCTCGGTACGCGTGCTCCACGGCATCTCCAGCACCGTGTCGAGCCAGGTGCGGATCCAGCCGGCCTCCGGCGAGGCGTCGCTGGCCCGCTCCAGCTTGCCGACCTCACGCAGGGCCGCCTCGCGTACCTTGTCGGGCAGGTCGGCGGACTCGACCCGCGAGCGGTAGTCGGCGGAGCCGTCCGGCTCGTCCTCACCGAGTTCCTTGCGGATCGCGGCGAGCTGCTGGCGGAGCAGGAACTCCCGCTGGGACTTCTCCAGGCCCTCCCGGACGTCGCTGTTGATCTGCTCGGTGACCTCCTGCTCGGCCAGGTGGTCCCGCACCCAGCCGACCAGCAGCTCGAGCCGGGCGGTGACGTCCGGGGCGGCGAGCAGCTCGGTCTTCTGCGCCAGGCTGAGCCAGGGCGCGTAGCCGGCCGCGTCGGCCAGCTCGGAGAGGTCGGTCATCCGCTCCATGGCGTCGATGACCTGCCAGGCGCCACGCTGCTGGAGGACCGAGGTCATCAGCGCGCGGTACTCGCGGGCGAGTTCCCGGGCGCGGCCGGCCGGTGCGGGTTCGTCGAGTTCGGTCGCCTCGACCCAGAGGGCGGCGCCCGGTCCGGGCACGCCGGAGCCGATCCGGGCCCGGGCGAGGCCACGGACCACGGCGGCGGGCTCGCCGCTGGGCAGCCGGCCCACCTTCTCGATGGTGGCGATCACGCCGACGGAGCCGTACTCGCCGTCGATGCGGGGCACGGCGAGCAGCTTCTTGTCGCCGCTGGCGCGGGCCGCGTCGACCGCGGCCTGGGTGGTCGGGTCGAGGGTCACCGGGATGACCATGCCCGGCAGCAGGACGGCGTCGGTGAGGGGAAGTACCGGAAGAGTTGCCATCGAACACCTGCTATCACGTTGAGTTGAGCGTGTCTGACTCAAGTTACAAACCGTGCCCCTTGTTCCGGGATGTGACCCACGCCACTCATTCGCATCCGCCCACTGCCGTACACAGGGCCCGAGAGAGCCATTCCGCCGGCGGATTAGCCGACCCGCCGAATGGCGAAGGTCGGTTATTGTTGCGAAATTGCCGCGCCATAGGTCAAACTCTTAGCCACACCCCGCCCGACACAGGGAGCAATGGCGATGGCAAGGAAAGTAATCACCGTTCTGACCGACGACCTTGACGGCGGAAAGGCCGATCGGACCGTCGAGTTCAGCCTGGACGGCGTGGCGTACACGATCGACGTCTCCGACGAGAACGCGGGCGTCCTGCGTAAGGCCCTGGACCCGTTCATCACCGCTGGCCGGCGGATCGGGCGCGGGCCGGTCGAGGCGGGTCGCGCGGCACGTCGGGCCGCCCGTCCGGCCACCTCGGGAATGGACCGCGAGCAGAACCGCGCCATCCGGGAATGGGCCGCGAAGAACGGCTACGAGATTTCCGAGCGGGGCCGCATCCCCGTCTCGGTGGTGGAGGCCTACAAGAACCGCTGAACCTCCTGGTTCACCGTCGGGCACACCGGGGTCACGCTGAGAAATCGGCATGACCCCGGTCGGCTTTTCCCCGCGTTAACAATTTTCATACCCGGGAGGAGAGCCGGTAGGGAACTCCACCCCCACGCCGTGACCGACACCACCATGGCCGGCACCTGACCGGCATCCTGTCGCACCCCTCGACTGTAATGACCGACGACGCCTGAGGTCATTACGAGCACGACGCACGGGGGTGGACGCATGGCGACCTGGTGGAGGCAGACCGGGGGCGGGTTGCCCCGCACCTTCTGGTATCTCTGGACCGCCACACTGATCAACCGGTTGGGCGGGTTCGTCGCCATCTACCTCGGCGTCTACCTGGTCTCCGTACGGCACTTCGACCCCTCGTACGCCGGCGTGGTGATCGGGTTGCACGGGGCCGGCAGCGCCCTCGGCACGCTGCTCGGCGGCATCATCGCGGACCGGTGGGGGCGGCGACCGGCGATGCTGGCCGGCAACCTCAGCGCCGCAGTCACCGCGGCCGCCCTGGGCCTCACCGGCCACCCCGTCGCGATCGCGGCGCTCACCCTGTCGCTCGGGCTCTGCCTCGGCGTGGCCCGGCCGGCCTTCACCGCCACCATCATCGACGTGGTCGGCGACCGCGACCGGCTACGCGCACTGACCCTCAACTACTGGGCCATCAACATCGGCTTCTCGGTGGCCGCCACCCTGGCCGGCGTGCTGATCCGGGCCGACCCGGTGCTGCTGTTCGTGATCAACGCGGCCGTGCTGCTGGGCACCGCCGCCCTGATCGCGGTCAAGGTGCCCGAGTCCCGCCCAGCCCCGGAGGTCGTCGCACCGCGCGCCCCGGCTGACCGGGGCGGCCTCGGCACGGTACTGCGCGACCGGGTCTTCCTCACCTTCACGGCGCTGACCGGGCTCATCTGGCTGTGCATCGAAGCGGACGTGATGCTGCCGGTGGCCTTGCAGGCCGACGGGCTGCCGGCATCGGCGTACGGGCCGGTCATCGCGGTGAACGGACTGATGATCGTGGTGGGGCAACTCTTCGTGCCACGGCTGATCGCCCGCTTCGACCGCTCCCGCACCATCGCGCTGGCAGCGGTGGTGATCGGCGCCGGGTTCGCCCTCACCGCGCTGGCCGACACCGTCTGGTTCTACGCCGGCACCGTCATGGTCTGGACGCTCGGCGAAATGCTCATGACGCCCGCCAATTCGGCGCTCACCGCCGACCTCTCCCCCACCGCGCAGCGCGGCCGCTACCAGGGCGTCTACTCGCTCGGCTACGCCTTCGCCAGCTCCGCCGGGCCAACCGTGGGCGGCCTGATCACCGGCCGGTTCGGCGACACCGAGCTCTGGCTGGGGCTGGCCGGCCTGGCGCTGCTGGTGGCGCTGGGCAACCTGCTCGCCGGGCCGGCCCGGACCCGGCGCATCGCGGCGCTGCGCATACCCGCCCCGGCGCCAGCCCGACCGGAACCCGCGCCGGTCTGACCGGGAACGGTCGGTGCCGCGGCCTTTCCACGGTTCGGTCCGCCGCCCAGCTCGGAAGATCCGCGTCATTCCCGCTGAGGTACCGCGGTGACGGTGCAACGGTGGATCGGGAGAATTCACGGCGCCGTTCCGCCGCAACCGGGTGGTCGATCAGTCGACCCAGAGATGGTCGAAGGCGAAGCCGCCGGCGAACTCGTCCCGCCGGGCGGCGAGCCGCCGGATCTGCTGCCGCAGCTCGTCCCGGTCCACCAGTGGCGGCTCGCCGACCTCGAGGTCGCGCAACCGCTCCCCGACCGCCACCGCGGCCAGGTCCTCGGCGAGCCGGCCCGGGTCCACCCCACAGGAGAAACGCTGCGCGAAGAGTTGGACCCGCTCGACCAGGCACCGGCCGGGCCGCACCTCGACCCAGCTCCACCCCTCGGCCGGGCCGTCCGCCCATTGCACGTGCAGCCCGCGGACGATCGGGTCGGCGAGGCGCCGCTCGACGAACGCCTCGACAGCGGCGGCCCGGGTCAGCGCCCCGAGGTCGTTGACCGGCCCGCGGCGGCCGTCGGGAAGCCGGCCGAGAATGTCCCGGAACCCGACCACGTCCCCGCCCTCCGGGCCGGATTGGGTGCCGGCCGCGTAGCTGCGCGCGTCGATGACGTACTCGACGAGGCGGCGGCCGTGCTCGGAGCCACGCAGCGTCGGCGACTCCACCCGCAGCATCGGCAGACCGACGGCCGCGCAGACCGCACTCGTCATCCGCTCGGCGCGCTGGGCGGAACCGGCGGGCACGGGCGCGGCGATCTGCAGGGCGAACAGCGGCCAGCCGGTGTCGGCCGCGCACACCACCAGGTCGAAGCCCTCCTTGCTGGCGGTGCTCCACTGGTGCCCGGTGATTCCCGGCGGGCGCCCCTGCACCAGCTCGCTCAGCCGCCGCGCCGCGTACCCGACCTGGCCGGCCCGGCTGAGCAGCGGGGCCGCCCCGCCGGTGATCGGACGCAGCCAGGACGCCGCCACGCTGCCGGTGCTCGTCATCTTCGCCAGATCCATCCGTCGGTCGATCGACGCCCGAGTGTATGCGTTCGATCATGTTCGTCGTGTCGCCGGTGCGCGATCGGGCGGGTCATACCCGTTCGTCACCTTCGCCGGAGCCCCGGTTCCGTGGTCCTCGTCCGCCATGAGTGCGCGGCGGGGAAACGGGTACGCCCCGCCCGTCCGGTCGGTCACCGCGCAGCGGAGGTGGACATGACACGCCATCAGTTCGGGTTCCTCGCCGGGTTCCTCCTGGTCGCGGTCTGGGCGCTCGGCGGGGCCGGCGCTGCGGCAGGCGCCACGCTGGCCGGGCTGGTGGGCTGGCTCCTGGTCCGGGTCCTCGACGGGGACGTCACCCTGCCCGGGCTCGCCGATCGGGCCCCCGCCGACCGGCACCGCTGAACGGAGGCGTCCGATGACCGGCACCCTGCCGCGGCGCGGCACGTCCGCCCATGATCGCCCGGTCGCGCCGGCCCGGCCCTGGACCGAGGAGTGGCTCGCCCGGCTCGCCGCGGACGCGGCGCGGCTGACCCCGGCCGTGTCCGGCCCGACGGCGGCCGTCCGGGTGGCCGGGCAGGCCGCCCGGATAGACCTCGACCTCGCCGTCAGCTACGGCGCGCACCTGCCCACGGTCGCGGCCGCGGTCCGCCGCCGGGTCACCGCCCGGATCGAGGCGCACACCGGCCTGGCCGTGGAGTCCGTCACCGTCACGGTGGTGGACCTGCCCCTGCCGGCCGCCCCGTCGCAAGCCGGAGGCGACCGCGCCCGGGGCGGCGGGATCCCGGCGGCCGGAGGTTGACGTGCGGACGGTCAACCGGGTCGCCACCCTGCTGCTCGCCGTCGCCCTGCTCGCCGGTGGGGCGCTCGCCGTCGCCGAGGGACTGCTCGCCGCGCTGGGCGGTCCCGGTCCGCTGGTCCACCGCTGGTACGCGACGCTGACCACCACCCGCTGGCAGGACGCCCCGGCCCGGGCGGTCGCCGGCGGCGTGACCCTGCTCGGGCTGGTGGTCCTCGTCGCCGAGCTGCGCCGGTGGCACCCGGCCCGGCTGCGGCTCGCCGAGGACGACCGCTGGCACCTGCACCGCCGGTCGATGGAACGACGGCTGGCCCGGGCGGTCTACGCCGTGCCCAGCGTCCGGCGGGCCCGGGTACGCCTGCGCCGGCGGGGAGACGCCTGGCGACCCCGGGTGACCGCCACCGCCGACCCGGCGGCCCGCGCCGACGTCGAGTTCGCCCTGCGCCGGGAACTCGACCGGCTGGCCGCGCCACGCCGGGGCCGGATCGACATCCGGCTCCTACCGGCCCGGCGGGCCACGTGAGCAACGCCGCGCACCGGCTGCTGTGGACGGTGCTCGCCCTGGTGCTCGTGGCCGCCGGCGGGACCGCGCTGGCGGTCGGGCTGGGCTGGCTGCCGGGCGGTGGCGCCCCGTTGCTGGGGGCCGGCCCGGCCAACTGGTGGCGGGCGGGTACGCCGTGGAGCGGTCTCGCGGTGGCGGTCGGCGGGGTGCTGGCGGCCCTGCTCGGGCAGCGGTTGCTGGCCGCCGGGCTGCGCGTGCCGGGCCGGCTCGCCGGCACGCTGGCGCATCCCGGTGACGGGGGCGGGCGTACCCGGGTGGCAAGCGAGGTGCTGACCGCCGCGCTGGAGCGGGACCTGTGCCGGGCGCCCGGGGTACGCCGGGCCCGGGTGGTGCTCACCGGACCGGTCAGTGGGCCGGACGTCTGGGTGGAGCTGAGGGTCGACCCTTGCGCCGGTCTCGGCGCGGCCCGCGCGCACGTCGACGCGGCGGTCCGCCGGTTCGCCGCGACGGTCGGCTGCCAGCCGGCGCACCTGGACGTGACCGCCCTGGTGGACGAAGCCCGGCCCTGAATCGGCAACGCCAGCCCGACGCGTCCGGCCCCGCGACGCGACCTGGAACCGCCGCCGCTTCCCGGCTGGTCGACCGGCTGGGGCAGCATGTGCGGGACTGAGAGGGGGCCCGACGTGCGGGTGGTGTCGCTGGTGCCGTCGTTGACCGAGGCGGTGGCGTTGACCCGGCCCGAGGTGCTGGTCGGGGCGACCGACTGGTGCACCCATCCGGCCGGGCTGGACGTCGCCCGGGTCGGCGGGAGCAAGTATCCGGACCTGGACCGGGTGCTCGCACTCCGGCCCGACCTCGTGCTGCTCAACGAGGAGGAGAACCGGCTCGCCGACGCGGACGCCCTGCGCGCGGCCGGCGTACCGGTGCGGGTCACCTTTCCCCGCACGGTGCCGGAGGCGCTGACCCAGCTCGGCGAGCTGGTCGCCGCGCTCGACGTGACGGACGAGCCGGACTGGTTGCGAGCCGCCCGGCGGGCCTGGACCGACCTGCCCACGCCAACCAGCTGGCGGGCCGCGGTGGTGCCGGTGTGGCGGCGGCCGTGGGTGGTGCTCGGCCGGGACACCTTCGCCGGTGACGTGCTACACCGGCTGGGCGTGGCGAACCGGTGGGCCGGCCACGCGGAGCGGTATCCCCGCCCGAGCCTGGACGAGCTGCGCGGACGACGGCCCGACCTGGTGGTGCTGCCGGACGAACCGTATCGGTTCACGGCCGGCGACGGGCCGGAGGCGTTCCCCAGCGTACCGGCCACGCTAGTCTCGGGCCGCCACCTGACCTGGTACGGGCCCTCCCTCGCCGAGGCCCCCGCGCTGCTCGCCGCCCAGCTCGCCCGTCTCGTCTGAGCCCGGCATGGGCCCACCCGATCGGGGTGGGCCCACGGACGGGCCGGTCAGGCGACCGGGGTGGCGTGCACCGGGTCGAGCTCCATGAACGTGGTGTCGTCCACGTCGTACCCGATGGCGTTGTGGACCACGACGACGCCACCGACCTGGCCGGCGAGCCGGCCGGCGAGGTCGACGGCGCTGCGCCGGTCCAACCGCCCGTCCAGGGTGACCTCACCGTCACGGACCCGGACGGTGACCAGGCCGTCCCGGACCGCGAGCACCCGGCGCAGCACCTCCTGCACCACGTCCTCGCGGATCTCCGCGTCGCTGCGCAGGTGCACCCGGAGCAGGTCGCTGCGGGTGACGATGCCGACCAGCCGGCCGAGGTCGTCCAGCACGGGCAGCCGCTTGACCGCCTCACGGTCCATCAGCCGGGCCGCCGCCGCCAGTCGCGTGCGGGTAGGTGGTCACCGCCGGTGCGGTCATCAGCTCCTCGGCAAGCTGCGCGTCCGCCTTCTCCCGGGCGGCGCGCCGGCGCCGTCCGGCGAAGATGCGCCGCTCGTCGGGTTGGCCGGCCCGCTCCACCTTGTGCAGCAGGTCCGCCTCGGAGACCACCCCCAGCACCCGCCGGAAGGAGTCCACCACCGGCACGGCGCTGACGCCCCGCCGGATCAGCACGTCGACGATCCGGCGGTACGGGCTCGCCGCCTCCACCGTCGCCACGTCCGTGGTCATCACGTCGCCCACCTGCCAGGTTCGCATCACAACCTCCTCGGTCCACCCACGACGCTAGGACCGTCACGGTGGCCCTGGTCAGAGGCGGTGGACCGGCCTGGGCAGGCCGACCGGACCGGGCCGGAACAGGTCCAAGGTCCCGGGCGGGCACGGCCCGGTCGGCCCTGCCCGCCCCGCCTCCGCGGAGCTGGAATGGAGTTGCCACCGGAAAGCGCGGTGCAGCCACCAGAAGGGACGTGGAGACCATGACCGCGACGATCGAGCGGGTCACCGCCAACAACAGGGTTCCGGCCAACACCAGGGTTCCGGCGGCCGCCACCACCCGCAACGTCGAGACCACCCGCCAGCGGGCGGCCCGCTACGTCCTCGCCGGACTGCGGATCGCGCTGGGCTGGACCTTCCTGTGGGCCTTCCTGGACAAGCTGTTCGGCCTCGGGCACGAGACCGCCGCGAAGAACGCCTGGATCAACGGCGGCAGCCCCACCAAGGGCTTCCTGACCTTCGGGGCGGCCGGCCCGTTCCAGGGTTTCTACCAGGGCATCGCCGGCGCGGCCTGGGCGGACTGGCTGTTCATGCTCGGCCTGCTCGGCATCGGCGTGGCCCTGCTGCTCGGCATCGGCACCCGGATCGCGGCGGTCACCGGCGGGCTCCTGCTGGTCATGATGTGGACGGCCGTGCTGCCCCCCGCGAACAACCCGTTCCTGGACGACCACCTGATCTACGCCGGTCTGCTGGCCGTCCTGGCTCTCGTCGGCGCCGGCAACACCCTCGGCCTGGGCCGGCCCTGGACGCGGCTCCCCATCGTCCAGCGACTCCCCTGGCTCAAGTGAACTGATCACCTGGGCGGGCGTCACCGAAGGTGGCGCCCGCCGTGGCGTACCCCGACCCTTTCCCGGGACCCGCGGGTATCGGCCGGTCGCGATCCGGCAGGATCGACGGGGACCACACCCGGAACACCGAGGAGACCCGCTCATGCAGAAGCCCGAGGTTGGCCCGATCGAGGGCGCGCCGCCCGCCGATCTCGTCATCGACGACATCACGGTCGGCGAGGGTCCGGAGGCCCACCCCGGCCAGCTCGCCACCGTGCACCACGTCGGCGTGGCCCACTCGACCGGCCGCGAGTTCGACGCCTCGTGGAACCGGGGCGAGCCGTTCGAGTTCCCGCTCGGCGGGGGCCAGGTCATCGCCGGCTGGGACCAGGGCGTGGTCGGCATGAAGGTCGGCGGCCGGCGCCGGCTGACCATCCCGCCGCACCTGGGCTACGGCGCCCGGGGCGCCGGTGGCGTCATCAAGCCGAACGAGACGCTCGTCTTCGTGGTGGACCTGCTCGGCGTCCGCTGACCCGGCCGACCAGGGCCGTCGGCACCCACGCCGGCGGCCTGGTCCGTCCCGCCGGGGCGGTCGCGCCGCCCGGCCGCCACGAGGGCGGCGTCAGGCCGCGACCAGCTCCCCCGCGACGGCCGACTCCCGGACCGGCATCACCCGGTGCAGACCGGTGGCCCGCAGCACCCGGGCGACCACCGGGCCGGGATCGACCAGGACCAGCTCGCCGCCGCGGGCCCGGACCCGCAGGTGCGCGGCGACCAGCGTGCGCACCCCGGCCGCGGAGAGCAGCCGCACCCCGGAGAGGTCCACCCGCAGCACGGGCCGCGCCGGGGCCGCCCAGAGCGCGGCCCGGAACGATCCCACGGTGGCGATGTCGATCTCGCCGATCGCCCGGATGTCCACCTCGTGGTCGCCCACGCTGATCTCGACGTGGAACCGGTCGCTGTGCTGCCCCATGCCGAGAAACCTATCCCGGGGGACCGACACTTCCCGCCTGCCGGAACCCGGGATCCGGGTACGTCCCGGGTCCAACCCCGAGAGCCTCAGGGGATCCCCCCGGACCCGCACGCCGGCCACCGCGGACGCGGTGGTGGTTGGTGCCGCGCTGGTCTCCGGCGCGCTGCCCGATGTCGCGCGACACGCCGCTGGCAACTGCCCGACCGGGCATCGGCGGGGAACAATGACCGGATGGCCGTCCCCCGCCGGCGCCCGCCGCTGCTGATCCGGCCGGTCCGTGAGCCGGCCACCGTGCCCCCGCCGCTGGACGGGCCGTGGGCCCCCACCGACGACCGCCTCGACCGGGCCGACCTGCTGCCGCTGCCTGACGGCGGGCACGGTCCGGAGGACGTGCTGATCGACCCGGAGGGCAGGGCGGTCAGCGGCGACGAGCAGGGCCGGCTCTGGTGGTGGCCAGCGGACGCCCCAACCGGCACCCGGCCCACCCTGCTCGCCGAGACCGGCGGCCGGCCGCTCGGCATCGAGGTGGACCCGGTCGACGGCGGGCTGCTGGTCTGCGACGCGTACCGGGGGCTGCTGCGGGTCACGCCGGACGGGGCGGTGCGCGAGTTGACCGGCAGCGGGGAGGTGCATCTCGCCGACAACGCCACGGTGGCCCGGGACGGCACGGTCTACTTCACCGACAGCTCCGATCGGTTCCCGCTGTCCCACTGGAAGCGGGACCTGCTGGAGCACCGCCCCAACGGGCGGGTGCTCGCGTACGACCGGCGGACCGGGCGCACCGAGGTGGTGACGAGCGGCCTGTACTTCCCCAACGGGGTGGCGTTGGCCCCGGACGAGTCGGCGCTGATGCTGGTGGAGACGGCCACGCACCGGCTGCTCCGGGTGGACCTGCCGGAGGGGCGGGCCACCGTGCTGGCCGATCTGCCGGCATACCCGGACAACGTGTCGGCGGTGGGCGACGGCACCTACTGGATCGCGCTGCCCAGCCCCCGGCTACCGAGCATGGAGAAGCTCCTGCCGCATCCCCGGGTGCGCCAACTCGTCGCGCTGCTGCCCGGCGCGGTGCAGCCGCAGCCCCGCCGCTACGGGCTGGTCGCGCTGGTGGACGGCGCCGGGCGGGTGCTGCGGACGCTGCACGGGCCGAGCGGGGCGTACCCGATGATCACCGGGGTGCGGCAGCACGGGCAGCAGCTCTGGCTGGGCAGTCTGACCGCCGCGGGCGTGGCCCGGGTGGACCTGAGCTGACGGACAGAGCCGGCCCGCCGTGGCTCCCGCAGGGGCACCGCCGGGCCGGCCTCGGTCGTTCCTCCCCGGTGGTCAGCCGCCGCTGCTGGAGGGCGCGGGAGCGGGCGCCGACCCGCCGGCCACCGCGCCCGGGTGCGGCGTGGCACTGACCGTGGGCTTGAGCCCGGCCGGTACGGGCAGCGCGCTGCCCTTGGCGAACTCGTCCCAGCCGACGTTCCAGGCGGTCCACCCGTTGCCGGCCTGCAGCTGCACCTCGGTGCCCTTGACCGTCACCAGGTCACCGACCTGGGTGATGCCCATCAGCCAGTCCGCCGCCGCGTTGGAGACGTTGGCGCAGCCGTGCGAGACATTGGTGTAGCCCTGGTCCCCTTCCGACCACGGCGCGGCATGGATGAACTCGCCGCCCCAGGTGAGGCGCTGGGCGTCGTCCACGTCGACCACGTAGCCGCCGGTCGCCTCACCCCGGGTGTCGAAGGTGGTCCGGTCGAACTTCTCCATGATCACCATGTTGCCGCTGGAACTGGGCGTGTCCGGCTTGCCGAGGCTGACCGGGATCTTCTTGAGCAGCTTGCCGTCCTGGTAGACCGCCATCTGCTTGGTGGCGTTGTCGATGTCCAGCGAGACCTGCCGGCCGATCTTCGAGGAGGCCGACCGGTCCGCGTCGCCGATCCGGTCCGTGCCGATCGGCAACCCCTCCAGCCCGGCCCGCACGCTGATCTTCGTGCCCGGCTTCCAGAAGTCCGGCGCCCGGTAGTAGACCTGCGTGCCGTCCCCCACCCACGACCAGGTGCCCGGCTGCGGCGGGTCCGTCTTCACGAACAAACGGCGCTGCACGTCCGCCCGGGCCTCCTTCGGAATGCCCGGCTCGAAAGCGACCACCAACGGCATCGCCGTCCCGTAGGTCTGCTCCCCGCTGAAATACAAAGTGCTCTTGATCGCCTGTTTGGTCGATTTCGCCATCGTCGTGAACGTCGTCTTCTGCGTGCTCGTCCGCCCCTTGTCGCCGGTGGCGGTCACCTCCGCCGTGTACGTCCGCGAATTCTGCAACGGCCGGGTCGGCACCCAGCCCGACCCGTCCTCGCGCGGCTCGGCCGGCACCTGCGCGCCCTTGTCGTCGGTCAACCGCACGCCGGTGATCTTCCCGTCCTTGACGGTGGCCCCCACCTCGGCGCTGACCGGCACGTCCTTCGTCTTGTCCGCCGGCGTCACCGTGATCGACGGGGGTGCGGCGCCCTTGCCGCCCACCGACTTCGGTCCGGCGGTGCACGCGCCGACCGCCAGTGGCGTGGCTGCGATGGTCACCGCGAACAGCGTCATTCGCCGCCTCAGGTCCATTTCCCCACCCCCATTTCCAGTCCCTTCGTTCCCATTCTGTCGGTCATCTGAGAAGCTGTAGGCCGTTCCGAACAATTGCTTGACCGAGGCGACTTAAGTTTTGTCGACCGCGTACGGAATGACATTTCTTCGCCCAGTCAGTCCCATTCGTCGTCGCCGTGGTTGCGTTCCCACCGGCCACCGATGGGCGGGGTGTCCAGCCGGGTGGGGCCCTCGGCGTTCCCGGCCAGGTCGTTGTCCTCGACCCGGCAGTCCACGCAGCTGCCCCGTTCGGTGATCCAGAAGCCATGGGTCTGGGTGGCCGGGCGCAGACTGTCCCAGATCCGGTTGCCCCGGATGCTGGCCGAGTCGAGTGCGGCGTGCACGGTGATGCCCGCCCGCGTCTCGGGCGCCGCCGACAACTCGTACCCGGTGCCGGGCACCGGGACGTCGGCGCTCCAGGCGGTTATCGCGTCGGGGCGGACCGGCGCCAGGGTGAGCTCGGTGGCATTGTTCGCGGCCACCAGCGCCATCCGGCCGTCGACCCGGACCACCTTGCCCCGGTGCTCGTCCTCCTGCCACTCGGCCCGCCGGTCGACCACCAGCTTCTCGCTGTACCGCACCGAGTCGCCGCCGCCCCGGACGACCGGGCCACACTGCCGCCCGTTGCTCCGGATCCGGTTGCCGGTGATGATCGCGTCGACGATCGGCCGGTCGATCCGGATCGCGTCCAGGCTGTTGCCGTAGAAGTCGTTGCCCTCGATGACGACCTCCCGGGCGCACTCCTGCTCCTCGCCACCCAGGCTGCGCTGGTGATACCCGTACCGGCCGTTTCCCGTGATCCGGTTGCCCCGGATCGTGTACGGGCCGGGGGTGTTGCCGATGCTGACCCCGTCGCGCACGTTGCCGTCGATCACGCAGTCGCTGAGAATGCCGCCCCGACCGGCGGTGCCCGTGGTGCCCTTGGCCGAGACGTGGAAGCCCGCCTCCAGGTTCCCGGTCAGCGTGCAGGCGGAGACGATCAGGCCGTTGGCGCCCCAGTCGGAGATGCCGAACCGGTTGCCCTGGGCGTGGCAGCCGACGATCCGGATCCCCCGCGGCCGCAACGCCCCGGCCTGCTGCAACTCCAGAAAGATCCCGCTGGTGGCGTTGCCGACCGACGAGCAGTTGACGATGTTGACCCGCTCGATGCTGCCCCACCCGCCGACCCCGATGCCGATGCCGGCCCCGCCCATCTCGGTGCCGTTGTCCAGCCGCCCGCAACCGGCCACCAGCAGACCGTCGATCAGGCAGTCCTGGAGGAAGTCGCAGCCCAGGCCGGTGGCCGCGGTGTGGTGGATGTAGAGGTTGCGGAACACGCCCCGCACGACGTACTGCAGGCCCAGCCCCTTGGCCAGCGGGTTGTACTCGGCCGACGCCACCCCGGAGCCGTCGATCTCGAAGTCGGCGAAGGAGCAGTCCGCCAGGTGCCGCTCCCGATCGGCACCGTGCAGCGCCGCCGTGTGGAAGGCCAGCGGGGTGGGATCAGCCCGGTTGCCCGAGTTGCTCAGCACGAACCGGGTCGCGCCCGGACCGGCGCCGAGCAGCGACACCCCGCTGCGCCAGACCGTGCCGGCGTCCCGGATCGAGTACACCCCGGGCGGGCAGTAGATCACCCGGGCCCGCCGGTCGGCGGCGTACGCGTCCCCCAGCCGATCCACCAGCGCGGCGAACGCGGGCTGGTCGTTGGTCGTCCCGTCCCCGGTCAGCCCGTGCTGCCGGGCGTCGCACATCAGCGGCGCGCCGGCGACCGGGTGCGGGCGTACGCCACCGGCGGAGGGCACGTGCGAGTGCTCCATCCCGTTCCTCCCCCTCGGCGACCGGGCTCGCATTCCCGGTCCCGCAGCGGAGAAACGGCGGACGGCCCCGGCCCCGGGCGTGGACGGGGCCGAGGCCGGGTCGGTGGGTCAGACGTTCGCCACCAGCAGGGCGGGCTGCTCGACGCAGTCCGCCACGTGCCGCAGGAAGCCGCCGGCCACGCCGCCGTCGCAGACCCGGTGGTCGAAGGTGAGGCTGAGCTGCGTCACCTTGCGGACCGCGAGCTGCCCGTCGACCACCCAGGGCTTGTCCACGATGCGGCCGACGCCGAGCAGCGCCGCCTCCGGGTGGTTGATGATCGGGGTGGAGCCGTCCACACCGAACACCCCGTAGTTGTTCAGGGTGAAGGTGCCGCCGGTCAGCCGCGCCGGGGGCAGGCTACCGGCCCGGGCCGCGGCGGTGGTCTCGGCGAGGGCGGCGGCCAGCTCCCGGGTGGTCAGCCGCTGGGCGTCGCGGAGCACCGGGACGACCAGGCCCCGGTCGGTCTGCGCGGCGATGCCCAGGTGCACCCCGGCCGACTGGATGATCCGCTGCCCCTCGGTGTCCACGTGCGCGTTGAGCTGCGGGTACTTCCGCAGACCGCTCAGGCAGATCCGGGCCAGCAGGGCCAGGATGCTGACCGGCGCGTCCGGGGTGGCGGCGTTGATCGCGGCCCGGGTCGCGAGCAGCCCCGTGGCGTCCACGTCGACCCAGATGGTCACCTCGGGGATCTCCCGCCGGCTGCGGGAGAGCTTGTCGGCGATGGCCTTGCGGATGCCGGTCAGCGGGATGACCACGTCACCGTCCCCGTCGGGGGCGAGCCCGACATGGGGGTCCGGCACCGCGGCCAGCCGGGTGGCCGGGGCGGCCGAGGCGACCTCCACGTCGGCGCGGCGGATCACCCCGCCGGGGCCGGTGCCGCGTACCGACGCCAGGTCGATCCCGCGCTCCTTCGCCAGCCGCCGCACGATCGGCGAGATGACCAGGGCGCTCGGCCGCGTGGCCTCGGCCGCGACCACGCCGGCAGCGGCCGGGGCGGTGGCGGTCGGGGCCGGGCCGGCGACGGCACCGACCGGCGCGGCCGACGGGGGCTCCGCGGCCAGCGCGAGCCGCGGGCGGCGGCGCCGGCGGCCCGAGCCGCCGTGCCCCGTGCCGTACCCGATCAGCACGTTGCCGGAGCCGGCGCGCTCCTCCTCGCGGTAGGTGGCGTGCGGGTCGTCCCCTTCCGCACCGTCGAGTGGGGCGATGGTGATCAGCGGCTGGCCGACCGGGCGGACCTCACCCGCCGCGCCGTGCAGGGCCACGACCCGGCCGGCGTACGGGCAGGGCACGTCGACGACCGCCTTGGCGGTCTCCACCTCGACCACGGTCTGGTCCACGGTGACCACGTCGCCGACGGCGACCCGCCACTCGACGATCTCCGCCTCGCTGAGCCCCTCGCCAAGGTCCGGCAGGAGGAAGTCGCGAGTCTGCCGGGTGGTGGTCATGCCGCCACCTCCCTGCGGTCGGCGTCGTCATGACCTGCGGGGCGGAGCCGAATGATTCGCTCGCTGCGCTCGCTCATGCCGCCACCCACCGGGTGTCGGGCTGGTCGTCCCACTGGAGGCGGGCCACCGTGTCCAGCACCCGATCCACCGAGGGCAGGTGGGTATGCTCCAGCATCGGCGCCGGGTACGGGATGTCCAGGCCGGACACCCGCAGCACCGGGGCGTGCAGGGCGTGGAAGCAGCGCTCCTGCACCCGGGCGGCGATCTCCGCGCCGACCCCGGCGAAGCCCTGCGCCTCCTGGATCACCACGCACCGGCCGGTCTTCCGCACCGACGCGGTGACCGTGGCGTCGTCGAACGGCACGATCGTGCGTACGTCGACGACCTCCAGGTCCCAGCCCTCCTCGCGGGCGGCCTCGGCCGCCTCCAGCGCGACCGGCACCGCCGGCCCGTACGCGACCAGGGTGGCGTCGGTGCCCGCCCGGCGCACGACGGCCCTGCCGAACGGCGCGGTACGCGCCGGCAGCTCGGCCTCGGCGCTGGAGAAGTAGAGCTTCTTCGGCTCCATGAACACGACCGGGTCCGGGTCGTCGATCGCCTCGCGCAGCAGCGAGTACGCGTCCTCGACCGTGGCCGGGGTGACCACCTTCAGGCCCGGGGTGTGCGCGTAGTACGCCTCGGAGGAGTCGCAGTGGTGCTCCACGCCGCCGATGCCGCCGGCGTACGGGACCCGGATGACGATCGGCACGCTGAGCGCGCCCCGGGTGCGGTTGCGCAGCTTCGCCACGTGCGAGGCGATCTGCTCGAACGCCGGGTACGCGAACGCGTCGAACTGCATCTCGACCACCGGCCGCAGCCCGGACATGGCCAGGCCGACGGCGAAGCCGACGATGCCGGCCTCGGCGAGCGGGGTATCGAAGCAACGCTTGTCGCCGAACCTGGCCTGCAGGCCGTCGGTGATCCGGAAGACGCCGCCCAGCTGCCCGACGTCCTCGCCGAAGACGACCACCCGCTCGTCGTCCAGCATCGCGTCGGCGAGCGCGGCGTTGAGCGCCTTCGCCATGGTCATGGTGGCCATCAGGCGTCCCCCTCCTCGTCGCGGGCGGCGGCCAGTTCGGCGCGGACCTGCTCACGCTGCTCGACCAGCTGCGGGGTCGGCTCCGCGTACACGTGGTCGAAGAGGCTGAGCGGGTCCACCGCCGGCTGGGCGTTCATCCGGTCGCGCAGCGCGGCCGCGTACGCCTCCGCCTCGTCGGCGATGGCGGCGACCGCCGCGTCGTCCAGCACGCCCCGGGCCCGCAGGTAGATCTCCAGCCGGGCGATCGGGTCGCGGTCCCGCCACGCCTCGACCTCCTCGGCGTCCCGATAGCGGGTCTGGTCGTCGGCGTTGGTGTGCGGTTCCATCCGGTAGGTGTGCGCCTCGACCAGGAACGGCCCCTGGCCCGACCGGGCGTGCTCCACCGCGCGGGTGAGCACCGCGAGCACGGCCACCGGGTCGTTGCCGTCGACCTGCTCGCTGGGTACGCCGTAGCCGATGCCCTTGTACGCCAGGCTCGGCGCGGCGGTCTGCCGGGACAGCGGGACGCTGATCGCGTACTTGTTGTTCTGCACGAAGTAGACGACCGGGGCCTTGAACACGGCGGCGAAGTTGACGCCCTCGTGGAAGTCGCCCTCGCTGGTCGCGCCGTCGCCGATGAAGGCCAGCGCCACGGTGTCCCGCCCCTGGTACGACTCGCCGTAGGCCAGGCCCGCGGCGTGCACGCACTGGGTGGCCAGCGGGGTGCACTGCGGCGCGGTATGCCGGGCCGCCGGGTCGTACCCGCAGTGCCAGTCACCGCGCAGCAGGGTGAGCACCTCGACCGGGTCGATGCCCCGGGCGGTCAGCGCCATCGACTCGCGGTAGGTGGGGAAGACCCAGTCGGTGTCGTGCAGCGCGAGGACCCCGCCGACCTGGCAGGCCTCCTGGCCGCGCGAGGACGGGTAGACGGCGAGGCGACCCTGCTTGGTCAGTGCGGTGGCCTGCACGTCGAAGCGGCGGCCGACGACCATCCGCCGGTACATCTCGCGGAGCGCGTCGAGCGGCGGCTCGGGGTAGTCGTCCCGGGCCGGCAGCGGAGTGCCGTCCGGGTTCAACAGACGGACCGGCTCGGTACGCGGCAGCAGCCCGGCCGACGGGTCGGCGGCGGCGGGGGTGGCCTTCCGGCGGGTGCGGGGGGATGCCCTGCGGACCGCCTGGGGTGTGGTCGTCACGGCGGGGACCTCCTGGACGTGTGGTGGACCTATGCTCACGCCGTCGGATGATTGACTCAAGTTGCCCGTTGAACGCGGGACGAATGGCATGACTGGGAGCGGTTCATGAGCCAGGAGACCAGCCCGGTACCGGGCGTGGCGGGCGGAACGGGACGTTCGGCCGGGCCGCTCGACGAGGTGGACCGGCGGATCCTGCGCGAACTGGTCGACGACGGCCGACTCTCCATGCGCACGCTGGCCGAACGGGTGCACGTCTCGCGCACCAACGCGTACGCCCGGGTGGAGCGCCTCATCCGGGACGGGGTGATCACCGGGTTCCGGGCCCGGGTGGCGCCGGAACCCGCCGGGCTGGGCACGTCGGCCTACATCGCGCTGACCATCGAGCAGAACACCTGGCGGGAGGTGTCCGAGGAACTGGCCCGGGTGCGCTACGTCGAGCACGTGGCGCTGCTCAGCGGCGAGCACGACGTGCTGGCCCTGGTCCGGGCGCCGGACAACGCCACCCTGCGGGACGTGGTGCTGGAACGGGTGCAGAGCATCGCCGGGGTGCTGTCGACGCGCACCTGGCTGGTCTTCGAGGAGTTCGACGGGACGCAGACCCTCTGGCCGTAGGCGTCAGCGTTCCGGCGGCGCCTCCAGGCCCTCCCGGTCGGCCAACTCCAGCAGCGGCTCCAGGGAGAACCGGCGGTCGTCCAGGCCGGCGTGCGGGTCGCCACGCTCGGCGAACCGGGCCGGCAGGCTCACCACGTCGAAGTCCTCCGGCCGCGCGTCGTCCAGCTCCGACCAGTCCAGCGGGGCGGAGACCAGCGCCCGCGGGGTGGGCCGGATCGAGTACGCCGACGTGACGGTGTGATCGCGGGCCATCTGGTTGTAGTCCACGAAGACCGGCCGGTCCCGCTGCTCCCGCCACCAGGTGGTGGTCACCAGGTCGGGCAGCCGGCGCTGCATCTCCCGGCCCAGCGCCAGCACCGCCCGCCGGCACTCGCCGAAGCTCCACCGCGGCTCGATGGACAGGTAGACGTGGATGCCCCGACCGCCGGTGGTCTTCGGGTAGCCGACCAGCCCCAGCTCGTCGAGGAACGCCCGCACCTCGTGGGCGACCGGGACCACCTGGGCGAAGTCCACCCCGGGCATCGGGTCGAGGTCGATGCGGAGCTGGTCGGGATGCTCAACGTCGCCGGCGGACACCGGCCACGGGTGGAAGCGCAGAGTGCCCAGGTTGACCGCCCAGATCACCACGGCCAGCTCGCTCGGGGCCACCTCGTCGGCGGTCCGGCCGCTGGGGAAGGTGATGTGCGCGGTGCGCACCCAATCGGGCGCCCCGGCGGGCAGCCGCTTCTGATAGAACGCGTCGCCGCGATTGTCCTGCCGGGTGGCGATCTTCGCGCCCTCGAACACGCCGCGCGGCCACCGCTCCAGCATGGTGGGCCGGTCGCGCAGAGCGCGCAGGATGCCGTCGCCGACGGCGAGGAAGTAGCGGACCACGTCGAGCTTGGTCAGCCCGCGCTCCGGGAAGTACGGCTTGTCGGGGCTGGAGACACGGACCACCCGCTCGCCTACCCGGATCTCCTCGGCCGCCGTGGTCGCCACGCCTCACACGGTAGCGGGCTACGGGCCGCCGCGGTCGCCCGCCGCGCAGCGGGCCGATCAGGAGATCAACGTGATGCCCACGACGACGAGCGGCAGCCCGACGAACAGGAAGATCCCGACACCGGTGAGGACCCGGCCACCGCCCCCGGTCTCCTGCTCGGGTGCGAGCCCGAAGGCGGCCCGGGCGCCGAGCATGCCGACCCGGCTGAGGGTGAGGTCGCCGGTGACGCCGAGCAGCGCCCCGACGACGACCAGGGCGATACCGAACCGGGTGACAAACTCGCCGCCGGACACCGCCACCCAGACGCCGGCGGCGACCGCGACCACCACCAGCGCGATCGCCAGCAGCACCAGGGCTTCCCGCAGACCCTTGAGGACCGTCATCGATGGCTCCATCCCGTCGTGTCGGACGGGACATTCTGCTCCACCGATGGGTCTGCCCGCTGCCCCGTTCGCGACAGCGGTCAGTCGAGCGGCACCATCCGGGAAGGGCTGGAGTCGCGGCAGCCGGGACCGGGCGGCGTCCGTCCGGCCCCGGCCACGCCGGTGCTCAGCGCCCTTCCTGCTGCATACGCGCCATGAGCATCTGCTTGCCCTGGTCACCGGCCTTGCGGTTGTTCTCCTGGATCTTGCGGAACCAGTTGGCGAGCTCCGTGTCGCCGCGCTTGTCCGCGTCGGCGATGTACGTGTCCATCCGGTAGATGTTCTCCAACGACATCTGCACCGTGTGGATCAGGTCGTAGTTCTTGTCCCGTACCGGACTCATCTGTTCCTTGGTCATGGTCGTGGCCACGACACACCTCCCCCTGTCTCGGCTTCCGGTGGCGCCAGCGCTTACCCGCCTGCGGCCGGTTCACGCGCCGCCCGGCCGAGGGCCGCCCGACGGCCCGCACGGTTACGCCCGCCGCGCCCGGGTACCGGTGGCCGCATGGCGGAACTGGCGGCGCTGTGGATCGTCCGGCACGGCGAGAGCACGGCGAACGTCGCGGCGAGCCGGGCGGAGGCGGCCGGCGCCGAACTGACCGGCCTCACCCAGCACCGCGACGCGGATGTGCCGCTGTCGCCGACCGGGCAGGAGCAGGCCCGGGCCACCGGCCGCTGGCTCGCCAAGTTGCCGGGGACGCACCGGCCCGACGTGGCGGTGGTGTCGCCGTACCTGCGGGCGGTGCAGACGGCCGAGCTGGCGCTGGCCGGCACGGGCATCCCGGTCAGCCGGGACGAGCGGCTGCGCGACCGGGAACAGGGCATCCTCGACGGCCTGACCGAACACGGGGTGCGGCAGCGGTATCCGGCGGAGGCGGAACGTCGGGCCCGCCTCGGCACGTTCTACTACCGGCCCCCCGGCGGCGAGTCCTGGCCCGACGTGGCGCTTCGGCTGCGCGCTCTCCTCGGTGACCTGCGCCGCGACCACGAGGGTCGGCGGGTGCTGCTCTTCGGCCACGACGCCCTGGTCTTCGTGCTCCGCTACCTGCTGGAGGGGCTCACCGAGGACGAGCTGAGGGGGCTGACCCGGGACTACTCGATCGGCAACTGCTCGGTCACCGGCTGGTCCGTCGACGCCGCGGGGCGGCTCGCCCCGGAGATGTTCAACGACGTCACCCACCTGCACCCCCGAGCCAAGCAGCCGGAACGTGGGTCTGCCGACCCAAGGACCAGCTACGGGCCTGACAGCGGACGGGCTTGATGGCTCCTCCCCTGCCCGGTGGACCGCAGCTGCCGGCCGCGACCGGGCTCCGTACCGGGGCCGGTCCTACGTGGCCGGCCCGTAGCGGGACCGTAGCCAGGCGATAGCGAGCTGGCCCAGGCTCGCGGCGGGCGCGGGACATCCCCGCCGCCCGTTCCGGGTCTCTCGCCAAGGAGTTCCATGGGCAGGCTCAGCTCAACGAGACGGTGGGGTGCCGCGGCGCTGACCACCGCAGCCCTCAGCACCGGTGCCGTCGTGCTCCCGACCACTGCGGCGCACGCCGCCGCACCCAATGATCACGTCCTCTACTGGAACGATGTCCTGGTGCGCACGTACCGCCAGCTCGGCGGAGCGCCGGGGCCGCTGGCCCGCGCCGGCGCCATGCTGCACGGCGCCATCTACGACGCGGCCAACTCGGCTCTCTGCGCGGCCGGCGACGCCCAGTGCATCGGTCAGCCGTACCGGGTCAAGGTCTCGCCCACGCCCGGCATCGTGCCGGACCTCGCCACCGCCATCGACTATGCCGCCTACGACACGCTGCGCAGCGTGTTCCCGGGCGTCAACTTCGACGCCGACCTGTCCACCGCGCAGGAGGGGACGGCCAGCTCGCCGGCCCGGACCGACGGTCAGCGGATCGGCTCGGCGAGCGCACAGGCGATGATCAGTTTCCGGACCAACGACGGGTCGCCGGACAACTCGACGTTCCCGTTCAGCGACACCCCGGGAGTGTGGCGGCCGACCGGCTCCGGCGCCGCCGCCACGCCCAGTTGGGGCCTGGTCAAGCCGTTCGCGATGACCTCCGGCGCCCAGTTCCGTCCGGGCTTGCCGGCCGGCTACTCGGACTTGGCCAAACTGCTCGCCAGCCCCGAGTACGCGACGCAGGTCAACGAGGTGAAGGACCTCGGGCGGTACAACAGCACGTCCCGCACCGCCGACCAGACGCAGGCCGCCTGGTTCTGGGCCAATGATCTCGACAAGCTCACGTACAAGCCGCCAGGCCAACTCTTCGCCCACACCCAGATCGTGGCGAAGTCGGCGAAGCTGACCCAGGCCGGGAACGCTCGGCTCTTCGCCCTGGTGGCGATCGCGCTGGCCGACGCGGGGATCGTGGCGTGGGACGCGAAGTACCAGACCCCGATCGCCCTGTGGCGGCCGGAGAGCGCGATCCAGCTCGCGGACACCGACGGCAACCCCGCGACCAAGTCCGACGCCAACTGGAAGCCACTCTCGGCCGACGACAAGGGGGTGAACTTCTCCCCGCCGTTCCCGGCCTACACCTCCGGGCACGCCACGTTCGCCGGAGCGTGGGCGAGCGCGATGACGGGCTTCTTCAACACTGACGCGTTCAGGTTCACCGCCACCACGCAGGATCCACACGCGGCAGGAGTTACCCGAACCTTCGCCACCTTCAGCTCCGCTGCCACGGAAAATGCCCGCAGCCGGGTCTACCTCGGCGTGCACTACCAGTGGGACGCCGACGCGGGGATGTCGTCGGGCACCGCGATGGCGAACTACGTCACCGCAAACTTCCTCCGCCCGACCACGTCATACACCTTCGACGGGTTCTACCTCAACGGCAGCAAGATCGGCGACTACATCGACGCCGCCCCGCCGCGGAGCTTCACCTTCGGATTCGCCATCAAGGACTCCGCCGGTACCCCCGTGACCGACTCCGGCGCCGTGACCGGCACGTCATGGAACGGCCACCCCGGGGGCGCCGTGAATTCGGCGCCGATCTACAACCCGACCACCGGGCGGATCGAGGTCAGCACCCTGGCCAACCGGAACTGTTCTGGACCGCAGCTCTTCTCGGTCCTGCTCCGGGACGGCTCGACCCACTCCATAACTGTCGACTGCAACGTCGTCTGATCTTCATCGGCCACCGCGGTCATGCTGGCGTGGGCCCGGCTTTCGGGTCCACGCCAGCCATCAGCCGGTCCGGCCAGCGAGAGGCTCAGCGCCTCAAGCTGGCGACGTACGTCCCGCAACAACTGTTCGGTCAGCCGCAGACACTCCAGCGTCGCCGCCAGCGCTTCCCCGTCGACCGTTGACGGCGCGGTCGGCTCTTCCTCCAGCAGGTCGCGGTAGGCCGCCACCAGTTCCCGGCCCGGGTCCAAACCGAGCTCCTCGCGAAGGAGCCGGCGAACCTGGTGGTAGGTGGCGATCGCCTCGCCCCGGCGGCCCGCACCGTGCAGTGCCACCACCAGATGCCGCCAGAACGTCTCCCGCAACGGATGCTCAGCGACCAGCTCGGTCAACGTCGGAACGATTTCCTGGTGCCGCCCGAGGCGCAGCTCCAGCCCGAACAACTCACCGAGCACGTCCAGCCGCCGCTCCTGCAGGCGGACCCCGGCGAGCTGAGCGAACGGCGCATCGACGTTGCACAACGGCGGCCCGTGGTACAGCTTGAGCGCTTCGCGGAACAGTGCCGCGGCCGCGTCGAGCTGGCGGCCCGCGCTCAACGCCCGACCGCGCTGCACGAGCTGGTCGAAGACCAGAACGTCGATCTCGCCAGGCGACGCGTGCAGCGAGTAGCCGGCCGGATGGGTGCTTATCTTGACACCCTCGATGCTCTGGAACAGGGCCCGCAGCGCCGAGATCTGCACCTGCACCTGGGTCCGCACGGTCCGTGGCGGAGCCTCGCCCCAGACCGCCTTGATGATGTCGTCCATCGGAACCACCGCGCCGCTGTTGATCAGCAGCAGCGCAAGCACCGCACGCAACCGGTTGCCGCGGATGTCGAGCGGGCTGTCCTCTGAGCCTACGGTGAGCGGTCCCAGAAGCCGGAACCTCATGAGCGGTGGAATCGGGCAGGAAGGTGAGTTGGCAGGAGAGTGTGCAGCTCGAGCATGGCGTCCCCCGTCACGCTTAGCAACATCAGCAATTCGCGGCCGTAACTGTAGGAGTTCTTGGATGCGTGGGCAAGGGCGCAGCTCACCAGGGTTGACGCGGCGATCGAGTCCCACTCATGGGTCACCGTCTGACGGTTGTTGTTCGTCCGTTCGGCTGTGTGTAACACCACAGCAACTCCCTACGCTGATCCCTCGAAAGCGAGCAGCCTGCTCGTTTTCCGCCGACCCCCTGTCCGCCAGGCAGTGGGGCTCGGCTGGATCGGCCCTCTGGGAGTCTGTGTGAAGAACCTTCGTCGCAAGACACTGGCCGCAGCGTCCGTCGTGGCGCTCGGCGTCGGCCTCGCCACCACCGGCGGGCTGGCACCGGCGGCCGCAGCCGGACCGGACACCACGTTCCTGGTCCTCGCCCCACAGGGCGGCAAGACCGACAAGGCCGCCGCCCGCGTGGCGGCCGCCAAGGGCACCGTCGTGGCCAGCTACGACCAGATCGGCGTGCTCGTCGTCCGCTCGACCAACCCCGACTTCGCCACCCAGGTGGCGGGCGCGGGCGTCGAGTCGGTCGCGTCCACCGCCGGCCTGGGCACCGCCCTCGACGAGGGCGAGACCATCGAGGTCTCCGCGGAAGAGGTCGCCAACGCCACCGGCGACCCGACCAAGGAGCCGATGTACGGCCAGCAGTGGGACATGGACATGATCCACGTCCCGCAGGCCCACGCCGTCAACAGCGGCAACTCCAACGTCGTGGTGGGCGTGCTGGACAGCGGTATCTCCAGCAGCCACCCCGACCTGGCCAGCCAGATCGCCAAGGACAAGAGCGTGTCCTGCATCGGCGGTGTCACCGACACCACCGAGGCGGCCTGGAACCCGACCAACTCCGACCACGGCACGCACGTGGCCGGCACCATCGCCGCCGCCGTCAACGGCGTCGGCGTGACCGGCATCGCGCCGGGGGTGAAGGTGGCGGCGGTCAAGGTCGTCGACAACGGCGGCTCCATCTTCCCCGAGGCTGCGGTCTGCGGGTTCATGTGGGCCGCCGACCACGGGATGCAGCTGACCAACAACAGCTACTTCATCGACCCGTGGGAGCTGAACTGCCGCAACGACGCACGCCAGCGCCCGGTATGGCAGGCCGTGCAGCGGGCCATCCGCTACTCGCAGTCCAAGGGCGTGCTCAACATCGCGTCCGCGGGCAACTCGAACTACGACCTGGCCCACAAGAACACCGACTACGACAGCCCGAACAACCTGCCGGAGGGGCAGGATCCCACGCCTCGCGTGGATCTCAACAGCGCCTGCCTTGACCTGCCGGCCGAGGCGCCCGGCGTGGTCACCGTCTCGGCGGTGGGCCCGACCGGGCAGAAGAGCTACTACTCGTCGTACGGCCAGGGCGTGGTCGATGTGACGGCCCCGGGTGGTGACAGCCGGTTCCGCACCCAGGGTGCCCGCTCCACCTCCACCGATACCATTCTGTCGACCGTTGGACGACTGAACGCCCAGGGCAACATGGTCAACGGGTGGGGTTACAAGCAGGGCACCTCGATGTCCGGCCCGCACGCCACCGGTGTCGCGGCGCTGGCGCTGTCGGCGCACCCGGGCATGACCCCGGGCCAGCTGTCCGCGTTCCTGGAGCGTACGGCGGTGGCGCAGTCCTGCCCGGCGGGCGTCTACGACCCGGTGCCGAACTGGCCGGTGCCGATTCCGCCGGCCACGTGGCCGCACAACATCGGCCCGTCGTACTGCTCCGGCGGTGCGCGGAACGGGTTCTACGGCGCCGGCATGGTCGACGCGTTCAACGTGGTCAAGTAACACCCGCACCACCAGCGACGGGGTCCGGCGTTCCCACGCCGGGCCCCGTCCTGCTGTTTGCGCTGTTCCGGGCGGGGGTACCGGGGGCGGCATCCGCCGACTCGAGGAGGTCACCCGGTGTCCACCGATGCCATCGTCCGGCTGAAAGAGGACCACAAGGAGATGCGCCGCCTGTTCAAGGCGTTCCAGGACGCCGAGGAGGGGCCGGCGAGCGAACGGCAGCAGCTGGTCCGGCAGATCATCGAGGCGCTGACCGTGCACACCTACCTGGAGAACGAGGTGATGTACCCGGAGGTCCGCAAGCTGGTGCCCGACGTCGAGGACGACATCCTCGAGTCGTACGAGGAGCACCACGTGGCGGACGTGCTCTGCTTCGAGCTCTTCTCCATGGATGCCGAGGACGAGCGGTACACCGCCAAGACGACGGTGCTGATCGAGAACGTCCTGCACCACGTCCAGGAGGAAGAGGAAGAGTGGTTCCCGAAGGTGCGCGCGGCGCTCGGGCGGAACCAGCTGCAGGAGATCGGCGCGCGCATGATCGAACTGCGCCCGAAGGCGCCGAAGACCCCCACCGCCCCGAAGGCGCTCAAGAAGTCACTGGACGCGGTGACGGCCTGAGCGACCCCCGACGCCACGCGGGACCGGTGGGCCGGGTCCCGCGTCATGATCGCCCCGCCCGCGACGAAGGGCAGCCAGCGTCCAGCCCCACCCCGGCCCGCCAGGGTGAACGCCGATCTCGGCTGCCGGCCGGTGCTGGCCGGCACGAACTGCCCGAGCGGCCGGAGGTGGACCGGGCCGGCCCGGGCGGACCCGGTAGGATCGGCGCGGGCCGTGACTGGCGCGTGGGATGGAGCACCATCGGGGAGCGGTCCCGTCACGAGGACGCACGCCGAGCGCCTGGGCCTTCCGCACGTCATCAGGAGGTCGCATGTCGCTGAACGCCGAATCCACCGCCTTCCGCAGCGCGCTGGAGGTGATCCGCGCCGTCGAGCCGCGGGTGGCGGACGCCATCGGGGCGGAGCTGGCCGACCAGCGCGAGTCGCTCAAGCTCATCGCCAGCGAGAACTACGCCTCCCCCGCCACCCTGCTGGCCATGGGCAACTGGTTCAGCGACAAATACGCCGAGGGCACCGTCGGCCGCCGCTTCTACGCGGGCTGCCAGAACGTGGACACCGTCGAGGCACTCGCCGCCGAGCACGCCCGGGAGCTGTTCGGTGCGGCCCACGCGTACGTGCAGCCGCACTCCGGCATCGACGCCAACCTGGTCGCCTTCTGGGCGATCCTGGCCGACCGCGTGGAGTCCCCGGCCCTGAAGAAGGCCCAGGTACGCCAGGTCAACGAGCTGACCGAGGCGGACTGGTTCGCGCTGCGCCGGGAGCTGGGCAACCAGCGGATGCTCGGCATGTCGCTGGACGCCGGCGGGCACCTGACCCACGGCTTCCGGCCGAACATCTCCGGCAAGATGTTCGACCAGCGCAGCTACGGCACCGACCCGGCCACTGGGCTGGTCGACTACGACAAGGTCGCCGAGGCGGCGCGGGAGTTCAAGCCTCTGATCCTGGTCGCCGGCTACTCGGCGTACCCCCGGAAGGTCAACTTCCGGATCATGCGGGAGATCGCCGACGAGGTCGGCGCCACCTTCATGGTCGACATGGCGCACTTCGCCGGCCTGGTCGCGGGCAAGGTCTTCACCGGCGACTTCGACCCGGTGCCGCACGCGCACATCGTCACCACCACCACCCACAAGTCGCTGCGCGGCCCGCGCGGCGGCATGGTGCTCTGCGGCCCGGAGCTGGCCGACCAGGTCGACCGCGGCTGCCCGATGGTGCTCGGCGGCCCGCTGCCGCACGTGATGGCCGCCAAGGCGGTCGCGCTGGCCGAGGCCCGCCGCCCCGAGTTCGCCGACTACGCGCAGCGCATCGTCGCCAACGCCCAGGCGCTCGCCGAGGGGCTGCTGCGCCGGGGCGCGAAGCTGGTCACCGGCGGCACCGACAACCACCTGGTGCTGATCGACGTCTCCGGGTACGGCCTCACCGGCCGGCAGGCCGAGCAGGCGCTGCTGGACTCGGGCATCGTCACCAACCGCAACGCCGTGCCGCAGGACCCGAACGGCGCCTGGTACACCTCGGGCATCCGGATCGGCACCCCGGCGCTGACCACCCGGGGCCTCGGCACCGCCGAGATGGACGCCACCGCCGAGCTGATCCACACCGTGCTCACCCAGACCACCCCGGGTGCGAACCCGGACGGCACCCCGTCCAAGGCAAAGTACGTGCTCGACGCGGCCCTGGCGGACAAGGTGAGCAAGCAGGCCAGCGAACTGCTCGCCCCCTTCCCCCTCTACCCCGCCATCAACCTCGCCTGACCGACCGCCCCCGCTCCCGACGCCCCGCCCGGCCTCCGGCCGCGCGGGGCGTCGGCACATCCGGCTGGACCACCCGTTGATCATGAGGTTAGCGGCAGCGGAAAACGCTCTCTCCGCTGCGAACCTCATGATCAACGGGGCGGGTCCGTGGGGCGGGTGGGCCGGTGGGCAGGGCTCGGTCAGCGGAGGGGGCGCTTGAGGTGGTAGCGGTGCACCTCGGTGCTGCCCTGGACGTTGTTCACGTCCTCGGCGGCGGAGACCAGCTCCCAGCCTTCCCGGCCGACCCGGTTGAGGTGCCCGATGGCGGTGTCCCCGTACGCCGTCACGTCGGTGCGCGACCCGTCCGGCGCGTACCAGACGAACGTGACGTGGAAATTCCGGCCCTGCCCCTGATAGCGACGGACCAGCAACGCGTACTCCCAGGCAACCATCCGTCCATTATCTACGGTCACTTCCAGCACCGGACGCACGGGGGGTGGCGGACCGGCGACCCTGTGCTGTCAAGCCGGGGCGGCCAGCGCGGCCAGTTCGTCGGTGACCAGGGCGGCGAGCCGGTCCAGGCCCAGGTCGATCTGGTCCGGGGTGACCGCGCTCACCGACAGCCGCAGCGCGTTCACCGTCGCTCCGTCGTCGTAGAAGTGGGCCATCGGGGTCCAGAGCACGCCGTACTCGCGGGCCGAGCGGTGCAGCAGCGCATCGTCCACGCCGAAGGGCACGGTCACCACCACGAAGAAGCCGCCGGCCGGCACGTTCCAGCGCACCGGGCCGCCGGAGGGGAAGCGGCGGGCCAGCCCGTCGACCAGGTGCCGCAGGTTGCGGGCGTACGCGGCCCGCTCCCGCGCGTTCGCCGCGACCAATGAGCAGTCGTGGGCCAGCAGCGCCCCGCCGATCACCGCCTGGGCGATCGGCGAGGTGTTCACGGTGATCATGCTCTTGATCTTGGCGAGCTGGTCGGCGAGCGGGCCGACGGTCCCGTCGGAGCCGGCGACGCGCTGGTCGGCGACCACGTACCCGACCCGGGCGCCGGGCAGCACGGTCTTGGCGAACGAGCCGAGGTAGACCACCCGGCGCCGGCCGTCCAGGGCCTTGAGCGTCGGCCGCCGCTCGGTGCCCCCGGCCGGGAAGAGGCCGTACGGGTTGTCCTCGATGAGCAGCAACTCCTCGTCGACGGCGAGGTCGAGCAGCCGCCGCCGCTGCGCTACGTCCATGCTGACCCCGGACGGATTGGCGAAGTCGGGCATCACGTAGCAGGCGCGCGGGCGCAGCCCCTCGGCCCGGGCCCGGCGCAGTTGCGCGCGCAGGTCGGCCAGGTCGATTCCGTCCGGGCCGCCGGCGACCGGGCGCACCGGCAGGTCGACCAGGCGGGCCGCACCGGTCAGCCCGACGTACGTGGGGGCGACGGCGAGCAGCATGTCCTCCGGTCCGGCCCGCAGCGCCCGCAGCACCAGGAACATCGCCTCCTGGCAACCGACCGTCACCACGATCGTCTCCGGGTCGACGGTGATCTGCTCGTCGACGGCCAGGTTACGGGCGATCAGGTGGTGCACGATGCCCTTGGTCCGGCCGTACTGGAGCAGGGTGCGGTCGACCTGGGCGGGGCTCAGCCCGAGGTCGTCGGCGAGGTGCCGGCGGAAGGTGTCCAGGTGCCGGTGCAGCACGGCGGAGTCGAAGAACTCCTCGTAGGGCCGACCGGCGGCGAGCGAGACCGCGTCCGGGTAGTGCTGCGCCACCTCGTTGAGGAAGTTCATCGAGTTCAGCGCGGGGTCGTCGACACTGCGGTGCAGGGCCGCGACGGTCAGGTCCACCGGCTCCACGTCAACCTCCGGTCAGGGTGCGCAGGTGCCGGGCCGCCGCCGGGTCGGCACAGCCGGTCAGGGTGAGCGCGTCGCGCAGCTCGGCGGCGAGCAGCGCCAGCGCGGCCTCGGCGCCGGCCCGGCCGCCGGTCGCCAGGGCCCAGAGCAGCGGTCGGCCGACCAGCACGCCGGCCGCGCCGAGGGCGAGGGCGCGCAGCACGTCGGTGCCGCTGCGCACGCCGCTGTCCAGCAGCACGGCGCAGCGGTCCGCCACCGCCGCGACCACCTCGGGCAGCACGGTCGCGGTGGCGGGGGCGCCGTCGAACTGCCGCCCGCCGTGGTTGGAGACCACCACGGCGTCGGCACCGGCCTCGGCGGCGCGGACCGCGTCGCGCGGGTCCAGGACACCCTTCACCAGCAACGGCAGCCGGGTACGCTCCCGCAGCCAGGCCAGGTCGGCCCAGCTCAGCGCCGGGGCGAAGACCGCGCCGGTGTGCACCGCGACGGCGGACACCCCGGGGGTGCCCTGGTGGGCCAGGTCGTCGCGGCCACCGGGCAGGTTCGCCGCGGTGACCTGCGGCGGCAGGGCGAAGCCGTTGCGGACGTCGCGCAGCCGCCGGCCGAGCACCGGCACGTCGACGGTGACCATCAGGGCGGCGCAGCCGGCGGCGTGGGCCCGGTCCAGCAGGTCGGCCACCAGGCCCCGGTCACGCAGCCAGTAGAGCTGGAACCAGACGCTGCCACCGGCCGCGGTGATCTCCTCGATCGGCGTGCTGCCGAGAGTGCTCGCCACGTACGGCACGCCGGCGGTCCGGGCGGCGGCGGCCAGGCCGAGCTCCCCGTCCGGGTGCAGCAGCCTCTGGTACGCCATCGGCGCGACCGCCACCGGCAGGGCGTAGGTGCCGCCGGGCAGCGCCGCCTCGGTGCGCGGGCGGTCCACCCCGGTCAGCACCCGGGGCAGCACCGCCACCCGGTCCAGGGCGGCCCGGTTGGCGGCGAGGGTCGTCTCGGCGCCGCTGCCGCCGGCCACGAAGTCCCACACGTCGCCGGGCAGCACGGCCCGGGCCAGCTCGGCGAAGCCGGCCAGGCTGGCCGGCGGGACGAACCCGGCAGCGGTCGAGGCGCCGGCGGCCGGTCCAGCCGGGGCGACCGGGTCCGCGGCGGCCGGTCCGGCCGGGGCGGTCGCGTCCGGGGCGGCCGGCCCGCCGCCGGACGGGGCTGCCGGCGCGGATCCGTCCGGCCCGGCCGGCGCCGGCTGGCATCCGAGCACCAGCTCGTCGGTCGGCTCAGCCACGGTCCGACCCACCCGCAATCGACCCGGCCGCCGACGCGACCCCCAGCCGGAAGCGGTCCCGCAGGAAGGCGGCCGCCTGCTCCTGCGCCCGGCGACCCGCGTCGAACACGCCGGGCATGGCGAAGAATCCGTGGATCATGCCGGCGTAACGGGTCAGGTCGGTGGGCACGCCGGCGTCCCGCAGCCGCCCGGCGTACCGCTCCCCCTCGTCGCACAGCGGGTCGTGTTCCGCGGTGATCACCAACGCCGGCGGCAGGCCGGACAGGTCCTCGGCGAGCAGCGGCGAGGCGAGCGGGTGGGCCGCGTCGGCCGGGTCGGCCAGGTAGTGCCGCCGGTACCAGTCGACCGAGTGCCGGTTGAACAGCAGCGCGTCCTCGTCGCCGGCCGGCCCGGCACCGGGCCGCTGGTCGGTGTTCGGGTAGACCAGCAGCTGGGCGGCGAGCCGGGGGCCGCCGTCCGCGCGGGCCAGCAGGGTGACCGCGGCGGCGAGGTTGCCGCCGGCGCTGTCCCCGCCCACCGCGAGCCGGTCCGGGTCGACCCGGTACTCGTCGGCGTGCCCGGCCAGCCGGCGCAGCGCCGCGTAGCAGTCCTCCACCGCGGCCGGGAAGCGGTGCTCGGGGGCCAGCCGGTAGCCGACGGTCACCGTCTGGCAGGGCGTGGCGTTGGCCAGCCGGCGGCAGATCCCGTCGGCGGTGTCCACGCTGCCGAGCGTCCAGCCACCGCCGAAGAAGTAGACCAGCGTGGGCAGCGGGCCGTCGCCGGCCGGCCGGTGGATGCGCACCGGGAGCGGCCCGTCCGGGCCGGGGAGGTGCGTGTCGCGTACCTCGTGGACCGGCTCGACCGCGCCGGCGCCGGCGCGGATCGCGGCGAGGTCGGCCGCGCGGGCCTCGGCCAGGCTCTGCGTGTAGAGCGGTGCGGTGCCGGCGGCCGCCCGTTCGGCCCGGTACGCGACCACCTGCGGATCGAGCGCCATCACGTCCTCCTAGTTGCCGGTGGTGACGAAGAGCTTGTCGATGCCGCGCAGGAACAGGCTGCCGCTGTACGTGAAGGGCTGGGTGATCGTCAGGCGGGGGAAGCGGGCGAAGAGCCGAGGCAGGGCGAGCCGCCCCTCCAGCCGGGACACCGCCGAGCCGAGGCAGAAGTGCAGTCCCACCCCGAAGGCGAGCGACGGCGGGCCGGCGCGGTGCGGGTCGAAGCGGTCCGGGTCGGGGAAACGGGACGGGTCGCGGTTGGCCGCAGCGATCAGCAGCAGCACGTTCTCGTCCCGTTCGACCGGTACGCCGCCCAGCTCGGTGTCGCGCGGCGCGGAGCGGGCCAGGAAGTGCACCGGGCTCTCCATCCGCAGGACCTCGTCCACGCAGCCCCGGGCCAGCGCGTCGTCGCCGGGCAGCGCGGCGACCACGTCGGGGTGGCCCAGCAGCAGCGGCAGGCCGTTGCTGAACATGTAGACGGTGGTGACGAAGCTGGCGTTGAACAGCACGATCAGGTTGCTGATCAGCTCTTCCTCGGTCAGCTCGACGCCGCCCGCGTCCAGCACCTCGACCAGCCCGCTGATCAGGTCCTCGCCGGGCTGCCGACGCCGGTGGGCGATCAGGTCCCGGTAGTACGCGCGCAGTTCGTCGGCGGCCTGGTTGGCCCGGGCCAGCCGTTCCGGGGTCTTGCCGGCGACGTCCATGTACTCGTCGATCCAGTCGACCCGCTGCCGGTACCAGGCCAGGTCGGCCTCGGGCAGGCCGATGAACTCGGCCATCACCAGCGCCGGGACCGGGTACGCGAAGTCGGCGACGAAGTCGACCTCGCCCCCGTCGGCGCCAGCCTCGGCCAGCCGGTCCAGCCGCTCCTCGACGACCCGGACGATCACCGGCTCCAGCGCGCCCAGCCGGCGCGGGGTGAACGTCTTCGCGAAGACGGCCCGCATCCGGGTGTGGTCCGGCGGGTTGATGAACATCATCGAGGTGAGGAAGGTACGCAGGATCTCCTGCTCCTGCCAGCCCGGCGGGCTGCCCTTGTACCACTCGGGGTCGCGCAGCACCTGGTCGACCAGGTCGTACCCACCGGCGACGGCGGTGACGGTGCTGTGCTCGGCGCGGGTCGGGATGGCGCTGATCGGCCCGTGCTCGTGCAGGGCCGCGTACCACGGATAGGGGTCCTGCCGGCCCGGCTCGCTGTACAGGCCGGTCAGGATCTCGTCGACATCCATCGTTCCTCCCCAGGATCGGCGGCGAGGGCGGCGTGCTGTCCACGCCGCCCCGCCGGTGTCACAGCCCGAGCAGCCGCAGCGGTACGGCCTCCGCCATCGCCTGGGCCCCGGTGTCGTTCGGGTGGATGTGGTCCCCGGCGTCGTACGCCGGCAGCAGCCGCGCGGGGTGCTCCGGGTCGCGCAGCACCGCGTCGAAGTCGAGCACCCCGTCGAACTCGGTCGCGCCCGTGCCGCGCAGCCAGCTGTTCACCGCCTGCCGGGTGGTCTCCTTCTCCGGCGTCCACACCCCGGGGCCGCCGTTGCCCTCGTACGGGGTGATGGTGCCGACCAGGCTGGTCAGGCCGCGGGCCTGGGCCTGCCGGTTGATCTGCCGCAGCGAGGCGATGATGCGCTCCGCGCTGTCGCCGTTCATCCAGATGTCGTTGATGCCCAGGTGGGTGATCAGGGTCCGCACCCCGGTCTGCGGGAAGACGTCCTCGTTGAGCCGGGCCAGCGCGTTGGGGCCGAGCTCGTAGTAGCCGGGGAAGCCGCCCGCGCCGGGCTCGGTGCCCTCGTGGTTGAGCCGGTTGCCGGACAGGCTCAGGTTCAGCACGCCCGGGGTGCGTACCTCGGGGCGGGCGTCGATGAGCCGCTTGGCGAGCAGGTCCGGCCAGCGCCGGTCGGTGTTGGCCGTGCTGCCGTTGCCGTCGCCGATGGAGTCGCCGAGCACGACCACCGCGCCGGGGCTGAGCCGGCGTTCCACGTCGATGCCGGACAGGAACATCCAGCAGCAGTTGGGCCGGATGGTGAAGCCGGTGCCGGCGGCCGCGGTGGTGAGGTCGCCGGCGCCGATGAAGTTGGTGACCCGGGACTGCCCGTGGAAGGTGACCGGGCCGGTGAGCACCGGGAAGTAGAGGGTGACGACCAGGTCCTCCTGCTCCGTCACCGGGAAGGCCAGGGGGTCGCTGAGCAGCTCGGCGCCCTTGTGGATGGTGGCCGACGCGGCGCCGTCGAAGGTCAGCGGGTGGACGCTGGCCGGGTCGATGTCGGACAGGTCGTCGGGGGTGGTGGTGTCGGGCCGGGCGACGGTGGCATGCCCGACCTGCACGGCCTGCTCGCCGTAGAGGTTGGTCAGCCGGACCCGGAGCCGGTCACCGCCGACGGTGGTCTGCAGGGTCATCCGGATGCTCTGGTTGTTCAGGCCGGTGTTGGTCAGGCCGACGGTGTTGCCGCGGGTCACCGCGGCGGCCCAGCTGCCCGCCCACTCGGTACGCCCCGGCAGGGCGCCGTCGTTGTCGGCGGGGCCGGCGCTGGCGGTGACGGCCGGGGTGCCGGCGATCAGCATCGTTGCGGCGAAAGCTATGACGTGCCATCTCTTCGGGGTCGGCATTGATCCTCCATCGTTGGCAGCCCCGGGCGTGGCACGAGTCGGCGACACGGCCCGGGCGATGGACCGGAAACTAGCTGTCGATGATGACGAGCGTCAATCAACCTGATCGACATGATCGAATGTCCGCCGGGTGCCGGCCGACGCCGTTCGGCTCTGTCCTGTCCCGACCCGGCGTGCCTAGGCTCGAACCCGGCGGCGGTGCGGTCGCCGACCCTGTCACCTGGGGGCGCTGCGATGACTGATCAGCCGAACTACGTGCACGAGGCACTGGAGCTGTTCGCCCGGTTCGGCGACCGGGAGGCGCTCGTCGGCGGAGATCGCCGGCTGACCTATGCCGAGGTCGCCGCCGAGGTGCGGGGCCTGGCCGGCGCGCTGCTGCGGCACGGCGTACGCCCCGGCGACGCGGTGCTGGTGATGCTCGGCAACCCGGTGGAGGGGCCGCTGCTGCAACTGGCGCTGCACCTGCTCGGCTGCCGGAGCATGTGGATCGCCCCGGTGACCTCGCGGCGGGAGGTCGACGAGTTCGTCGCGCTGGCCCGCCCCGACGCCTTCATCCACGACCCCCGCGACCCGGTCGGCGCGGAGATCGCCGCCGGGCTGGCCGGCGTACCGGTGCTCTGCCTCGGGCCGGACGGCGCCGGGCCGGACCTCACCGCGGGCGGCGAGCCGGTGGAACTGCCCGCCAAGGTGCCCGCGCCGGAGTCGTTCCTGCAGACCAGCGGCACCACCGGCACGCCGAAGCTGGTGCACCACCGGGAGAGCTTCTACCGGCAGGTCCTCGCCCTGGCCGCCGACTTCCGGGCGGCCGGCTTCCCGCTGCTGCGGCACCTGTCGCACTCGCCGATGTGGCTGGCCAGCGGCCAGATCACCACGCTGTTCAACCTGTTCACCGGCGGGGTGCTGTTCCTGCGCGAGCGGTGGGACCCGGAGGCGTTCATCCGGACCGTGGACGCCGAGCGGCTCACCTCCACCTTCGTCACCCCGCCGATGCTCTACGAGGTGCTCGACCATCCGGCGCTGGACGGCGCCGACTTCTCCGCCATGTTCATGTTCAACGTGGGCGCCGGGCCCGCCGCGCCGGCCCGGCTGCGCCAGGCGATCGCGCGCTTCGGCCCGTGCCTGCGCATCGTGTACGGGCTGAGCGAGGCCGTGGTGATCTGTGCCCTGCCCGGGCTGACCGACGACCCGGAACACCCGGAGCGGCTGCGCTCCTGCGGCCGGCCGTACGGGGACGTGGCGGTGGAGATCCGGGACCCCGACGGCCGGGTGCTGCCGCCCGGCGAAGACGGCGAGGTGTGGGTACGCACCAAGCTCAGTTTCGCCGGCTACCACGGCCAGCCCGAACTGACCGCCGAGACGCTGGTCGACGGCTGGGTACGGACCCGCGACATCGGCCACCTCGACACCGACGGCTACCTCTACCTGGTCGACCGGCTCCAGGACCGGATCCTCACCCGGCAGCGAAGCTGGCCGATCTACTCCCGCCCGATCGAGGACGTGCTCGCCGCCCACCCCGAGGTACGCGCCGCCGCCGTCATCGGCGTACCGGACCCGGTGGCCGGTGAGCTGCCGTACGCGTACGTGGTGCCCGCGCCGGGGGCGACGGTGACCGGGGGCGACCTGATCGCGCTGGTCACCCGTGAGCTGAGCGAGACCTGGGCGCCCGGCGCGGTGGAGTTCGTCGACGCGCTGCCGCTGAACCGCTCCGCCAAGGTGGACAAGCGGGCCCTGCGCGCCCGGTACGCCGCCGCCCATCCGACCGACACGGACGCGGTGGGCACGGTGATCGGCAGCCCGGCGTGACCCCGCGTCGGGAGCTGTACACCCTGGTCGGCGCGGATCTGCTGTCCAACCTGGGCACCCGGATCTCGGTGGTGGCCATTCCCTGGCTGGTGCTGGAGACCACCGGCAGCCCGACCCGGATGGGTCTGGTCGCGGCGGCGGAGACCCTGCCGTACATGCTCTCCAGCGCCCTCGCGACCCCGTGGGCGGACCGGTTCGGGGTGCGGCGTACCGCCGTCACGGTCGACGCCGCGAGCGCGGCGGCGATGGCGGTGGTGGCGCTGGCTCCCTGGCTGGGGTTCGGGGCGCTGCTGGCGCTGGTCGCGGTGGCCGGTGGGCTGCGCGGCATCGGCGACCGGGTCAAGCATGTGCTGTTCAAGCCCGCCGCCGAGCGCGCCGGTGTGCCGCTGATCCGGCTCACCTCCGCCTACGACGGCCTGGCCCGGGGCATGACGCTGTTCGGGGCGGTGCTCGGCGGGCTGCTGATCGACTGGGTGGGAGTGACCCGGGCGATCTGGATCGACGCGGCCACCTTCGCGGTCTGCGCGCTGCTCATCGGGGTGCTGGTCCGGCCACCCGCCCCGGCGGAGCCGGCGCCCCGGGAGAGCTACCTGCGGGCGCTGCGCGGCGGCTTCGGCTACCTGCGCACCGACCGGACGCTGCTGACCATGCTGGTGGTGGTCTCGGCGTCGAACATGTTCGCCAACGCCAGCGTCGCGGTGTGGATCCCGCTCTGGGTGGACCGGGTGCTCGGCGACCCGGCCGGCTTCGGCCTGGTGCTCGGCGTGTTCTCGGGCGGGGCGCTGCTGGGCAACCTGCTGTTCACGCTGGCCGGCACGCGGTTGCCCCGCCGGTCGACCTTCGCGCTGGGGCTGGCGCTCAGCGGCGCACCCCGGCTGCTGGCGCTCGCCCTCAGCGACGAACTGGTGGTGGTGCTCACCGTGACGTTCCTGTCCGGGGTGGCGATCGCGGCGGTGAACCCGCTGCTCGGCGCGGCCCTGTACGAGCGGGTGCCGGCGCCGCTGCAGACCCGGGTGCTGGGCATCTCCGGGTCGGTGGCCTTCCTGGGCCTGCCGGTGGGGGCGCTGCTCGGCGGTTGGTCGGTGGCGGCCCTCGAGTTGGCCCCGGCGCTGCTGGTGATGGCGGTGGCCTGTCTGGTGCTGACCGTGGGGCCGCTGCTGCTGACCCGGTCGCGCGCCGACCGCCCGGCGGCGGAGCCGGCGATGTCCACCCCGGCCTGAGCCGGGCCGTGCCACCACCCCGACGTCAGTCCAGGTCCGTGCAGACGTTGTGGGTCGTGCCATGCACCATGGTGAGGGTCTTGAAGTTCGTCGGGGAGAACTCGACGACGAACTGCCCGTCGATGAGCCACGCGCCGCGCGGCAGGTTGCCTCCGTTCTCGCCGAAACCGAACAGCACCGGCCCGGTCACGTACCAGGTCGTCGAGCCGTCCGTGGCGTACTCGACCATCGCCATGCCGCCCGCGTCCAGCAGGGTGCTGACCCCGGTCGCGGTGTTCGTCACCTTGGTCAGCAGCGCGCCCTGGTACAGCTCCCGACGCGGCGAACCGTCCGGGAACTCCGCCAGCACCTTCTTGCGGACCTCGTCCACCACGGCCTCGACGTGGATCGGGAAGTCGCACCGGGCACCGGCAGGCTGGTCGAACGGCTGCTGCGGAGCCGGCACCCAGCCGTGCCCGCCCCCGTTCCCGGCCGCCCCGGCCGGAGTGGTGGACACCGTGGCCACCAGGGCGCCTACGACGAGGGCGGCCCCGAGGTTGAACATCCGACGCATGATCACTCCATTCTTGACGCACGATCAGGACCCAGGCTCGCCGACGCCGCTCACCAGATCCTCACCACGCGGTCCGTCACCCGCGCGCCGTGATCGAACTCCGGGTGCGAGCACCCGCTCGTTGGAGACGACAACCTGAGGCGGGTGCCAGGCGGTCAACCTGACATGGAGTTCCGACTGCTCGGCCCGTTCGAGGCCTACCAGGACGGCGAACCGGTCGCGCTCAGCAACCGGCGGCAGGAGCGCTGCCTCCTCGCCCTCCTGCTGCTCGACCCGGGCCGCCTGGTGCGCACCGACCGGCTCATCGACCTGCTCTGGAACGGCCAGCCGCCGGCCTCGGCCCGGGGCGTCGTGCACACGTACGTCGGGCGGCTCCGCGCCGCCCTCGTGCCGTACCGGGTCACGATCGGCAGCCGACGCGACGGCTACCTGGTGGAGGCCGACGGGTATCAGATCGACATCAACGAGTTCAGCCGCCTCAGCTACCGGGCCAGCGACGCCACCGACCCGGCCGAGCGGCTGTCCCTGCTCGATCGGGCGCTGGCCCTCTGGCGCGGCCCGCTGCTCGCCGACACCGCCGACGACGAGCTGCGCGAGCGGCTGCACGGGCCGCTGGAGGAGCTCCGCCTCACCGGTGTCGAACTGCGGGCCGAGGCCCAGCTCGCGCTCGGCCAGCACGCCCGGGTGGCCGCCGAGCTGGCCCCGCTGGTCGCCCGGCACCCGACCCGGGAACAGCTCGTCGGCACCCTGATGACCGCGCTGTACCAGGGTGGCCGGCAGGCCGAGGCGCTGACCCTCTACCAGACCACCTGGCACGCCCTGGTGGAGAACCTCGGCGTCGATCCCGGGACGAGGCTGCGCGAGGTGCACCGGCGGATCCTCCGCGCGGACCACCGGCTCGACCGCCCGGGCCGCCGAATGTACGAGGTACGGGTACGCGGTGAGAGCCTGCCATGGAGCGTCGGCGGGCACCCGGCGCTCGAATTCTGCAACACCTTCGCCGGCTGGCAGCACCCGGCGCCACTGCCCGGCGCCGAGTGGCTGCGCGGCTACCGCACCCTGGCGGTGTGGGCCGGTCACGTCGGGCTGGTCGACGACGTCGCGGTGGCCCGGCTCATCGAACTGGCCCGGCGGGATCCCCGCGACGCCGCCGCCGTGCTCGACGAGGCTCGGACGTTGCGCGCCCGGTTGTACGCCTGCCTGACCACCCCGGACGATTACCGCGCCTTCGACGCGGTGGCCCGCCACGCCGAGGCGGCCGCCCAGGTGCAGGTGTTCCGACGCGGGGTGGACGGCCGCGGCCGATGGTGGCCGGACCTGCGGGCCGGGCTGCGGCTTCCGGTGCACGCGGTCGCCTGGAGCGCTGCGGAACTCCTCGCCGACCCACGCCGGCTCACCATCCGGACCTGCCCCGATCCGGCGTGCGGCTGGCTGTTCCTCGACGACAGCGGGCTGCGCCGGTGGTGCAGCCTCGGCACGTGCGGCCGGTCGGGCGCGGGCGCCCTGTGTCACATCGCTTGAGCCACTAGAGTCGGCCCATGGCGACCTGGGATGACGTACGCCGGATCGCGCTCGCCCTGCCGGAGACCACCGAGCGGGGCAGCCACGACGACCTGCCCGCCTGGCGGGTCCGGGACAAGTCCTTCGTCTGGGAACGGCCGCTGCGCCGCGCCGACCTCGACGCCCTGGGCGACGCCGCCCCCGACGGCCCGATCCTCGGCGTCCGGGTGCCCGACCTGGGCGCCAAGGAGGCGCTGCTGGCCGATGATCCCACCGTCTACTTCACCACACCGCACTTCGACGGTTATCCGGCCGTGCTGGTCCGCCTGGACCGGATCGACGTCGCGGAGCTGACCGAGCTGATCACCGAGGCGTGGTACGCCCGCGCCCCGAAACGGCTCGCCGCCGCCCACCGGGCGGAGTCCCGGTGAGCGCTGCCCCGCGTTCCGGCTCGCCGGAACGTACCCGGCGGGGGCACGCGCGGGTGGACGGGATCGTCTTCGACATGGACGGCACCCTGATCGAGTCGCACGCGGTGGTGCCGGCGGCGTACCGGGCCGCCATCGTGGACGGCGGCGGGCCGGCGCTGTCCGACGCCGAGATCATCGCGGGGTATTCGCTCGGTCCGCCGGCCGCGCTGCTGACGCATCTGATCGGGCGGCCGGCCACCGACGCGGACCTCGCCGCCTACCACGCTCACCTGGCCACGCTCGCCGGGCAGGTCACCGTCTATCCCGGCGTCGCGGACGTGCTCGCCGACGTCGCCGGCCGGGTGCCGGTCGGTCTCTTCACCGGGGCCAGCCACCGGGCCGCCGAGATCCTGCTCGACCGGGCCGGCCTGCGCGGCCACTTCCGGGTGGTCCTCGGCGGGGACGAGGTCGCGCGGCCCAAGCCGCACCCGGACGGCGTCGAGCTGGCCTGCCGGCTGCTGGGGCTCGATCCCCACCGTGCCGCGTACGTCGGTGACTCGCCGCTCGACCTGCGGGCCGCCCGGAGCAGCGGCGCGCTGGCCGTGGCGGCCGGCTGGGGCCACCAGTACGACGCCGCGGAGCCGGCGGACCTGGCCGCCGGCCGGCCGGAGGAGCTGCTGTCGCTGCTCGGCTGACCTGGTCAGCCCGGCCGGCGCAGCGCGACGTCGACCGCCTTTTCCGGGGTGTCGACGTGCCGCGGGCCGGGCAGCGGAGCACCGGCCGGGTCGAGGATCTGCCAGCCGCCGAGCACGGCCAGCGGGACACCGCGCCGCATCGCCAGCGCCACCTCGCTGAGGGTGCCCCACGAGCCGCCGACGGCGATCACCGCGTCGGCGCTCCACACCAGGATCGCGTTGCGGGCCTGTCCCATGTTGGTCACCACCGCCGCCGACACGTCGGCCTCACCCGGGTCGGTGCCGTCGTCGGGGCGTACCCCGACCACCAGGCCGCCGCGGGACCGGGCGCCGGCGGCGACGGCGGCCATCACCCCGCCTCCCCCGCCGCAGAGCACGACGGCCCCGTGCTGCGCGAGCAGCTCCCCCACCCGCCGCGCCCACGCCTCCTCGCCCGGCGACGCCTTCGCCGGCCCGCACACCGCCACCTGCACCCGCATCCCTCCATTGCGGCGGTTGGTCATGGGGTCAGCGGCGCGACACGCCGGGTGAAGGGCCGCCAACCTCATGATCGACGCATCGAGGGCGGGTGGGTTAGCGTGCGGGGGTGGGATCGACGTTGACCGAAGCGACGGATCCGTGGTGCCTCCGCTCGGGCGAGGCGGCCGAGCTGCTGCGGGGGCATCCGTGGCGGCGGTTCGTGGTGCTGGGCGACAGTGTCGCCGAGGGGCTGTGCGAGCCGGTCGACGGCTACTCCGACCTGCAGTGGGCCGACCGGATCGCCGCCGAGCTGCGCGCGGTCCAGCCCGGACTGGCCTACCGCAACCTGGGGCGGCGTGGGCTGCGCGCGCACGAGGTGCGGGCGGCCCAGCTGGCGTCGGCGCTGGCGTTCGGCCCGGACCTGGCGCTGGTGGTGTGCGGCGGCAACGACGCCTTCCGGCCCGGGTACGACCCGGACGCGGTCGACGCCGAACTGTCCGTGATGATCACCGCCCTCCAGGACGCCGGGGCGAGTGTGATCACGGTCGGCATGTTCGACGTCTCGCACAGCCCCGCCGTCCCCGAGGCGCTGCGAGCGGGTCTGCGGGAGCGGATGCGGCAACTGTCGACCCACACCGGTCGGCTGGCCGAGCGGCTCGGCACCCTGCACGTGCACCTCACCGACCACCCGGCCGTCGCCGACCCGTCGCTGTACAGCGGCGACGGCCGGCACGGCAGCGCCCGCAGCGACGCCATCGCCACCGCCGAGACCCTCCGCGTGCTGGCCGCCCACCTGACCACGTCGCCACGCCACGTGTCCGAGGGGACACAGATCGAACCCCGGTGATGGCACAATCCCGGGATGCCGCCACTGTTCACGACGACCCGCGGAGCAGCGTCCACCAGCGACGACGGGCTGTTCGACGCGGTCGAAGCGGTCCTTCCCTCCCTGGGGTCAGCTGACCCGGTCGTGCCGGACAACGACGCCGGCGCGCTCGGCTGGGGGCTCGCCTGGCGGATGCAGGCGTACCTGCTCATGGCGGAGGCCACCGGCGACCCCGGCTACCTTGATCGCCTGGTACGCATGGCGGACGCGGTCATCGCGGCTCGGGACCACCTGCGGGGCGTGCGGGACCACCGCGGCCAGAGCCTGCCGGTGTGGAGTTCCGCCAGCAAGTTCACCGTGGCCACCGCCGTGGTCCCGGACCTGACCGGCGCGCCGGCCCTGCACGTGCACCACCTCCCACCGCACGGGTTGAAGGCGACCGTCCAGGTCACCCCGGTCGCGGACGGCCGGTTCGCGCTCACGGTCACCCCGGGCGGCGACCGGCCGCCGATCGTGCTGGCCGAGCTCAGCCTCGATCCCACCGACCCGCGCCGCGCCGACCGGTTGGCCTACGCGCAGCACAGTGCCGCCGCGCCGGTGACCGTGGACCTGCTCGCCGGGCCGCCGGGTGCCGGGGCGGCGGCGACCGGTGCGCCCGACCCACGCCGGGTCCGGCCGGGCAGCTACCCGTGCCGGCCGGCGCGGGTGGTCCTGGCGGCGCAGACCGGGATGATCACCTATCCGCTCGCCGGTCTCGCCCGGCTCGCCCGTGAACAGCCCGACCTGGTGCCGGCCGCCGTCACGGCGCGTACCGACGACTATCTCGCCGTGGCGCACGAGGCGCTCGCCGTGCACGACCACCAGTGGCGGGTCTCCGCCGACGGGGAGGGCTACTACGCCTGGTTGCCGGACGAGCCCGTCGGGTTCGCCGGTGCCGAACTGCCCACCAACGAGTTCCTCGCCGTCGGGCGGGCGCTGATCCAGCTGGCCGCCGCGACCGGCGACCGCGACTACGTCGACCGGGCGGCCGCCATGGCCCGCACCCTGCGCCGGCAGTTCGCGGTCCGGGGCGGCGGCTTCGTCTGGCCGTACTGGCCCTCGTTCGGCCGGGTCTACGGCGGCTGGGCGAAGACCGGCGATCCGGTCCGCGACGGCTCCCGCTACCGTCCGCTGTTCCATGCCGTGCCGAAGGCCGAGGACGTCACCCACGCGCTGCTCGACATCGACTTCGCCGTGCTGTACCGCCTGACGCCCGGGCTGCCCGAGGTCTTCACGGAGGCCGACATGCGGGCCCTGGCGCGTACCTTCACCCACCACGTCAGCACGCGCCGCCTCGGTCTGCGGCCGACCGTACGACGCGACGTCAGCGGCGCCGGTCGACCCGGCACCGCCCGCCACGAGGCGCACGTCGCCGGCTGGTTGCCACTACGTCGCTGGGACCCCACGGTCGCGAAGGCGGTGTCCGCCGTCCACCGCAGCCGCCGCCCGATGCCCTCGATGGCCGTCGATGCCTACTGCGCCGCCCTCCTCACCCGCTGGCGCCACCCCTGACCCCGTGTTGATCAAGAAGTTCGCGTCGAGAGCCAGGCTCCGGACGCCGCAAACCTCTTGATCAACGCAGGTGGGCGGGTGGGGAGCGGGCTCAGTCGGTGAGGAGGATGCCGGTCAGGAGGACGCCGCGGGCCAGGTTGAGCACCGGCTCGCAGCCGGGGTAGCCGACCCGGGCCAGGGCGCCGGAGCCGGTCCGGCCGAACAGGTACGGGGCAAGGCTGTAGGGCACCTCGGCGCTGACCGTCTCCCCGGTCTCGACCTGCACGAAGTCCATCGCCACCCGGTCGGCCTCGTGGTAGCGCTGCAGGATGTTGCCGCCCGCGTCGATCGCGGCGCGGACGCCGTCCTCCCAGGCCACCGCGCTCATCTCCCGGCCGATCAGCACCCCGTGCCCGGCCGAGCCGCCGGCCGGCTTCGCCACCAGGTCGGCCTGCTCGGCCAGCGCGCGGTCCAACTGGTCGGCCGTGAGCGCCACGGTGTGCGGGACGTACCGGCGGATCAGCGCCTGGTCGGCCGCCGACAGCAACGCCAGGTCGGCCCAGAGCCAGGCGTAGTTCAGCTTGTTGCTGAGCAGCCAGGCGGCGGTGCTGACGAACATCGGCAGGGTACCGGCCGCGAGGGCCCCGGCGACCGCGTCCAGACCGGCGCTGGGGGTGACCCGGTTCGGCACGAACAGCCGGAACAGCGCGTCCACCGGGCCACCGCCGACCACCAGTCGCTGCCCCTCGTCCAGGGTGGCGGTGGAGACCGGGGCGATGACCAGGTCGATGCCGAACCGCTCGGCCTGGTCGGCGAGCGGGGAGAGGATCCGGACGAACGTCTCCGGGTCGTCCAGCCCCGGGTACTCGGCGTCGAAGTCCATCAGCAGCGCCACCCGGGCCCCCTCGGCCAGCCCGAGGGTGTCCCGGATCGCCACGAACCGCTGGTCCAGCAGGGACGGCGCCGGGCGGGCCGGCAGCCCGTCGAGCAGGCCGTGCTGGCGGTAGAGGTCGGCATACCGGTAGATCACGGTGTCCGCGTCGAAGCCGCCACCGAGGCTGCTGTCGATGTTGTACTCCACGATGCACGGCACCCCGCCGGAGAGCAGCACGTCCGGCCGGTACGCGGCGAGCAGCCCCTCGTGCAGCGGCTCGTCCTCGTCGAGCAGCTTGGTCTCCCCCGCCGGCACGTCGAGTAGCCGGCGCAGCTCGCCGGCGGTGCGGGCACGCCGCTGGCACGCCTCCAGGATGAGCTGGGCGATCCGGTCGCAGACCTCGTTCAGCTCGCGGAAAGCGTCGGCGGTGAGCACCGGTGGCCGGGCCAGCCGCCACTGCTTGTTGTACGTCGCCCGGCCGTGGTAGATCCGCTCCCATTCGGCGGCGCCGGCGGCCACCATCGCCCTGCGGGTCGACTCGGGAAGGTCGGTCCACGCCTGCTCGGCGGGCGGCCACGGGTAGTTCGGGTCCATCGGTCAACCGTCCTTCACGGTGAGTTGGATGGCGGCGGTGAGCTGGTCGCGGCCGGGCTGCACGGCCCGGTCCAGGGCGGGCGCGAAGGGCAGCACGGCGCCGTCCGGGCGGGTGACCCGGCGCGGCGGCGCGAGCAGCCGGACCCGTTCGACCACAGTGGCGATGATCTCGCCGGCGATGCCGCAGGACCGGTTGGAGTCGTCCACCACCACGAGGCGCCCGGTACGGGACACCGACTCGACCAGCCCGTCCCAGTCGAACGGGTACAGCGTCCGGGGGTCGAAGACCTCCACCGACACCTGGCCGGCGAGGTCGCCGGCGACGGCCAGCGCGTCGTGCACCAGGTGCCCGACCGCGACCACGGTGACGTCGGTGCCGACCCGGCGGACCACGCCCCGGCCGAGCGGCACCGGGGCCGGGTCGGCCACGTCGGCCCGGAGGTCCATCGCCCCGGCGGGGGCGAACACCACCACCGGGTCGTCGCAGCGGATCGCCGACACCAGCAGCCCGTACGCGTCGGCCGGGGTGGCCGGCACCACGGTGGTCACCCCGACGTGGGCGAAGAGACTGTACGGGTGGTCGGAGTGCTGCCCGGCCCAGCCGGTCCGGGAGCCGGAACCGGGCACCAGGTAGGTGACCGGCACGGCGCACTGCCCGCCGGTCATCAGCGGGAACTTGTGGGCGTGGTTGACGATCTGCTCGAAGACCAGGAAGAGCAGCGACGGGATCTGGAACTCGAGCACCGGCCGCAGCCCGGCCAGCGCGGCGCCGGTGGCGAAGCTGGTGAACGCCTGCTCGGACAGCGGGGTGTCGACGACCCGCTCCGGCCCGAACCGCTTGAGCAGCCCGGAGGTGACGTTCGCGGCGGCCACCCGGATGTCCTCGCCGAGCAGGAAGACCGACTCGTCGCGGGTCATCTCGTCGGCGAGCGCGCGGGTGAGCGCCCTGCGGTAGGACAGCCGGGGCATCAGCCACCTCCGGTCCGGGCGGTCAGCCCGCTGGCGTACAGGTGCTCCAACGCCCCGGCCGGGTCCGGGGCCGGGCTGGCCAGGGCGTACTCGACGGCCGCCGCCAGGGTCGCCTCGACCTCGGCGTCGACGGCGTCCCGAACCGACCGTGGCAGCCGCGCGCCCTGGATCGCGACCGGGTCGCGGGCGCGGCCCCGGGCCACCTCGGCTGGCGGGCGGTAGTCGAGGCGGACCACGTGCTCGAAGGTGTGGTGGGCGTCGAACCGGTAGGTGTGCGCCTCCACCAGTTCCGGGCCGCCACCGGCGCGCATCCGGGTGACGGCGGCGGCGGTGGCGTCGCGTACCTCCTCGGGGTCCTGCCCGTCCACGACGGTCGCCGGCATGCCGAACGCCGCCGCGCGGCCGCCGATGGTGCCGGCGACCGCGCCCGCGACGGGCATGGTGGTGGCGTATCCGTTGTTCTCGCAGACGAACAGCACCGGCACCCGCCAGAGCGCGGCCAGGTTGAACGCCTCCAGCAGCATCCCCTCGTTGACCGCGCCGTCACCGAAGAAGGTCGCCCCCACGATGTCGTCGCCGCGCCGCCGGCGTGCCCACACCGCCCCGGTGAGGATCGCGCCGGCGGCCCCGACGATGGCGTTGGCGCCGAGCACCCCGACGCCGAAGTCGGCGGCGTGCATCGACCCGCCCCGGCCCCGGTTGAGGCCGGTGACCCGGCCGCAGAGCTCGGCGAGCATCCGGGCCGGATCGGCGCCCTTCGCGAGCACGTGCCCGTGCCCGCGATGGGTGCCGGTCACCAGGTCGTCGTCGCGCAGCGCGGCGCTGACCCCGGCGGCGATCCCCTCCTGCCCGAGGTACGGGTGGATGCCGCCGACGATCTCCCCGGCGCGGACCAGTTCGATGGCCAGCTCCTCGAAGCGGCGGATCAGCCGTACCGTCCGGTAGAGCCCGACCGGGTTGTGGGTCACGCCGGGCGCTCCTCCTTGATCGCGGCGAGGATGTCGTCCCAGAGCTTGGCCCGGGCGGCGAGCGCGGCGTTGACGGTGTCCGCGCACTGCTGCCACTTGGCGTCGTCGTCGCCGCACAGGTCGGCGAGCATCTGCATGGCCATCGGGGTGTGCTGCTCCCCGTCAACCTCGATGTGCCGCTCCAGGTAGTCGACGAACTTGTTGAGCCGCTGGCTGCGTTCGTTGACGGCGACGACCTGGGTGAACATCTCGGGGATGAGGTCCTCGCGGCCAAACGCGAAGGCCGCCGCCTGGCAGTGCACCGGGGTGCTGTCGATGATCCGCCAGGTGGTGCCGGCGAACGCCGCGGACGGGGCCGGCACCCCGGCCTCGACCAGAGCTTCGGTCACCGGCCGGCCGGCGCGCAGCAGGTCGACCAGCTTTTCCACGGCGGTGGTGTCCGCGCCGGCCTCCGCCATGCCCTGCACGTAGAGCTCGAAGTGGCTGATGTAACCGTCGCCCAGCTCGTCGCTCTCCTCGACCATGACGATGTCGTTGATGAGGCGGCGGCTACCGGTCGGGCCGGTGGGGATCCACGGGACGGTCACGCAGGTGAGCTGGCGCTGCAACGACTTGAGCAGCGACATGAAGTCCCACACCGCGAAGACGTGGTGCTCCATGAACGTGACCAGCGCGTCATGGGTGTCCAGGTTGGCGTAGAGCGGGTGCTTGACCACCACGTCGCGGCGGTCGGTCACCGCCCGCTCCAGCCGCTCGATGCCCGGGTGCGTCCTACCCCAGTCGTACCGTGACATGTTCAGCCTCCCTGCTGGGCGCGGTCGCGCCAGATGACCGGGCAGAATTCGGGGTCCGCGTAGTCCGGCCGGCCGTCGGGGGTGCGGCGGACCAGCACGTCGTGGTTGTACGCGGCGAGCGTGCCGTCGGAGAGCGGATACTCCCGCCAGCCGTTGCCGCCGTCCTGCAGGTGCAGCGAGATCGCCCGGCGGGGCCGGCCGCTGACGTTCGGGCCGCTGCCGTGGTAGATCCGGCAGTGGTGGAAGCTCATGTGCCCCTTGGGGATGACCATGGGGATCTTGCGAATCTCGGCGTGGTTGTGGGCGGCGTTCTCGGCGAGCATCGCCTCGAGCTGGTCGCGGTCCCGGTCGGCGAAGTGCCGGACCACGGTGTCGTCGGCGCCGATCTCCTGCCAGCGGTGCGACCCGTCAACCATGGTGATGGTGCCCATCTCCTCCCCGCAGTCGTGGAAGGGGATGAACGCGGTGAGCATCCGCTCCGACGACAGCGCCGCCCAGTAGTGCTTGTCGAAGTGCCAGGGCACGATGTTGGACGGCTCGCCGGAGATCGGCGGCTTGTAGATCAGCGTAGACTGGAAGACGCGGATCTCCTCGGCCCCGGCCAGCCGGGCGGCCACCGCCCCGATCAACGGCTTGCGCAGGATCCGGCCGATGACGTCGTGCTCGTAGTGCACGTAGTCGTTGTGCCGCTGCACGTCCCCCAACGCCGGCTCCCAGTACGCCAGCTTCGGCGGCCGCACGGGCAGCCGCCGGTCGCGTTCCCCGGCGTAGTAGCGGTCGGTTGCCGCGAGCAGCTCGTCCACCTCGTCGTCGGTGAACAGCTTCTTCGACAGGTACCAGCCGTGTTCGGCGTAGTGGCGCACGTCCTCGTCGGACGGCAGCAGCGCCTGCTCCTCGGCGGTCAGCACCGGATGTGTGGTGGTCATGCCCCAACCCCTCCCGCGGTGGCGGCCGCGGCGGCGGCACTCGCCCCCGCCGCGGCCAGTTCCCGTTCCTTGGCCTCGTAGAGCGCCTTGATGTTGCCGCTGCCGAAGGTGCGCGCCCCGCGCCGCTCGATGAGTTCGAGGAAGAGGGTGCGGCGCACGTGCATCGACTCGGTGAAGATCTGCAGGAGCTGGCCGCCGTGGTCGGAGTCGACCAGGATGCTCAGGTCGCGCAGCCGGTCCAGTGGCGCGTCGACCGGCCCGACGCGCCGCTCCAGGTCGTCGTAGTAGGCGGCGGGGGTGCCGGCGAAGCGGACCCCCCGCTCGGCGAGGGCGCCGACCGCGGTGACGATGTCGTCGGTGCGCAGCCCGAGATGCTGCACCCCCGCGCCGGCGTGCCAGCGCAGGAAGTCCTCGATCTGCCCGGGCCGGCGGCTGGTGTCCGGCTCCAGCAGCACAACCGTGACCCGCTCGGACGGGCTCTGCACCACCTTGGAGTTCATCGCCTGCCCGGCGACCTCGATGTGCTCCTCGAAGATCTGCGCGAAGCCGAACACCCGCTCGTAGTGCGCGACGGTCCCGTCGAGCTGGCCGGGCGGCACGCAGACCGCCAGGTGGTCGATCGCGGCGAGCAGCTTGTCGTCGTCGCCGGCCGGCAGCGACTCGACCGCACCCGGCAGGAACTCCGTGCGGTCGCCGCGCCGCTCGACCAGGCGGTGCACCACGTCGCCGAAGCCGCCCACCTCCGCGGTCACCACCTCGGCGTCCGCGCCGGTGAAGGTCCGCGGCGGGGTCAGCCCGGCGGCCCCCCGGCCCACCAGCTCCGCGTACGCCCCGGCGGCGTCGTCGACCTCGAGTGCCACCACCGCGATGCCGTCGCCGTGCCGCTGCACGTACGCCGACGCCGGGTGCTCGGCGGTCAGCCCGGAGGTGAGCAGCATCCGGATGTCGGCCTGCGCCAGCAGCAGCGAGCGCTGGTCGGCGAGCCCGGTCTCCGGGCCGCCCTGGCCGCGCAGCCGGAACCCGACCGCGGTGCCGAAGTAGAAGGCGGCCTGCCGGGCGTCCCCCACGTACAGTTCGATGTGGTCTATTCCGTTGATGTCCATCTGTCAGCCTTTCCCGATGTCCCCCCGTGACTGCCGTCCCGGGCCTGCGCCGCCCGGGGTGGAACGTCGGATCACCTCCCCGCCCCGGCGGCCGGCGTCGCGGCGCCGGCGGCCCGCCGCGCCGGCACGGCGCGGCGGAGCAGCAGGCTGACGTTCTGGCCGCCGAACCCGAACGAGTTGGTCAGTGCGTACTCGGCCCGGGTGGCCCGGGGCGCCGTGCGGATGTGGTCCGCCGCGCAGTCCGGGTCCGGGTCGTCGAGGTGGTAGGTGGGCGGCAGCAGCCCGCGGCCGAGCGCCAGCGCGGTCGCCGCGGCCTCCAGCACCCCGGAGGCGCCCAGCAGGTGCCCGGTGAGTGCCTTGGTGGAGCTGACCGGCACCCCGCCGACGCCGAACACCTCGGCCAGCGCGGTGGTCTCGGCGATGTCGCCGAGCTTCGTGCCGGTGCCGTGCGCGTTGACGTAGCCGACCTGGCCCGGCTCGGCGCCCCCGCCGGCCAGGGCGCGGCGCATGCAGCCGGCCGCCCCGGCGCCGTCCGGCCGGGGCGCGGTCGGGTGGTACGCGTCGCTGTTCACCCCGTACCCGGCGACCTCGGCGTAGCCGGTGACGCCGCGGGCGGCGGCGTGCTCGGCGCGTTCCAGCACCAGCAGCGCCGCTCCCTCGGCGAGGACGAACCCGTTGCGCCGCTTGTCGAACGGGCGGCTGGCCTCGGTCGGCTCGGCCCAGCCGCGGGCCAGCGCGCGGGCGTTGCCGAAGGTGTCGGCGAAGGTCGGGAACAGCGGTGCCTCGCTCGCCCCGCAGAGCACCACGTCGGCCTCGCCGGCGCGGATGAGCCGGACCGCGTCGGCGACCGCCTGGGCGCCGGACGCGCAGGCCGTGCCCACCGCCGAGCTGTAGCCCCGGATGCCGTGCGCGATGGCGATCCGGGCCGACGGCATGTTCGGCAGGATCCCGGTCAGCAGGTACGGGCTGACCGCGGCCCGGCCCCGGGCGGCCCGGGCGAGCACCTGGCTCTCCAGCGTGGACATGCCGCCGACGCCGCCGACGATCACCCCGATCCGGTCCGGGTCGACGTCCCGCCCCACCTCGATGCCGGCGTCGGCGAGCGCCTCGGCGGCGGTGATCAGGGCGAGCAGCACGATCCGGTCGAGCACCTTCGTCTCCGGCCCGGAGGCGACGCTGCGCGGATCCACCTCCGGCAGCATCCCGGCCACCTCCAGGCAGTCCCGGGCCGGGTGCCCCTCGGGCGGGCGGCGCAGCCCGGACCGGCCGGTGGTGAGCGCGTCGAAGGTCTCCTCGACGCCCCGGCCGGCCGGGGTGAACAGCCCCATGCCGGTGATGACGGCGGTCATGACGCCGACTCGGTCAGGTAGCGCTCGCGCAGCGCCACCTTGCGGACCTTGCCGGTCACGGTGACCGGGAGGTCGTCGGCGCGGACCGGCACCACCCGGCGCAGGGTGGCGGCCAGGTCCGGGCCGAGCGCGGCGCGGATCCGCTCGGTGCGGTCCTCCGCCGGGTCGGCCCCGGCGGCCAGTTCGAGGAGCACGTCGGTGACGACCGGGGGTCGCGGCGCGGCGTCGGACGAGTCGAGCCGGAGTGGTCGGCCGGCCCGGTCGCCCTCCTTGACGATCACCACCGTGCAGTCGGTGACGTCGGCGCAGGCGGCGAGGATCCGCTCCTCGGACAGCGCGGTGAAGAAGCGCTTCCCGTCGCCGGCGTCGACCGAGTCGACGGCCCGGTCCAGGTGGTAGTAGCGCCCCTCGTCGTCGGCGTAGACCAGGTCACCGGTGAGGTACCAGCCGCGCAGCCGGGACCGGTAGGTGGTGACCGAGTCGTTCCAGTAGCCGCGGAACAGCGACGGCGAGTCGATGCCGAGCCAGCCGACCTGCCCCGGGGGCAGTTCGTCGCCGTCGTCGTCGAGGACGGCGACCTTGGTGAACCGGTACGGGCGGCCGACGCAGCGGCCGTACCGGTCGGTGTCGACGGTGTGGGTGATGTGGAACATCGAGTGCCCCATCTCGCTGGAGCCCAGCCCGTCGATGAAAACCGACCCCGGTACCCGGGTCACGCCCTCCCGGGTCACCACGTCCCGCGAGCCGACCTTGACCAGCCGCCGCACGTGCGGCTCGTGTGAGCAGTCGCCGGTGTTGAACCACAGCCGCACCGAGTCGAGGTCGTAGCCGGACAGGTCGAAGCGGGCCAGTTCCGCCCAGGTGACGGAGAACCCGAAGACTCCGTCCGGCCGCCACCGCTGGATCGCGTCGAGCACCCGCTCGCCGCCCTGCTCGGACAGCAGGTACATCTCCGCCCGGTTGCCGAGCGCCTGGTTGACCATCAGCACCGTCGCGGTGTGTGGGGCGGGCAGCGCGTTGAGGATCCGGCCGGTGCCCTGCGCCTGCGGCATGGACAGCAGGTGCCGGGTGGCGGCGAACAGGCTGGCGTGCGAGTGCAGCACGGCCTTCGGCACGCCGGTGGTGCCGGAGGTGTGGGTGATGACGACCGGGTCGTCCGGGTGATGCCGGTGGTGGGCCGGAGCGGCGGCCGGGTCGCCGGCGCCCGCCTCGGCGGGCTCGCCGAGCAGCGGGGCACCGAGGTCGTGCCCGTGCAGGGCCGCGGCGTGGGCGGCGTCGGCGAGCACCCCGGCGGCCCGCAGCCGGCGGATGTACTCGGCGGCGATCTCCGGCCGCAGCTTGCCGTTCATCAGCGCGGGGATCGCGCCGAGCCGGGTCAACGCCAGGAACGACAGCACCATGTCGGCGGCGGTGCCGGCCCACACGGCGACCGGGTCCCGCCGCCGCACTCCGCGTTGGTGCAGCCAGGCGGCCCGGGCGGCGACCCGCTCGGCGAGCTGGCCGAGGGTCAGCGGGTGCTCGGCCGGGTGACCGTCGACGGGGGTGTCGAAGGTGAGCCCCGGGCCGTCCGGGTCGGCGCCGTGGGCCAGCACCCGGGCCAGCACGTTGCCCGCGCCGAGCGCCGTGTCGGCGGCCAGCGCGCCGCGTAGTCCCTTGCTCCTCATGGCGTTCCTTCCCCCAGCAGCACCGCGGTCGCCTCGCCCGGCGTCCCGTCCGGCGCCTGTTCGATCAGGACCAGCAACGCCTCGTCGGCGTCGCCGTCGTACAGCAGCAGTTCCGCCTCGGCCGTGCCGTCGGCCCGCGGCTCCCCGGTCGGGCTCAGGCAGACCACCGGGCCGTCCAGTCCCCAGCGCGCCGCGACGTGCCCGGCCACGCTGTTCGGCACCGACTGGAAGAAGAACAGCGGCCCGATCCGGCCGCCGGCGGCGACCGTGGCCCGGACGTGCTCCGCGCTGGCCCGGTCGCCGCTGGCGCTGATCAGCACGACCGCCGTGCGGATGCCGGCCGGTACGGGACACGCGCCGTGCCGGCGGGTCAGGCAGCGGTCGGCGACCGCGGCCACCAGCGGCGGGAACGCCGAGTGCACGAACCCGGGCACCGGGGGCGGCGCCCCGTCGCCGGGTTCCGGCCAGCGCGCCTCGGCGAGGACCCGCAGCCCGCTCGCGGCGATCACGGCGCACCGACCAGCAGGGCCGTGTTGGCGCCGCCGAAGGCCGCGTTGAGGGTCAGCGCGTAGTCGGTGACCGCCGGCCGGGGCGCGTCGGTGATCACGTCCAGTGGGCAGGTGTCGTCCGGGCCGAGGAACCCGGCGTTGACCGGCAGCTTGCCGTGCCGCAGCGCCAGCACGGTGACCACCAGTTCGAGCAGCCCGGACGCTTCGAGGGCGTGCCCGTGCACCGACTTGGTGGAGCTGACCGGGATTCGGCCGGCCCGGTCGCCGAACACCCGGCGCAGCGCCGCCGCCTCGGCGGCGTCGCTGTACGGGGTGCCGGTGGCGTTGGCGTTGACGTAGCCGAGCGCCTCGGCCGGCAGCCCGGCCCGGCGCACCGCCGCGGCGACCGCCCGGGCCAGCCCGCTCCCCTGCGGGTCGGGCTGGCAGGGGTGGTACGCGTCCCCGGCCCGGCCCCAGCCGGGCACGGTGGCGAGGGTGGGGGCGCCCCGGCGGGCGGCGGCGGTGGGTGACTCCAGCACCACGGCGGCCACCCCGTCGCCGAGCAGCAACCCCTGCCGGCCGGCGCTGAACGGTCGGACCGCCCCGTCGGCGGCTAACGCCCGGCCGGCGTCGAAGAGCGCGTACTGGTCCGGCTCGACCAGGTAGCCGGCCGCGACGACGACCCGGTCCAGGTCGCCCCGGCCGATCAGGGTCGCCGCGTCGGCCACCGCGGTGCTCGCCGACACGCAGGCGGTGGTGTAGACCCGGAGCCGCTCCGCCAGCCCGCAGCGCCGGGCCAGGTCGGCGGCGAGCGCGGGCACCTCGGGTCCACCGTGGACGGCCAGGAACAGCGCCGCCGCGGACCGGTGCGGCCGGTCCAGCCCGGCCGCCCGGCAGGCGGCGTCGACCGCGTCGGTCAGCTCGTCGGCCAGCGGGCCGACCTCGGGCAGGGTGGCCGCCACGGTGACCCGGCGGCCGGTGGTGTCGAACCTGCGGACCGGCGCGAACGCCGGGGTGCCGGTGAGCACCCCGGCGAGCAGCGCGTCGGCGCCCCTGCCGAGGGCGCTGAGCGCGTGGACGCCGGTGATCCTCAGGTGCTGCCGCTCAGCCATCTGCGGGCGCGGTCAGCGAGGTGTGGAACACCGCCAGCGCGTCGTCGACGGTGCGGATGCCGGCGAGCTGGTCGTCGCTGAGCTCCATCCGGCGGTCGTAGCGTTGCTCGACGAGGTGCACCAGCCAGGCCAGCTCCATCGAGCCGATCCGGTCCGGCACCTGGTCGACGGGTTTCGCGGTCAGTTCGGCGAGCATGCTCACCAGGTCAGCTCGCCCCAGGTCGGGCTGACCGGCCATCAGGAGCGGTCGCTCGTCGCGCCGGCTACCCGGTCGGCGACCATCGTGGTGAACTCGCCGACCGTCATCAGGGCCAGCTGCTCCGACTCGTCGTCGGCGAACTTCAGGCCGTACCGGTCCTCGACCCGCACGGCCAGGTCGGCCAGGGCCAGCGACTCGAGGTCGACCCCGGAGGGGCCCAGGGTGGTGTCGTCGTCGACGTCCTCGACGTCGTAGTTCATGTCGGCGAGCTGCTCGATGACGAAGGTGCGGACCTCGTCGCGCATGGCGTTAACCTCTTTCCGTGAGGCAGCTACCGGTGCCCGGTCGGGACACCGTGTACGTGTGGCTCGGCCGCACCGCCGGCGACCAGCGGGAGCTGACGCGGCGGCTGCTGCGGCGCGCGGGTGGCGCGCTGCTCGGCCGGTCCGGGACGGAGATCGGGGTACGGCGGGCGCCCGGCGGGCGGCCCGAGGTGTACGCCGGCGACGGGCGGACGCTGCCGGTGAGCGTGAGCCACGTCGACGGTCTGGTCGTGGTGGCCGCCCGGGCGGGCGGGACGGTCGGGGTGGACGTCGAGCGGCGCCGGCCGCTGCCCGCCGCCCCCCTCGGGGACCGCTGGTACGACCCGGGGGAGGCGGCCTGGCTGCGGGCCCGGGACGAGGCCGGCCGGGACCTGGACTTCCTGCGCCTGTGGACGGCGAAGGAGGCGGTCGGCAAGGCGCTCGGCACCGGGCTGCGCGACGGCGGGCTGCGCCGGCGGATGCCGGTGCCAGGCGGTCCCGGCGACCTGCTGCGCCCGGTGCCCGCCTGTCCCGGCGTACGGGTGGGCCACCCGCCGGCCGGGGACGGCCTGGTGCTCGCGGTGGCGGTCGCCGGGGCGGCCGGGGAGGTCGACGTCGTGCTCGCGTAGCGGGCCGGTCATGACGCCGCGTCCCGCAGCGCCGCCGTCGACCGGACCAGCTTGCCGGTGGTGGTGCGCGGCAACTGGTCGAGCAGGTGCAGGGTCCGCGGCCGCTTGTAGCCGGCGAGGCGTTCGGCGAGCAGCTTGTCCAGCGTCTCCGCGGACAGCGGACCGTCCGGCTGGACGTACGCGGTGATGCCGTCGTCCCAGACCACCACCGCGGCGCCCACCCCGGGCAGCTCGGCGACGGTGGCCTCCACCTCGGTCAGGTCGACCTTCATGCCGCCCACCGACACCTGCGAGTCGAGCCGGCCCTGCACCGTGACCAGCCCGGTCTTCGGGTCGACGGTGCCGGCGTCGCGGGTGTGCAGCCAGCCGTCGGCCCACCGGGTCGGGTCGGCGAGCCCGACGTACGGGGACGCCGGGCAGCTCACCCACAGCTCACCGCCGGACTCGCGCACGCGCATGCCGGGGGCGGGGGCGATGGCGGGGCGGTTCGCCCCGTACAGGTCGGTGCCGATGACGCCGACCTCGGTCATCCCGTACATGTTGCCCAGCGGGACGCCGTAGCGGTCGGTGAAGGCGCGGGCGACGGCCGCCGGGACCAGTTCGCCGCCGGTGGTCATCCGCTTGAGCTGGGGCAGCGGTCCCGGCGGGGTGGTGGAGGCGAGCAGTCCGATGTGGAACGGCACGCCGAGCACGGTGGCCGGGGTGTGCTGGGCGGCGACGGCGGCGAGGATCGCGTCGCCGGTGAGCCGCTCCGGCGGCACCAGTTCGACGCCGGCGTGCAGGCCGTAGAGCAGCCCGCCGACCAGGCCGAGCACGTGCACCATGGACGGCAGCAGGATGATCCGCTCGCCGGGCAGCGCCACCCCGTCGATGCGCGTGTAGCGGTGCACCTCGCCGACCAGGTCCCCGGCGGTGCGGCCGATCACCTTCGACGGTCCGGTGGATCCGGAGCTGAGCTGGATCACCGCGTGCCGGCTGCCGGCCGGGCGGTCGGAGTAGGCCGTGATCCCGTCGGTGACGTCGACGAAGATCCGCAGCGCTCCCCCGCCGGTCCGCACCGGGGCCACCACCACCTGCGGGGTGAGCCGGCGCAGCGCCCGGTCGACCTCGTGGTCGGTGAGCCGGTGGTCCAGCAGCACGGCCTGGGCGCCGCTGCGCCAGGTGGCGAGCAGGTTCACCACGTACGCCAGCGACGGCGGCAGCCGCAGCGCGGCGGCCCCGCCGGGACGCAGCCCGGCCTCGGCGAGCCGAGCCTGCGCCTCGCCGACCAGGCGGCGCAGGGTGCCCTTGTCGACCGGTTCGGGCAGGCGTAGGCAGACGTCGGTGGGACGCCCGGTGAACAGGATGTCGTCCACCCAGCTCGCCTCTGCCGCCACAGGATCTTCCGCTACAGGATGCACAGTCACGACCGTCCACCACCCAGCCTCAAAGTGGCCGAAATCCGCCCAATAGGTGCGTTACCCGGAGTGCTGACGAGACCCTACGGCAGCCCTTCGAGGCATAGCTAGATGCAAATGGCTAGATCAGGAAAAGCGGCTGGGTGGATTGCCGAGGATCGATCGGACAGGGCAGGATCGCGATTACGCCGGCTCCAGTCCACCGCCGGCCGCCGCCCCTTGCCCGGCAATCACCGGCACCGTGACGGGGACGGCGCTCGCCCGCCCGGCGAGGATCCACCACGTCCACCGGCACACCCGGTGGACGTGGTGGACACCGCACTAACGGAGCACGGCTTCGCCGAGGGGCGTGCGCCGATAGCGGATCTCGTGCCGGTGTCGTTCCCCGGCGACGAACCCGGCGTCGCGCAGCACCGACAAATGCTCGGAGACCGTCCCGGCTGCCAGCGCGTTGCGGTGGGCCAGCGTGGTCGTGCTGGTCGGCTCGTCGAGGCCGAGCAGCAGCACCGCCCGGGTTCTGCCGATCAACCGACCGAGCGCCGCATGCCGATCGGTGGACAGGGGCTGCCAGAGCGTGCCGAGCCCGCGCGCCGGATAGATCACCGTGGGCTGCCACGGCGGGTCCACGATGACGACGACCTGATCCCACTTGAAGGCGCTGGGCACCAGGACAAGCCCCTCGCCTCGCAGATCGCGATGCTCGTCGTCGCCGTAATCGCGGGTCAGCACGCCGTTGTGCCAGCGCAGTCGTGGATGCACCTCGGCGAACAACCGGTCCAGGCCGCCCTCGGCGAGACGCCGGGTCTGAAACCCCACATCGGCGTCAAGCAGCCCGTGCACTTGCGGCCAGACCGGTTCGACCAGGACCTCCCACGCCTGCCTCACGAGTGAGACCAGCGTCTGAAGAACGAAGGCCGGGTCGCCCAGCAGGAGCCGTCCGGTCGCCGATTCGGCCGCCCCCGGGGTGTCCGCCAGCGACCGGCGCAGCTCTGCGCGTACCCGATGATGGTCGGTGGCCGCCACCGCCTCGATCTCGTCCTCGAACCGGGCGTGCGGGCTGACCGGAGGCGGCGACAGGAAATCGGGGGTGTAGCCGCGACGCGGCTGGAGCAGGGCGATCGGCCGCAGGTCGAGTCCCCGCGTGTCGAGGGTGTCGAGCCAGCGGCGGTGGGGGCCGACCCCTTCGCGCGGGGACAGCAGGCGCACTGCGGACAGCGTCTCAAGCATGGGTGAGATGGCGAAGCGGCAGCGCAGCAGGTCGGTGGGGCTGAACCGCAGCGTGACCGCCATCCGCGCCTTCCGAGAGGAGTAGAGATTCGGCCCATGCCGAATCACTGGCGGCCACGGTACCAGCGCTCGCAGAGTGTCTCCCGTCCGAACCGACGATCAAGAGGAGAACGACGATGAACCCGAGGGCCGACTGGGAGCAGCGCAGCGCGGACCTGTGGGCAGCCTTCAACGCGGCGCCCGACGACTGGGACCAGGAGGAGTTCCGCGACCGGGTCGGCGCCCTCGCCGACGAGCTGGGGTCGGATCATCCGGTGGCGGCGTTCGAGCGAGCCTGCGCCTGGGACTCGACCGGTCATTCGGACAAGGCGGTTCCGCTCTACCGCAAGGCGCTGGAGCTGGGCATCGACGGCATCCGGCGGCGGCGCTCGGTGATCCAGATGTCCAGCTCGCTGCGCAACATCGGGCAGCCCGGGGAGAGCGTCCGGCTGCTGACCGAGGAGCGCGGGCGCGGCTCCGACGAGCTCGACGACGCGGTCAGCGCGGCGCTCGCGCTGGCACTGACCAGCGTCGGCCGGGAGCGGGAGGCAGTGTCGATCGCCGTCGGGGCGCTCGCCAAGCACCTGCCGCGCTACCAGCGGTCGACGGCCAACTACGCCCGACTCCTGGTCGAGCCCGACTGATCCGCCGACCAGACGAGCAAAGCCGAAGTCAGGGGTCAACGTCTGGGCACCGCGAAAGAGCCTCCAAGATCGTGTTGTGCCGCAAGACCTGGACCACCCGCCTAGGGACTCTCTTCCGGCGCGGGTGGGGGCGCGGCGCCGCGCAGGACCAGCGCGCTGTTGAAGCCGTCGAAGCCGCGTGCCCCGACCAGCGCGATACGGCTGCGCGGGCGGCGTGGATCCCGCAGGAAGGGCAGCTCGCAGCCCGCGGCGGGCCGCTGCGGGCCGGCGGAGGCGGGCAGCAGGCCGTGGTGGAAGGCGAGCAGCGCGGTCGCCGCGTCCAGCGCCGACCCACCCTGGTGCGCCCGGCCGGTCAGCGGCTTCTGGGTGGTGACCGACGGCGTACGCTCCCCGAACACCGCCCGCAGGGCGCTCGCCTCCGCCCGGTCGAACGCCGGCACGCCCAGCGCGTCCGGCCAGACCACGTCCACGTCGTGCGGCCGTACGCCGGCGCGCTGCAGGGCCAGCCGCAGCGCCCGGGCGTAGTGGGTCGGATCTGGGCCGGCCTCGGGATCGGTCGGGGCGGCGTCGTGGGTGGCCGCCCAGCCGGTGATCTCGCCGTAGATCCGGGCGCCCCGGTCCAGCGCGTGTCCCAACTCCTCCACCACGAAGACGGCGCCGCCCTCGGCCGGCACGTACCCGCTGGCCCCGGCGTCGAACGGCCGGTAGGCCCGCTCGGGGTCGGCGATGTCGCTGAGCAGCCCCGAGCGGAGCTGGCAGGCCAGCGCGTAGGGGCTGAGCGGGCACTCGGTCGCCCCGGCCACCACCAGCGGGGTGCCCCGACGGACGGTCCGGACCGCGTGGGCCAGGCTGTCCAGCCCACCGGCCGACTCTGACACCGTCACCCCACACGGCCCCTTGAGCTGGTGGTGGATGGACACCTGCCCGACGCTGGCCGCGTAGAACCAGGCGATCGACTGGTACGCCCCGACGGTCCGCGTCGGCCCACCCCACAGCCGCTGCAGCTCCCGCTGGCCGAACAGGTTCCCGCCGGAGGAACTGGCCAGCGTTACCGCCCACCGGTACGGGTCCGGTGCCCGCTCCGGCAGCCCGGCGTCGGCCAGCGCCAGCCGGGTGGCCGCGAACCCGAGATGCGTCCACCGGTCCGTCTGCACCCGCTGCCGGGTGTCGGCGAACCCGCCGGGGTCGAAGTCGGGCACCTCCCCGGCGACCCGGGTGGGATAGCTCGCCGGATCGAACAGGGTGATCGGCCCGGTGCGCCGGGTGCCGGCGACCACGCTGGCCCAGTGCGCGTCGTTACCGATCCCGGTCGGCGCCACCACCCCGATCCCGGTCACCACCGCCCGCGCCGTCATGGCGTGACCGCCAGCCGGCGGAAGACCATCGCGGACTGGAAGCCACCGAAGCCGCTGCCCACCGACAGGGCCACGTCGACGGGCACCTCCCGCGCCTCGTTGGGCACGTAGTCCAGGTCGCACTCCGGGTCCCGGGTGGCCCAGTTGGCGGTGGGCGGGACCACCCCGTACTCGATGGCCAGCGCGCACGCGGCCATCTCGATCGAGCCGATGGCGCCGAGCGAGTGCCCCACCATCGACTTGATCGAGCTGACCGGCACCCGGTACGCGGTGGGCCCGAGCGTCCGCTTGAACGCGGCCGTCTCGTGCCGGTCGTTCTGCCGGGTGCCCGAGCCGTGCGCGCTGACGTACGAGACGGCCGACGGGGCGAGCCGGGCCTGGCGCAGCGCGTCGCTGATGGCCAGGGCCATCTCCACCCCGTCCGGGCGCAGCCCGGTCATGTGGAAGCCGTTGCTGCGGCTGGCGTACCCGGCCACCTCGCAGTAGACGTGGGCGCCCCGGCGGCGGGCATGCTCGACCTCCTCCAGCACCAGCACGGCCGCCCCCTCGGCGAGGACGAAACCGTGCCGGTCGGCGTCGAACGGCCGGGACGCGTGCTCCGGGTCGTCGTTGTCCGGGCTGGTGGCCTGGATGGCGTCGAACGAGGCGACCGTTACCGGGGAGATCGGCGAGTCCGCCGCCCCGGCCAGGACCACGTCCGCCTCGCCGTCGGCGATGAGCTGGTGGGCGTATCCGATGGCGTCGATGCCGGAGGTGCAGCCGGTGGAGACGACCTGGGCCGGGCCGTGCAGGCCGTGCCGGCAGGCCACGTCGGCGGCCAGGCTGCTGGGGACCAGCGCCTGGTAGAGGTACCGCCCGCCGAGGGTGTGGTCCACCAGCCAGTGCCGGCCGGAGTCGCTGACCCGGACGTACTCCTGCTCCAGGGCCATGGTGCCGCCGACGGCGGTGCCCAGCACCACGCCGGCGCGGTCCCGGTCGGCGTCGGTGAGGGTGAGACCGCTGTCGGCGAGCGCCTCGGTGGAGCAGGCCAGGGCGAACTGCACGTACCGGTCGGCGCGTTGCCGTTCGGCGAGGGTGATGCCTGCCGCGTCCGGGTCGAAGTCGCACTCGGCGGCGATCTGGGAGCGGAACGGCGACGGGTCGAAGAAGCTGATCCGCCGGGTGGCGGTCCGCCCCTCGGTGATGGTCTTCCAGAACCGGTCCCGGGTGGCGCCGCCGGGTGCGACGACGCCGATGCCGGTGACCACGGTCCGCCGGCCGGTCACGACGGTTCCCGAGGGGGCGGGGGTGTCTCGGTGTCGACGTGGCCGAGCTCGGGGCGCGGAGCGAGGGGCCCGAGGTGGAAGACCACCTCGGCCGGCTCGTCGCCGGTGTTGCGCAGCCGGTGCCGGACGTCCTTCGGCACGAAGAGCGCCTCCCCCGCGCCGAGCGGCACCGGCCGGTCGTCTAGGTCGACGGTGATCGCGCCGCGGGCGACGTAGAGGAACTCCTCGCTGTAGGGGTGGTAGTGCTCGGCGATCCGCTCCCCGGGGGCGAGGGCGGCCACGCCCATGAACCCGGAGGTGCTGCCGACGGTCTTCGGGCCGAGCAGGACCCGCAGCTCGCCGCCGCGCCGCCGGTCGGCGGGAACGTCGTGCACGGAGACGCGGGCGGTGGTGGTCTCAGGCATCGCGGCCTTCCTTCCCGGTCGACGCGGCCGCCCGCCGTTCGATCCGTTCCTTGATGACGGCCAGCTGGACCTTGCTGTTGGCGTTGATCCGCTCGGTCATGCCGGCGTTGTCGACCGGGGCGGTGGGCTTCATGGCGAAGTCCTGCACCCAGGTCATTCGGGTGCCGCCGGGGACCTCGTCGTAGCGCCAGTGGATGCGCATGTACTCGAACGGGCCGGTCTCCACCCGGTGGGCGTGCACCTGCCGGCTCGCCCGGTCGGCGGTGCGTTCGCTGACCCAGCTCCAGGCCACGCCGTTCTCGTCGGGATGCATGGTGAGCCGGAACCGCACGGTGTCGCCGGTGCGGTCCAGGATCTCCACCGCCGCGTACTCGGTGAACAGCTCGGTCCACCGGGCCACGTCGTTGGTGACCTCCCAGACCAGGGGCAGCGGCGCGGCGATCTCGATGCCGTTCTCGGTGTGTCCGGGCGGGTCGGCCTTGCCGGCCACCAGATCGGCGACGCCGGCGATGCTGAGCTGCCCGGCCTGCTCGGGGATCTTGACCCGCCACCGGTCGGCCACGACCGCGGAGAGTTCGAGCAGGGCGAGCGAGTCCATGCCGAGCTCCTCCAGGCTGGCGGCCGGGGTGCGGGCGGCGGCCTGCGCGTCCAGGCCACAGTGGGTGACAAGGATGTCGGTGATCTGCGCGGCGAGCGGGCGGTCGGAAGCGACGGTCATCGGGTCCTCCAAGCGGTCGGGCCGGCGGCGGGCACGGCGGTGACGGGGGTACGGCCGGCCGGGTCGGCCTCGGCACGGGTGACGAACACGGGATCAGCGGGCACGGGGGTGGCGCGGTCGGAATCCGGCCCGCCGTCGGCGGCGGGCCCGCCCTGCCCGCCGTTCCCGGCCACGTGGCCGGCGGCCCCGACGGCGGGCGCGGTGCCCTCGGCGGGCACCGTGCCGTTGGCGGGACCGGCCACGCGCGGCGCGCCGCCCTCGGCGGGCACCGTGCCGTTGGCGGGGCCGGCCACGCGCGGCGCGCCGCCCTCGGCGGGCGCGGTGCCGCCGATGGGCGTGGCGGCGGGGGCGGGCGTGGCAGCGGTGGCCGGCGGGGCATCGGGCGCGGCCCCCTCGGCAGGGGCGGTGAGCAGCCGGTCGACCAGGCCGGTGGTGTGGCGGCCCCGGCGGAACGCCGGGTCGCGCAGCACCCGCCGGACGAACGGGATGGTGGTGCGGACACCCGGCCCGGTCACCTCGAACTCGCCGAGCGCGCGGTCGAGGCGGTCGAGCGCGCCGTCCCGGTCCTGCGCCCAGACCGCGACCTTGGCCAGCAGCGAGTCGTAGTGCGGGCTGACCAGATAGCCGGGATAGCCGTGGGTGTCGACCCGGGTGAACGGGCCGCCGGGTGGCCGGAACCGGTCGAGCCGGCCGGGCGCGGGCGCGAAGTCCCGGTCCGGGTCCTCCACGTTGACCCGGGCCTCGACGGCCACCCCGCGCAGCCGGATGTCCTCCTGCCGCAGCCGCAGCGGCGTACCGGCGGCGATGTGCAACTGCTCGTGCACCAGGTCCACGCCGGTCACCAGCTCGGTCACCGGGTGCTCGACCTGGATCCGGCAGTTGATCTCCAGGAAGTGGCCCTGTTCCGCCCCGTCGACCAGGAACTCGACGGTCCCGGCGCCGGTGAAGCCGACCGACAGGACGCCGCGCAGTGCGGTCTCCGCGAGCGTGTCCAGGGTGGACTGCCGCAGCGCCGGCGCGGGCGCCTCCTCGATGAGCTTCTGGTGGCGCCGCTGCACCGAGCAGTCCCGGGTGCCCAGGTGCACCCCGTTGCCGTGGCCGTCGCAGAGCACCTGCACCTCGACGTGCCGGGCGTCGGCGAGGTAGCGCTCGACGTACACCCGGTCGTCGCCGAAGGCGACCTGGGCGGCGGCGCGGGTACGCGCGTACGCGCGGGGCAACTGGGCCGCCTCGTGCACCACGGTCATGCCGCGCCCGCCACCGCCGGCCGCCGCCTTGATGATCACCGGGTAGCCCACCTCGGCGGCCACCTCCAACGCGTCGGCGACCGTCGGCAGGGTCTGCACGGCGCCCGGCGGCAGCGGCAGTCCCGCCTTGCTCATCAGCGCCCGGGCGGTGGACTTGTCGGCCAGCGCCGACATCACCTCCGGCGGCGGGCCGACGAACGTCAGCCCGTTGGCCGCGCAGATCTCGGCGAAGTCGGCGTCCTCGGAGAGGAACCCGTAGCCGGGATGCACGGCCTGCGCACCGGTCTGCCGGGCGGCCTCGACGATCGCCGCGGCGTTCAGGTAGCTCTGCCGGCTCGCTGCCGGTCCGATCCGGACGGTCTCGTCGGCCAGCCGCACGGGCAACGAGTCGGCGTCAGCGGTGGAGTGCACCACCACGGTACGCACTCCCAGCTCCCGGCAGGCCCGCAGGACCCGCAGCGCGATCTCACCCCGGTTGGCGATCAGCACCTTGTCGAACATCAGCTTCCTCGCGTGGCGAGCGGTTCCAGGGCGACCAGCGGCTGGTCGTACTCGACGGGCTTGCCGTCCTCGACCAGCATCTCGACCACCCGTCCGGCCTGGTCGGCGGTCACCTCGTTCATCAACTTCATGGCCTCGACGATGCCGACCACCTGGCCCGGCCGGACCAGGTCGCCGACGGCGACGAAGGGAGCGGCGCCCGGTTCCGGGGCGCGGTAGAAGGTGCCCACCACGGGCGCCCGCACGGCCAGCCGGTCCGGCGCGGACACCGGCTCGGTGGCCGGTTCCGCGACCGGCTCGGCATCGGCGCGCGGCGCGGGCGCCGCCTGGGCCGGACCGTGCCACTCCACCTCCAGCACGTTCTCGCCGCTGCGCAGCCGGACCCGGCGCACCGGGCCGGCCAGCTCGGCGACCAGCTTGCGGGCGTGCCGGCGCAGCCCGTCCAGCACCTCGTCGGGTCGGGCGCCGGCGCTCATCGGGTAACCCCCACGGCGCGGGCCGCGCCGAAGCGACGGAACCGCTGCCGGCGGCGGCGGACCAGGGTGGCCGGCGGCACGTCGAGCAACGGGGCGAGATTCGCCGCCACCGCCCGGCCCAGCAGCTCGGCCGCGCCCGCCGGGTCGCCGTGCGCGGCCTGCGCCGGCTCCGGCACCACCTCGTCGACCACCCCGAGCCGGCACAGGTCGGTGGCGGTGAGCCGCAGCGCGCGGGCCGCCTGCGGCGCGGCGGAGCTGTCCGGCCAGAGGATCGCGGCGCAGCCCTCCGGGCTGATCACCGAATAGACGGCGCGTTCGAGCATGAGCACCCGGTCGGCCACCGCGAGGGCGAGCGCCCCGCCGCTGCCGCCCTCGCCGGTGACCACCGCGACGACCGGGGTGGGCAGCATGCTCAGCGCGAGGATGTTCTCGGCGATCGCCGCCGCCTGCCCCTGCTGCTCCGCGCTCACCCCCGGGTCGGCGCCCGGGGTGTCCACCAGCGTCACCACCGGCAGGCCGAGCCGGGCCGCGAGCCGCATCAGCCGCAACGCCTTGCGGTGCCCGGCCGGGCTGGCCATGCCGAAGTTGTGTGCCACCAGCTCGGCGGTGGTGTGCCCCTTCTGGTGGCCGATCACCATCACCGGCCGGCCGTCGAGCCGGGCCAGGCCACCGACGATGGCCGGGCAGTCCGCGCCGAGCCGGTCGCCGTGCAGCTCGACGAAGCCGTCGAAGGCGGTGTCCAGGTAGTCCAGCGTGGTGGGCCGGCCGGGGTGCCGGGCCGTGCGTACCGTCGCCCAGGCGTCCCGCTCCGGGCCGGCCGCCGTCGCGGGCACGGCGCTGCCGCCCCCGGTCGCCGGCCGCGGCGCCGGCACCTGCCGGGGTACGGGCACCCGCCGGCGGGCCGCGTGCGCCGCGGCGAGCAGCGTGGTCAGCCGGCCGCGCAGCGCGTGCCGGGGCACCACCATGTCGATCTGCCCGTGCCGCAGCAGGAACTCGGCGGTCTGGAAGCCCTCGGGCAGCGCGGCGCCGGTGACCTGCCGGATCACCCGGGGGCCGGCGAAGCCCATCCGGGCGCCGCTCTCGGCGAGCACCACGTCGGTGTTGGTGGCGTAGGACGCGGCCACCCCGCCGTAGGTGGGGTCGGTGAGGACGCTGACGGTCAGCAGGCCCGCCTCGCGCAGCCCGGCGAGGGCCTGGCTGACCGTGGCCATCTGCATCAACGACAGCGCCCCCTCCTGCATCCGGGCTCCGCCGGAGGCGGTGACCAGCACCAGCGGCACCGCCTCGGCAAGCGCCCGCTCGGCGGTCAGGGTGATCAGCTCACCAACCGCGCAGCCGAGGCTGCCGCCGAGGAAGCGGAAGTCCATCACCGCCAGCGCCACCGGATGACCGCCGATGCGCGCGGTGCCGCAGAGCACCGCCTCGTCCAGCCCGGTGGCGACGCGGGCCGCGCCGAGCCGGTGCGGGTACGGCACCGCGTCGACGAACTCGATCGGGTCGACCTGGACGGCCCGCTCCGGCAGCGGGACGAACGAGTCCGGGTCGACCAGCTGCGCCACCCGGTCCGGGGCGTCCAGCCGGGCGTGCGAGCCGCACTCCGGGCAGACGTCCAGGTTGCGGCGCAACCGCTTGCGGTACAGCAGCGAGGCGCAGCCGTCGCAGCGTGACCAGAGCTGCTCGTCCTGGGGCGCGGTGGTGGTCACGGCCGCCGCCCGGGCGCGTCGTACCGGTAGAAGCAGTGGGCCATGGCGTCCCGCGGTGAGCGCCAGTCCGGCAGATACGGCGAGATGTACGGCCGCAGCCGCTCGCTGACCCGGATGAACTCGGGATGCCCGCGGGCGTCCTCCACCGCGCCGTCGGCCGGCCGCTCCGTCTCCAGGAGATGGACGTAGAGGTCGTGCAGCCGGTAAAGCGACCGGTGGCGGACGCCGACCACGCCGGGCAGTTCGGTCGCGTCGGACGCGGCGAAGATCTCGGCGACCCGATCCTCGGCGGTCGGCACCACCTTGGCGACGATGAGTGAACGGTCCATGGAGAGCCTCCCCTTGGGTGCGCGAACCCGGCGCATGGCGCGGCCGGTCCCGCCGGACGACTCGGTCACCGTCTCGCCGACACCGTCAACGGGGCGTCACCTGCGGGCCATCCGAGGTGAAATGTCGTGACGCTGCGTTGACGCATCCTGTGCGCGAGCTATCAGAAGATCGACTTCCGCGAACTCATTCCGACACTTTTTCGCAGTTCAGCGCCAGTTTTCGCGCGGAGTGTGGACAGTCGCATTTGACACCATGACTGTTGACCCAGAGTAATCATAGTTGGTAACGTTCGTTGCGGTCAGCCCGGCTGCAGCGGCGTCAGCCGCCGCGGCGGGAGCCGTTCCGACACCGGGGTCGCGGGCACCGCGCCGGGCAACACAGGACAGTCGGAACGAAGGTTCCGGTGCAGGGGGTGCGCCCGTGACCGGTGAATCGAGGACGCCGGCGGCAGAGGATCCGTCCGCGTCACCGGTGTCGTTGCACCTGCTCGGCGGCTTCCGGTTGCTGCACGACGACGTGCCGGTGGTGGTGCCCCGCGGACTGCAACGCGTCATCGCCCTGATCGGGCTACGACCCGGCGCCACCCGCAGCCACCTGGCCGGCCTGCTGTGGCCGGAAACCTCCGAGGAACGAGCGCTGTCGTCGCTGCGTACCGCCCTGTGGCGGTTGCGGCAGGACCCCTGCTGCCCGCTGCTGACCGACGGTGACACCGTCCGGCTCGGCGACACCGTCCACCTCGACGTCGACGAACTGGTCGACACCGCCGCCCGCGTCCGCGACCGCGAGACGCCCCGCGGGGCCGCCAGCGCCGGACGCCACGACCTGCTCCCCGGCTGGTACGACGACTGGGTGCTGCTGGAACGCGAACGGCTGCGCCAGCTGCGGCTGCACATGCTGGAGGAACTCGCCGGCAACCACCTTGCCGCCGGCCGGCACGGCGAGGCCCTGGAGGCGGCCCTGGAAGCGATGGCCGCCGAACCACTCCGGGAGACCCCGCACCGCCTCGTGGTCCGCATCCACCTCGCCGAGGGCAACGCCTTCGAGGCGGTGCACGCCTTCTACGTCTACCGCGACCTGCTCCTGCGCGAACTGCGCCTGGAACCGTCCCCCGCGATGTGCGCGCTGCTCGACGACACCCTCGCCCCGATCCGGCGCGCCTCGCGGCACGAGCCACCATCCCGACGATCCGACCGGGGCAACCCGCCCGGCCGGCCGTCCGGCCCACCCGCGCACCGCGGACCGACCGCGCCCACCGCACCCGGCTCGCGCTCACCGGACACAACCGACGGTGCGGCCGCAGCGACGGCGTCACGACAACCATCACCGAACAGTGACCGATCGTGACGAGCAGTTGACACTCGACCGGGCAATGTGAGCGCACACGGTGTCCGACGCCCGGCTGCGCGGGACGGCGGCACCGCCGGCGAGAGGGGTCCCGATGAGTCGACTGTTGGTCGTCAGCCGGATCGTGCCGGGCGCGGAGGGACGGGTCGCGCAGATCTTCGCCGAGTCCGACGCGACCGAGCTGCCCATCCTGACCGGCGTCCGGCACCGGTCTCTGTACAGCCTGCACGACCTGTGCGTCCACCTGATGGAGACCGCCGACGTCGACCCGGACGCGGCGGCCGGCATCCGCAACCACCCACTCTTCGAGCAGGTCAACCAGCGACTGTCCGCGCACACGTCGCCGTACCTGCCGACCTGGCACTCCCCACGGGAGGCCGTCGCCGGCTGCTTCTACAGCTGGGACGCCACCGGAGCCCGCACACCGATCCGCTGACCGCACCCACGGCAGCGCGGGTGACCGGGCGCCCCGGACCCCATCAGGCACCAGGGTCCGGGGCGCCCCCAAACCCCCTGCTGCGGCACACGCTCAGTCATCCCACCACCACCGTTCGGCACGAACCATCCCACCAGCGACGAAAGCCGCGGACCGCCCTGTCATCCCCGACGTACGTGTGCGAAGCTGCCCCGAGTTTTCTCACGACTGTCGTTCACGTACTGAGGAGGAGATTGGCCGTGCAGTCGAGTTTCGGGCTATGGCTGGTCGTGATCCTGGCTGTGGTGGCGGGCCTGGTGATCTGGCGGGTGCTGGCCGGCGGCCGCACCACCGCCGGCCCGGCAGCGCCCACGGTGGAGGGTGACCCCGCGACCGCCACCAGTGACCAGGAACGGCCCGCCGCGGTCGTCGACGAGGTCCCGGCGCCCGCCGCGGTGACCGAGGAGCCGGCCCCGGCCGAGCAGGACGCTCCTCCGGTCGCCAACCCGGCCGTCGAGGCAACCGCCCCACTGTCCGCCGAATCGGCCGGCTCCGCCCCGGCCGACCAGCCCGCCGAGGCCGCACCGGTCACCGTCAAGGCCGAGCCGGCGGCCGTCGATCCCGAGCCCGCCACCACCGAGGTCGAGCCGGTCGCGCCGGCCGCGGAGCCGGCCACCCCGGTGACCATCCCCGCGCCGCGCGCCTCGGTCGAGAACACCACCACGGCCGCGGCGGAACCCGCCGCGGCCCCGGTCGCCGCGGCGGCCGACCAGGCCGCCGACGACTTCCGGCAGATCCAGGGCATCGGACCGAAGATGGCCGCCGCGCTCCAGGCCGCCGGCATCCGCACCTACCAGCAGCTCGCCGAGCTGGACGAAGCGGCGCTGCGGGAGACCATCAAGGCCGCCGGCCTGCGCGCCGCGCCGAGCGTGGCGACCTGGCCGCAGCAGGCGAAGGTACTGGCCGGCGCCCGCGCCGAGGCCGAGGCGGTGCTGCCCTGAGCGGCCCCGCCACCGCTTGAACACCCCGGGCCGGTGGTGACGCTCCGTCACCACCGGCCCGCGCCAGCGCCGGCCGGAACGGCGTCAGCACCCGCCCGGCGCGCCCCGCCCCGGCCGACGCCGTCGCCACCGCCCCCGGAAGGGTGCCCCGGAAAGCGCGAAAAAGGACACGGGTCAGGACGGCCGTGGCTACCGTCGGTGAAGGGCCGGACGGCCCGCCGCGCCGATCCCGCCACCGCAGGAGCAGTTCGTGCCCTCCGCAACGCCGGAGCAGCCCGCCCACCGGCAGGCCCCGGTCCGCGATCCCGAGTCCTCCCGCCGGGTGACCCTGCTGGAGCTCTTCTTCGACCTGGTCTACGTGGTCGCGCTCGCCCTCATCTCGCGTGGCCTGGTCACCGAGGTCAGCTGGGAGCGGGCGTTCCAGTCCCTGCTCATGCTGATGGCGATCTGGTGGACCTGGGCCATCACCACCCTGGTCACCGACATGTACGACCCGCAGCGCCCGCAGATCAAGCTGTTGATCGCCGTGGTGATGTTCGGCGCGCTGCTGATGACCACCGCCGTCCCGGACGCCTTCGGCACCCGAGGCCTGGTCTTCGCCGGGACGTACGTGGCCATCCACCTTGGACGCGGGCTCTTCCTCATGCCGGCGGTCCGGCACGACGGGCCGACCCGACGTCGGGCGACGCGGGTCTTCCTCTGGTTCGCGGTCTCCGCCGTCCCCTGGCTGGTCGGGGCCGTGGTGTCGGAGGACGCCCGGCAGGCGTTCTGGGCACTGGCGTTGGGCATCGACTATCTCGGCTTCCGGCTCGCGTACCCGGTGCCCGGACTCGGGGTGGTGCCCGACTCGCAACGGGAGGTAACCGCCGAGCACCTGTCCGAACGCTACCAACAGTTCTTCATCATCGCCCTCGGCGACGCCATCCTGGTCACCGGCACGATGTTCAGCCTCCACCATTCGGAGGCGGAGAACATCGCCGCGTTCGGGGTCGCCTTCGTCACCACCCTGCTGCTGTGGCGGATCTACGTGCACAAGTCCGGTGAGCTGCTGCCGCAGGCCATCTCCCAGTCGAAGCAGCCGAGCCGGTTCCTGAACACCGCGCCCTACACCCACCTGCTGATGGTGGCCGGGGTGGTGACCACCGCGGCCGGCTTCGACCTGGTGCTGCACGAGCCGACGGGGCGTACGCCGCCGGCCTGGGCGGCGGTCATCCTCGGCGGGCCGGCGATGTTCCTGGTCGGCCGCAGCGTCTTCGAGTACGAGGTGTTCAGCCGGGTGTCGCTGTCCCGCCCCGGCGGGCTGCTCGCCCTGCTCACCATCGCGCCGGCGGTGCTGTTCCTGCCGCCGCTGTGCGCGGCGCTCGGCGCCATGCTGGTGCTGGCCGGCGTGGCCGTCGCCGACCACCTGCGTAGCCGGGGCCGGCCACCGGAGGATCCAGCCCCGCCGACCTGAGCCGGCATGCCGTGAGCGGCGCCGCGGCGGGCCGCCACCGGGGGCCGCGATGATCGAAATCAGCCGCGCGTCTCGCGGCACCGTTTGGGCACTCACCCGCCCGGGGTACAGGGACGCCACCTCTCAAATCAGCCACAACCCCGTGGAGGCACCCCATGCGCGGCACCTCGATACTCGGCGTCCTGGTCGTCATCTGGCTCATCATCGGCGCGATCGCCGCCGGTCAGCGCGGCTACTACAGCAACGACGACAAGAACTGCGCCGAGGCCGGCACCATTCTGGTCACCATCGTGGCCGGTCCACTGAACTACATCGGCGCTAACCCCAAGGTGGACTGCACGCTCCCCGAGCCCTCGAAGTAGGCCACTCGCCTTCCGGCCCGCGCCCGCTCCCCGCGGCGCGGGCCGCTTCGGGTCCGGCGCGGGCGCCGTCACCCTCCGTACGGCGTCCTAGGAGGCTGGCTTACGGGGGCGTTGGCCGGCGTCGGCCGGGACGGGCAGCCGCCCACGAGTTTCTCGCCGGCGGCCTGGGGCGCTCCGCCGCACGCCCGGCTGAACACGCCGCCTCAGCCGCCGACGTGGATGCCGGGGCGGTGGGCGGGGTCGGGCTCGGCCTTGCGGATGATCTCCCGGACCACCGGCGGGGTGTCCCCCCGGCCGAGGATCAGGTAGCGCAGCAGATGCGCGAGCGGATTTCCCTCCGACCACTCGAAGTGGGCGTGCGGGCGTACCCCGGTGGCGTCCCGGAGCGCGAGCAGGATCGCCGCGATCGCGTTCGGCACGGCCGGGCTGCCGGCCCGCAGCACCCGGTACCCGTCCACCTCCACCCCGTGCACCCGCAGCACCTGACTGAACTGCGACGGATCGATCACGTCGATCTCGAGGAAGAGGACATCGGCCTTGCCCGGCACCGGATTGGTCGCCCGCTGCGCCCGCTCCTTGGCCCGGTATTCCTGCACCGTCCCGCTCTGCCGCTTGTTCGCGACCAGGTGCAGCCGGCCGTCGTTCGCCAGCGAGTCGGCGATGAACCGCCGCGCCGGCTCGTCGAACTCGATCTGCGCGGCGCGCAGCTCAGTCGTGCGGGTGACCCGGGAGACCAGCGAGACCACCACGATGCCGAGGATGAAGAACGCGGAGATCGTGATGCCGTCCGGCTTCTCGATGACGTTCGCCAGCAGCGCGTAGAGCAGCACCACGGTGAGCACCGTGAAGCCGGCCGCGGCGACCCGGTGCCGGGCGCGGAGCGCCGAGATGGCCACCGCGATCGCGCCGGAAAACATCATCGCCAGGATCCCCGTCGCGTACGCCCCGGCCTGGGCGTTCACGTCGGCGCGGAAGGCCACCGTGATGGCGATGCTGATCAACGTGTAGACGAGGACCACGGGGCGGACCGCGCGGCCCCACTCGGGCGCCATGCCGTAGTCCGGCAGGTAACGCGGCACGATGTTGATCAGGCCGGCCATCGCCGAGGCGCCGGCGAACCAGAGGATGAGGATGCTGCTGATGTCGTAGAGGGTGCCGAACCCCTCGCCCAGGTGCTCGTGGGCCAGGAAGGCCAGCGCCCGCCCGTTGGCCGCCCCACCGGGCTGGAACTCCTTCGCCGGGATCAGCACGGTGGTGACGAAGGTGGTCGTGACCAGGTAGACGGACATGATGAGCGCCGCGGCGGTGAGCAGCTTGCGGGTGTTCCGGATCCGGGACCGGAGCCGCTCCTGCGGGTCGGCGCCCCGGCCCCGGACCAGCGGCTCCATGCTGACCCCGGTCTCGAAGCCGGACAGGCCCAGCACCAGCAGCGGGAACGCCAGCACGGCCGGCCCCACCAGGTCGCTGACGTTGGTGACCTGGGCGGTGAGGAGTTCGAGCCAGCCGCTCAGCACCTCCGGGTGGGCCGCCACCTGACCGAGCCCGACCACCACGACCACCGCGTTGAGCGCGAGGAAGACCGCGACCAGGGGGATGGCGACCTGCACCGCCTCGCTGAAGCCCATCAGGAACACGCCGCCGAGGATGAGCAGGAGCACGACCGTCACCAGCACCGCCGCCGTGGCGCCGTGCGGGACCGACGCCGGCAGCTTGGGGTTCTCCAGCAGGTGCACGGTGGCGTCCGCGGCGGAGAGGGTGATCGTGATGATCCACGAGGTGGCGACGAAGCCGAGCAGGATAAGTACGAAGATCTTCCCCCGCCAGAACGGCAGCAGCCGCTCCAGCATGGCCACGGAGCCCTGCCCGTGCGGGCTCTCCCGGGCCACCCGCCGGTACATCGGCAGCATCCCGAACAGGGTCAGCGCCACGATCAGCAGGGTGGCCACCGGGGAGAGCACACCGGCCGCCAGGGCGGCGATGCCGGGCAGGTAGGAGAGGGTGGAGAAGTAGTCCACGCCGGTCAGGCACATCACCTGCCACCAGGGGTGGGCCCGAGCCTCCGGCTCGAGCGTCTCCGGGCCGACCGGATGCACCCGGTGCTGGAACAGCCACCGGCTCAGCCGGTTGGGCGGCTCCGCCGGCCGGGTGTGGCTCGGCACGCACTCCGGGATCCGCGCCGGCGTCCGGCCGGGGCCCGGGGCGCGGTCCCGGTCGCCGGCGGCGTCGAGTCCGCGCTCGTCACCGCGCCCCGCGTTGCCCCGCCGCCCCCGCCTGCGTCGCGGCCCGTCCCGCCCGTCCGTCATGTCCACCCCTCGGCGCCTGACCCGACGGTAGGCGGTACCCGCAGCACCGACCGGCGAACTCGGCAACCCGGACAAGATCGGCCGGGCGGCGGAACGGTGCCGCCCGGCGGCTCACCGGTCCGGCCACGGCCCGGTGGTCGGCACCGCGCCCGGGCCCGCCCATCCCGCGGGCCGGGACCGGCCGGCCGCCCCCGGGCCGGCCGGCCCCCGCCCGCTGTCGTCAGTCACGCAGGTCCAGCCGGTCGGCGAGCCAGGCCAGCCGGTCGTCGCGGACGCTGGTCGCGCCCAGGTCGTGCTCCTCGCGCGGATAGAGCGACACCCGGGCCTGCGGTGCGGCGTCGGCGAAGGCCGCGCGGGTCGCCGGGCCGACGAACCGGTCCGCGCCGGCGAACTGGAGGTACGCCCCGGCGCCGAGCCGCCCCACCAGGTCCACCGGGTCCAGCCCGGCGAAGACCGCCCGGTATGCCGCCTGCTCCCCCTCCGGCAGCTGGAGCCAGTACAGGTCGAACCAGTTCGCCCAGGTGGTGTCCGGCGCGAGGAGCACTGCCGTGCGCAGCCCCGGCTCGCCGGCGGCGAGGTCGACGGCGTACATCGCGCCGTAGTCGTGGCCGACCACGGCGGTGCGGGTCCGGTCGACGCCGGGCTCGGCGAGCAGCCGCCGGTACGCGTGCCGCACCGCGTCGAGCTGGGCGGTCACCGCGGCCCGGTCCCGCGCGTCGCCGACCGGGTCGCCCGCCCACGGGAAGGTGAGCTGGGGCAGCAGCGAGACCACCCCGCGCCCGGCCAGGGCGGTCGCCTCGGCGAGGAACTCGGTGCGGTCCTGGTTGACCCGGCCCGGCTCGAACCAGTGCAGGTTCAGCACGCCGGCCAGCCCGGCGCCGGACCCCTGCGGCCGCACCAGGTACGCCCGGACGGCCGGCTGCCCGGGCACCGGGATCTCGATGTCCCGGACCAGCACGGCGGCCCGGTGTCCCCCGGCGCTCGCGGCGTCGGTCGGAGCCTGCGCGTGCGCCCCGCCGGCGCTGACGAACGCGCCGGTGACCAGCAGCACGGCCGTGGACACGAGTGCGGGTAGTCGTCGCACCACACACCTCCATAAGTTTTTAAACGCGTTTTACAGCTGATGACGGTAGGATGGCAGGCGGCGGTAGGTCAAGCGGGGAAGGACGGCGGGCGTGTCGGCAACCGGACGGCGGAGCGGGCGCGGATGAGCGCGGTGCCACCCCTGGAGCCGGCGCTGCGGCTGGCCGTCGCGCTGCTGCACAGCTACTGGGTGCTCCAGGACCCGGTCGACCAGCTCTCCGTCGCCCGGCTCCGGGCCGCCGGCCGGGAACTCGGCCTCACCGAGCTGACCGAACCGCTGGGCGACGCCGACCTGCCCCGGCTGCGGGAGCTGCGGACACGGCTCTACCAGGTCTTCGCCGCTCCCGACCCGGCCGCCCGGGTGGCCACCCTCAACGAGGTGCTGACCGAGGTCAGCGCCGGGACGGCGGTCGAGGCCAGCCCGGACGGCACGCTGCGGCTGACCCCGCTGCCCCGGCCCGGCCCGATCGGGCCGTTCGCCGCCACCGTCACCGGAGCCCTGGCCCGGGCCGCCACGACCGGCGGGACGGACCGGTTCGGCGTCTGCGCCGCCGACCCCTGCCGGGCGCCCTACCTCGACCGGACCCGGGCGGGCCGGCAGCGCTACTGCTGCGAACTGTGCAACAACCGGGCCGCCGCAGCGGCGTACCGGAACCGGACCCGGCGCGGCTGAGCCGTCACGCCAGCGCGGCGGTCCACCGGTCCAGCTAGGCGCCGGCCCAGTAAAAGATCAACACCGGCCACGGGCGGACCGGACCAGATGCCGCGGCGCCACGTCGTGGTGGCTGGATGAAGTCCTCACCGTCCGGCGGCGGGACGGCGTCCCCGCGCTCCGCCCCCCTGGACTCCGGAGCGCGGGGACCCCCCGTCCCGGCTACTGCAGGAACGCCCCGAGGGGCGAGAGCAGCAGCCGGCCGAGCAGCGCGGCGTTGTCGTCCAGCCGCGTCCGCTCACACTCGCGGGCCTCCGGATCGTGCCGGCAGCGCCAGATCTTCTGCGCGTTGCGCCAGGCCACGTTCCGGGTGTACTCCACCAGTTCACCCTGGTACCAGTCGTCGATCTCGCCGTTCAGCATGTCGATCATCAACTGCCAGTTGTCCAGGTAGCCGCGGCGCAGCCCCGGGATCTTCTCGGCGAAGATGTTGTTGATCTCCAGGTAGTCGCGGTGCTGCTCGCTGCCATCGACCGGCTCGGACTCCAGGCTGTCGAACGTGGTGACCAGCGCGAACGGCAGGTCGTAGTTGATGTGCGCGTTGACCCCGGCCGCGGCGGACGGCAGCGGCCGGGCGTCCGGGCCGCGCATCCGCTGGAACAGGCAGGCCCACGCCTTCGGCGTGTTCGGGCTGGACTCGGTCCAGTACCGCAACGCGTCGAAGTAGCGGGTGGCGAACTCCACGTCCAGCCGGGCTAGGAAGACCGAGTCGGCGAACCGGTCGTCGTAGAGGCCGTCGAGAACGGTGCTGGTGATGACCAGGTAGAGCTTGTTGAAGTCGGCGAGGGGGCAGCTCTCCTCGAGCGGAGGCAGCCGGACCAGCATGTCCTGGAGCTTGGTGAGGTGGTCGACGACCGCCGGCACGTCGGCAGGGTGGTCGGCGAGCAACCCGACGATGTCCTGGTGCACAGGACCCCAGACCGGTTCAGTCATCTCTCCTCCACTGTGCCGAAACGCCGCGGGGCGCCACGGTGACGCTGGACAGCCTCCCAGCCGGCGTACGCCGGCCGGATCAGTAGAACGACGTATTCGGCGCGATCGGGCTACGCGGAGCGGTTGCGCAGGAAGATCGCGCTCGCCTGCACCCGGGTGCGGACCTGGAGCTTGTCGAAGATGTGCGACACGTGCACACCGATGGTCCGCTCGCTGATGAACAGCCGCTGGCCGATCTCCTTGTTGGTCAGCCCCTCCGCCACCGCGGCGAGCACCTCGCGCTCCCGGGCGGTGAGCACGGCCAGCTCGTCCACCGCCGGCGCGGCGTCCGCCGGGGCCAGCCGGGGCCGGGGCACCGGGCGGGCGCCGGCCGGCCGCTCCTCCAGGGTCACCCGGGCCCGACCGGCCAGGGTACGGATCTCCGAGCTCAACGGCACCGCGCCCAGCCCCTGCGCCATCTGGTACGCCTGCCGCAGCAGCTTGCCCGCCGTGGCCGGCTTGCTGCGCCGGGCCAGCAGCGCCTCGGCCTGCCGCAGTCGGGAGTACGCCGCCGGATAGGGGTGGTTGCGGTGGTCCCACAGTTCGGCCGAGCGGGCCCACAGTTCCGGGTCGCCCTTGCCGTCGAGCCGGCTGACCTCGGCGTCACACAACGCCAGGAACCCGTCGGCGACGTAGCGCACCGGGGCCCCCGCCTTCTCGCTCTTGCGCGCCACCCGGTCGGCCACCTCGCGCAGCCGCCGCACCGCGGTGGGGTCCACCTCGACGGTCCGGCTGGCGTGCGCCTCCGCCTCCGCCCGCAGCCCGTGCCAGGCCAGCGTGGCGAGCACGATGACGTCGTCGGAGCGGCTCTCGGTGAGGCCCCGCTGGACGGCCTGCCGGGCCAGGTCGTGCCGCCCCTGCCACATGGCCAGTCCGGCCCGCAGGATCAGCATCGGCAGCACGTGCCGGGCCCCGCCGCCGGCCAGCACGGTGGCCACCGCCTCCAGGTCCCGGTCGGAGGCCTCGATGTCGCCGTACCCGACGGAGAGCCGGCAGCGGGCGAGCAGCAGCTCCACCGCGTCGGCGCCGGAGGGACGGTGCCGCAGCGCCGCCGCGACCACCTTCTCCGCCTCGGCCCACTGGCCGACCCGGAACAGCCCGTTGGTGGCGATGGCCAGCAGCCGGGTCTCCCAGGTGCGGCCCAGCCCCAGTTCGGCGACCCGCTCGGCACCCCGGCGGGCGACCACCACCCCCTCCTCGAGGATGTTCAGCGGACCGGTGAGCAGCTCCGCCAGGTGCAGGTACGCGCACGCGACATCCTCCGGCCGGCCGGCGCGCTCGGCGATCTCCAGCGCGTTGCGCATCACCGCCAGCCCGGCGTCCGGGTCCTCCAGGAAGGCCTCGCTGAAACCGAGCGCGGCGCTGGCCAGCACCAGCTCCGAGGTGGAGCCCTCGACCGCCGCGGCCAGCTCCAGCGCCTCCCGGGCCTGGTCACCGGCCTCGCCGTACCGGCCCAGGTGCAGCAGCAGCTCGGCCAGGTGGGCGGCGGCGGTGGCCCGCTCCCGGGGGGTGCAGTCGGCGGCCTCCAGGGCCCGCCGGTATTCGGCCTCCGCCGGCGCCGACCGGCCGGCGGCGGCCAGGTAGCGGGCCCGCCGGATGTGCAGGGCGCAGGTCGCCGGCCCGGCCGGGTCCGCGGCCAACTCCTCCAGCAGGGCCAGGGCCCGGGCGTGCTCGCCGCAGTGGTGCGCCGTCTCGGCCGCGTGCTCCAGCAGCTCGGCGCGGTTCACCTCGACCGGGTCCGGCCGGTCGCCGTCCGGCGACACCGCGGCCGGGCTGTTCGCCAGCTGCAACGCCGCCGACCAGTGCCGGTGCGCCTCCGCGTACCCCTGCAGCCGCTCGGCCTCGCGGGCCGCGGCCATCGCCGCCGGCAACGCCCGGCCCGGCTCGCCGGCCAGCCGCCAGTGGTGGGCCAGCCGGGCCTGGTGCAGCTCGGCGGTGGCCGAGGTCAGCGCCTCGGCGTAGCGCCGGTGCAGCGCGGCGCGCTCGGCGGGCAGCAGCTCGTGCGCCAGCACCTCGGCCACGAGCCGGTGCCGCAGCCGGTAGCCGTCGTCGGCGCCGACCAGCAGCCGGTGCGCCACGGCGGCCCGGACCGCGTCGATCAGCTCCTCCTCCGGCAACCGGACGACCTGGGCGAGCAGCCAGTGCTCGACCGGTTCGACACCCGCGGCGACCGCGTGCACCACCGCGTGCGCGTGCTGCGGCAGCGCGTCCACCCGGGCCAGGAAGACCTCGCGTACCGTGTCGGAGAGGCCGTCGCGGCCGTCGCGCAGGTCCCGGGCCAGCTCCTCGACCACGAACGGGTTGCCGCCGCTGCGCTGCCACATCTGGTCGGCCGCGTCCGGGTTCAGCGGCGCGCCGGCGATCGCGGCGGCCAGCTCGTCAATGCCGGCGCGGTCCAGCGGCGCCAGGTCGACCACCCGGACCGAACGCAGCCGGCGCAGCTCGGTGAGCACCCGGCGCAACGGGTGCGCGCCCTGCAACGACTCGGCCCGGATCGCGGCGAGCACCGACAGCTGCAGGTCACCGAGGCCGGCGAGCAGATAGAGCAGAAGCTGGCGGGTGCTCCGGTCGACCCACTGGAAGTCGTCCAGGACCAGGACCAGCGGACGCCCCCCGGCGACCAGCTGCAAGCCGCGGGAGACCCGTTCCAGCAGGGTGCCCGCGCCGTCCGGGCCCGGGGTCTCCTCGTCGAAGACCTGGAGCAGGCCGCGGACCGCCGAGGCGAGGCGGGCCTCGGTCGCCTCGGCGTCGAAGCGGCGCAACGCCTGCCGCAGCGGATGCAGCGGGGAGGCGTCGCCGATGTCGAGACAGGAACCGGTCAGCACGAGCGCGCCCGCCTCCCGCAACCGCTCGCTGACCTCGGCCAGCAGCCGGGTCTTGCCCACCCCGCTCTCACCGGTGAGGAAGACCGCAGCGGTGTGCCCGGGCGCGACGTCGTCGAGCAGGGCCGACCGGAGCGCCGTCACGGTGTCGGCACGGCCGACAAGCGGTGCGGTGTCCACATCGCTGGCCATGGCTCGCAGCCTAGTCACACGTTCCCCCACCGTTCTACGGGCGAGAGCCGGTGGTGGTACATCTCGCGTCGACATTACGACTAAAGGTTGCGGGTGGTCGACATACGTCGTCCTACCGATCCCCCGAGGACCCGGTGGTGAAAGTCTCCTGAGGTCGTCAGGCACCGGGCGGGGGAAAGGGTGGGTGCGAGGCCCATGACCACGATCGTGAGAAGTCGGAAACCCGTCACCGCCGCGCACTGGCCGGTGCCCGAGGAGAGACGCACCGTCACCGTGCTCTTCGCCGACATCGTCGGCTCGACCGGTCTGGTGGAGCGGCTCGACCCGGAGGATGTCCGGGAGCTGCAACGCGCGTACTTCAACACGGTCGCCGGGGTGCTGCGCCGGTGGAACGGCGTGGTGGAGAAGTACATCGGCGACGCGGTGATGGCGCTGTTCGGGGCGCACGGGTCGGACGGGTTCGACGCGTACCGGGCGGTGCGGGCCGGGCTGGAGATCCAGGACGCGCTGGACCGGCGGGCTCCGGCCGGCATCCGGCTGCGGGTCCGCGTCGGCGTGGCGACCGGCGAGGCCCTGGTCGACCTGGCCGGCACCCGCGACGGCGGACACGGCACCGCCAGCGGCGCCGTCATCACCACCGCCGCCCGCATCCAGGAGTACGCCCCGCCGGGCGGGGTGGCGGTCTGCGCGGCCACCCGGCGGGCCACCGACGGGCTGGTCGACCAGCGCCCGCTGGCCGCGTTGACGGTGGCCGGGAAGGCGCTGCCGCTGGACGTCTGGCGGGTGCTGGGGGCGGCCCGGCCCCGGCCGACCCGCCACCAGGGCCCGCTGGTCGGTCGGCGCCGCGAGCTGGCCACCGCCGGCGACGAGATCGCCCGGGCCGTCCGGGACCGGCGGCCGCGCTGGGTCTCCCTGGTCGGCCCGGCCGGCAGTGGCCGCAGCCGGGTACTGCACGAGCTGACCCGCGCGGTGTCGACGGTGGACGGTGCGCCGGTCCGCTGGTGCGTGGCGCACTGCCCGCCGTACCCGGAGGGAGAGCTGGCGCCGTTGGCCGACACGGTCCGCGCGTTCGCCCGGGTCCGCGACACCGATCCGACCCCGACCGTCCGCCGCCGGCTGGCCACGGCGCTGGCCGGGCTGCTGCCGCCGGCCCACCGCGCCGCGGCGGTGCAGGCGCTGGCGGACTGGGTCGTGGCGCCGCAGGACGCGGGCGCGGCGGGCCGCGGCGCCGAGGTCTGGCGGGAGGTCCTCCTCGACCTGGCCGCCGACCAGCCGACCGTGGTGGCGGTGGACGACCTCGACCGGGCCGCCCCGGCGTTGAACCGGTTCCTGCACCGGCTCTTCGCCACGGCGAGCGAGCGGGGACTGCCCCTCGCCGTGGTGGCCACCCACGGTCCGGGCTGGGCCGACCTGCTGCCCGGCGCCGCCGGGCGACGTCGCCGGGTGCCGCTGCCCGCGCTGGGCGCCGTGGACACCGGGCGGCTGCTCCGGCACCTGCTCGACCGGGCCGGCCGACCGGCCGCGCTGGCCGGGGAGCTGCTGCCGCTGACCGGCGGCAACCCGGCCGTCGCGCAGGCGTACGTCCGGGCGCTCGACGAGGACGGCGATCGGATCGGGGTGCCGGACACGGTGCGCCGCCGGGTCGACGCCCGGTTGGACCGGCTCGACGGCGACCAGCGGGCGGTGCTGATGGCCGGCGCGGCCCAACCCGCGGAGTTTCCGGCCGCCACAATGGACCGGCTGCTCGGCTGGGCGCCGGGCCGGGCGGAGCCGGTGCTGCGCGCCCTGGTCGCGGCCGGCCTGCTGCGCCGGACCGGCCTGGGCGGGTACGCCGTCGCCGAGCCCACGGTGGCCCGGGTGGCGCGGCACCGGCTGCCCCGCGCGCTGCGGGCGGAGTTCGCCGGGCGGGCGCGCACCGGCCCGCAACCCGCGGTGGCAGCCGCGACCGGCGCGGGGACGCGCCCGGACCGCGTGGCCGCCGCGACCGGCGCGGGGACGCGCCTGGACCGCGTGGCCGCCGCGACCGGCGCGGGGACCCGCCTGGACCGCGTGGCCGGCACGGCAGGGTTCGCGGGTCGGCCGAGCGCCGGTCCCCGGGCCGGCGATCCGGCGACCGGCCCGACGGTGGCGAGCCGCCCGGCCCGGCCGGGTTCCGGGTCGTCGCTTGGCGACGGTGGGGCGAGGGGGCCGCTGCCCGGACTGGTGGATGCTGCCCGTTCGTTCGACGGCTCGCCCACGGTCTCGCTGCCGCGCTCCCCGTCCCGGTACGCCGGCCTGCCGCACATCGGGTTGGCACGGGGAGCGGGCGCACCGGTGGACGGTCGCCGGCAGGCCCTGCCGGCCGTCGGGCCGCCAGCCCTGACGGGACGGAACCGGGAACCGGCGCACCGGGCAGCGACCCGGGCGCGAGCACGGGGACGCGGTCGGACCGGCGGATTCGCCGGGTCGCCGGCGCTCGCCGTGGCCTGAGCCCGGCGCCAGGGGCGGAGCGGGCACGGGGCTGCTCCGCCCCCGGCGTCGTCCCGGTCCGCGCCTGCCGTTGCAGTGACCCCGGCGCGTCCGTCGCGCCGCACCACGTCCTCCTCCTGCCTACAGACCTGATGGCGCAAACGATTCAAGCCCGTCGGGCGTCGGATGAGTCGGGCACGCCATCAGCTCGAAAGGGCCCGACGAGCACCACCTCCGCCGGGCCGGTCCATTCACGTCATCACGTCCGTAGCGCCTGCGGCGGAACACCCGGCCCGGGCGGCCGGCCGCGCGCGACGGCGGAGAACACCATGCCCGCTGATCGGTGGAGCGGCGCCGAGGCTGACCAAGTTGATTATGGATCGTCAGTGATCGTAGGTTGGTCGTGTGGGTCTTCTTCGATTCTCGCAGACCGCGGCGCGTCTGTCGGTGCTCGTCTCGTGATGCTTGGTGGTTGGCTGGTTCGGGGAGGATTCCGGTGACGCGGGTCGGCTGTGAGCGTTGGTTCTGCTCGATCGATGGTGGGTCGTTGAGTCGGTGAGCGGGAAGCTGCGGCTGGGCGAAGGCGAGACCGCCCGGACCGCGTGTGCCCGCGCGTTGCTGCGTACCGGTGTGGACGAGGCAACCGGTGAGGTCCTGTCCGCGGCGGTGTTGGCGCAGCGGGTCGGTTGGTGTGCCGATCTGGTGGCGGGCATGGTGGGCGTCCTGGTCGGCGCGCACTGGAACACGGCGGATGTGGGGGTGCTGGCCAGCGGGCAGGACGCAGGCGGGCGGCGGTTGCCGTCGCACGCGTGGATGGCGTTGCGACGGCTGGGCTGGACCGCCACCCCGCCTGGGGGTGTGAGGGTCAATGACCGGGTCGTGCGGATGGCGCAGGAGCAGGCGGGACGTGCACTGCGTTCGGTGGCGTGGCGTGCCGAGGTGACCGCCGGGGTCCTGGCGACGTGGCCAGCCGATCCGCGCAAGCGCACCCCCGCCGAGTGGGATCACGTGCGAGCCTCGATCCCCGGCGGGCAGCACCTGCCATCCAGCGTCATCAAGGGCCGCACCCGGCAGGCCGTCACGTTCGCCAAGGTCAGCGGCCGGCTGCCGGTGGACGTGTTCGAACTCGAAGGCGTCCCGAGGATCGGGCGGATGTTGCTGCTGGCCGCGTGTGACCGGCAGCAGGCCACCATCGAACGCAGCGACACCGACCCGGCCAGGGCGCTGCTACGGCTGCAGTTGCCCTCACGACCGGATCCGCAGACGTACCGGGACTGGACATGGGTCGAGTGTCCGATCCGGCTGCCGTCCACGGTTCCCGCCTCGGCGGTGCTGCACCTGCCCACCCTCCGCCTCACCCACGGGACGGTGCGTGCCGACATGGCGTACACGCATGCCGTGCCGAAAGCACGGGCCACCGGTCACTCGGTGGCGCTCGGTGTGGATTGGGGCCTCAACACCCTCCTCAGCGCCGGAGCCCTACGACTGGGACAGGATGGGCGGATTACGGCGTTGGGAGCCGGTGGACAGTTCCGGGCCGCCGGTATCCTGGCCAAGCAGCACCGCCTGCGCCGCCACAGTGAGCGGCTGCATGCCAAGGCCGACCACTACCAGCGGCTCACCGGCGGTGACGAGCGGCATCACCTCGCCGGCAAGCATGCGGTGATCCGGGACGAGATCGGCCACGTGTCCGCCCGCCGCGCGAACTTGAACGACGCGCTCGCGTGGGCTGCCGCCCGCTGGACCGTCGACCAGGCGATCGCCGCCCGGGCGTCCGTCATCTACCTGGAAGACCTGCGGTCGTTGGAAGCCAAGGGCATGGGGCGCACCCTGAATACCCGCCTGTCTCAGCAGGTCCGCGGAAAGATCACCGACCGCATCCGGCACCTCGCCGCCGAGCACGGTATCGCCGTGGTCACCGTCCCCGCCCACAACACCTCCAAACACTGCCCCCAATGTTTGACCCCGCTACAGCACCGCAAAGCCCCCGACCGGCCCACCACCCCAGGCTGGAAATGGGCCATCTGCCCCAACCAGTCCTGCCGTTGGCAAGGAGACCGCGACCACGGCGCCTGGCGGCGCATCGCCGCCCGCGGCCTCACCCACCAAGCCAAGACGGTCATCGACCGCACCACCGGCGCGATGGTGATCCGCTCGGTCGTCGATGGGCTCGAAGCCAACGCCGTCGTCACCCCCACCATCATCAAGACCAGCCGGAGGGACCGGTCGAAGACCAGCCCCACCCGGCACAAACCACCACGCCCCGCGCCCAGGCGACGCAGGGCACCCTCCCCCACCCGGCCCCACGGCCGGGCGGGTAAGCGTCCGGAGGGACACGCACCAACGGATCGGAGGCTGCCCCGCGCAGCCCACCGACACCAGAGCGTGAACACGATCAGCACACCCACCGCCGGCCACCGGCCACGAGGAGCCGCACTGGGCGCAGGATTCCATCTCCACGCCCACGCAACCCCACCACGGTGGAACACGATCCCGGAAACTCAATCCGACTCCGGATCGCTAAGCTGATCAGGGACGCTCAACCGGCGAGGAACGCCAGGGCGCGGTCCCAGGTGAGCGCGGCCGCCAGAGCGTCGTGGTCGGGCACATCGGGATCCGTGTAGAGGTGGCCGGGCCCCGGATAGCGGTACACGGACAGCTCGGCGCCGGCGCCGGTCATCGCCCGCCGCCACTCGTCCAGCTCGTCCGGCGGCTCGTACTCGTCAGGGTCGGCGAGGTGCAGCTGCACCGGCAGCCCGGGGCGTACCGACTCCGGGGCGCCCCCGGTGCCGTGCAGCAGGAGCAGCGCCGCCGCCTGCGGCCGCTCGGCGAGCAGCGCCCCGGCCACCCCGGCGCCCATCGAGAAGCCGGCCAGCACCGCCTCGGCCGGGAGATCGTGGGCCGCCGCGCGGGCTCGCTCCAGCACGCTGTCCCGGCCGACCTTGTCGAGCAGGGCGAAACCGTCCTGGACGGTGTCCGCCGCCGGCAGCCCGTACAGGTCGGGGGTGGTGACCTCGTGCCCGGCGGCGCGCAGCCGGGCGGCGGCGGCCAGCACGGCGGGCCGCAGCCCGAAGACGGAGTGCAACAGCAGGATGTGTGCCACCGGTTCATCGTGCTGCCGGGTCGCCGGCAGATCGGGCAGCCGCGCCGGTGGCAGCACTCGATCCGGGCCACCAGGTCGGCCGGCGGCGGCATCGCCGCGATCTCCCGGCTCACCTGCCGGGCAGCGGCGGCGAGCTGGGTGTCGGTGACCAGCCGGGTCAGGACGTCGGCGCTGATCCCACCGGCCGGCGCGGCGAGGCCGGCGCCCCGGTTCGCCGCCAGGGTAGCGTTGTACCGGCGGTCGCCCGGACCGGTGGTGGCGAGTTGCGGCACCCCGGCGACCAGCGCGCCGAGCACGCTGCCCGCGCCGCCGTGGTGGACCAGCGCCGCGCTGGCCGGCAGGGCGGCGTTGAGCGGGATCCAGTCGACGGTACGGACGTTGGCCGGCAACGCCGAGCGGGCCAGCCGCCAGTGCGGCCGGACCAGGACGAACTCGGCGTCCACCCGGTCGGCGGCGGCGACCACGGCGCGCATCGGGCCCGCCCGCCGGGACCGGCCACGGTGCTCCGACTCACCAGCACCCGCGGCCGCTTCCCCGGCTCCCGCAACCAGGCCGGCAGCTCACCGCCGCCGTACGGCTCGTACCGCATCGGCCAGCCGTCCTGGGTCACCACACTGGGTGGGGCGACGGCGATCGCTCCGGCGGGTGGCGGGATCGCGGCGACATGGTGCCGGGGTAGCGCCCGGGTGAGGCGTTCCGCGGTGACCCGGACCAGCTCGCGCCCGTCGAACAGCGAGTTCTCGTGGCGTACCGCCGGGACGCCGACCCGGGCGGCCGCGAGCGCGCCGGCCGCCGCGAACGGCTCGTACATCACCACGTCGGGGACCATTCCCGGGCCAAGGCGACCAGGCCGTCGGCCAGTTCGTCGTTGACCTGTCCGAAGAGGAGGGCGGCGCCGCGGGTGCCGGCCGTACCGACCAGCTCGGCCCGCGCGATCAGCGGATGCCGCAGCAGGACGCCGCGGGCGATCCGGCCGAAGTCGAACGCCGGCGCGACGTCGTGGACCGGCAGGCCAGACCGGGCCGCCGCAAGGCCGTCGGCCGCCGTGCCGACCAGCACCTCGTGCCCGGCGTCGCGCATGGCGAGGGCGAGCGGCAGCAGCGGGAACACGTGTCCGATCAGGGGCGCGGACGCCACCAGCACACGCATGCCCGATCTTAGGCCGGGTCCACCGTCCGGTGGGGACACCGGCGGGGCTCAGCCGGCCGCGCCGCCCCGCGCGTCCCGGGAAAGGGTGCGGCTACGGCCGCGGAACTCGGCGACCACCTCGTCGTCCCGCCAGACCGTGACGTCGTAGATGCCGCTGCGGCCGTAGCGGACCCGCTGGGTGGCCCGAGCCTCCAGCAGGTCGCCCTCGCGCACCGGCCGAAGGAAGCTGATCTCGCCGCCGGCGGCCACCGTGGCCGGGCCGTGGCTGTTGCAGGCCAGCGCGAACGCGGTGTCGGCGAGCAGGAAGACGAAGCCGCCGTGACCGATCGCGTGGCCGTTCAGCATGGCCGCGGTGACCCGCATCCGGGCCACCGCCGCGCCGTCGCCGGCCGAGACCAGCTCGATGCCGAGCCCCTTGGAGGCCACGTCGGCGTCGAACATGTCGTGGGCCGCGGTGCGGCCGTCGTGCTCCCCCACCTCAACGCCCCCGCCGCTGGTCGACGATCCGGCGCATCTTGCCCATCGACCGTTCCACCCCGTCGGGCTCGACTACCCGCACCGCCACGCTCACCCCGATCGTGTCCTTGACCTGCTGCACCAGGGCCGCCCCGGCCCGCTCCGCCTCGTCGGCCGGCACCCCGGCCCGCCGCTCCACCTTGACGGTGAGGGTGTCCATCCGGCCCTGCCGGTCCAGCACGCACTGGAAGTGCGGCGACAGCGCGGGCGTACGCAGGATCAGCTCCTCGATCTGCGTGGGGAACACGTTCACCCCGCGGACGATCATCATGTCGTCGGTCCGGCCGGTGATCTTCTCGATCCGCCGCATCGTCCGGGCGGTGCCGGGCAGCAGCCGGGTCAGGTCGCGGGTGCGGTAGCGGACCACCGGCATGGCCTCCTTGGTGAGCGAGGTGAGCACCAGCTCCCCCTGCTCGCCGTCGGGCAGCACCTCGCCGCTGACCGGGTCGATGACCTCCGGGTAGAAGTGGTCCTCCCACAGGTGCAGGCCGTCCTTGGTCTCCACGCACTCGACGGCCACCCCGGGCCCCATCACCTCGGACAGGCCGTAGATGTCGACCGCGTGCATGTCGAGCCGCTGCTCCATCTCCCGGCGCATGTCCTCGGTCCACGGCTCGGCGCCGAAGATGCCGACCTGCAGCGAGGTGGACCTCGGGTCGACGCCCTGGCGTTCCATCTCGTCCACGATCGCCAGCAGGTAGCTGGGGGTGACCATGATGACCTCCGGCTCGAAGTCGCGGATCAGCATCACCTGCCGCTCGGTCATCCCGCCGGAGACCGGGATGACCGTACAGCCCAGCTCCTCGGCGCCGTAGTGCGCGCCGAGCCCCCCGGTGAAGAGCCCGTACCCGTAGGCGACGTGCACCCGGTCGCCGGGGCGTCCACCGGCGGCCCGGATGGAGCGGGCCATCAGCTTCGCCCATGTGCTGACGTCGTCGCGGGTGTAGCCGACCACGGTGGGGCGGCCGGTGGTGCCGGAGGAGGCGTGCAGCCGGGCGATCCGCTCCCGGGGCACCGCGAACATCCCGAACGGGTAGTTCTCCCGCAGCTCGGCCTTCCCGGTGAACGGGAAGCGGGCCAGGTCGGCCAGCTCGCGCAGGTCGTCCGGGTGGACCCCGGCCGCATCGAAGGCCCGGCGGTAGTGCGGCACGTTGTCGTACGCGTGCCGCAGCGACCAGCGCAGCCGGTCCAACTGCACCGCCCGCAGCTCGTCCACGGACACCCGCTCGACGGGTTCCAGCTCCTCCGGACGAGGGGTGCGGTCCTGCACGGTTGCCTCCTGCGCGACAAGCCCGACGCCGCCGCGCGCCGGGCGATGCCGCACACCGTACGCCCGTACCGTGGGTCCTGCCAGGTCAGGGCCTGCGGGAGGACCGGTCAGGGGAGGCGGCCGGCCCCGTTATGCTCGGCACCGGTGACACGACCACCCGAACGCCGCGTCGACCCGGACGTCGACCTGCGCGTACCCGCCGACCGGGGGGAGCTGACCGCCCACCCGGCCGCGGTGCTCGGCGTCATCGCAGCTGGGGGCGTGCTCGGCGCGCTGGCCCGGGCGGGCCTCCAGACGGCCTTCCCGCACCCGCCCACCGGCTTTCCGTGGGCCACCTTCGGCGTCAACGTCACCGGCTGCCTGCTGATCGGCGTGCTGATGGCGGTGATCTCCGCCCGTCCGGCCAGCCCGCTGGTCCGGCCGTTCCTCGGCGTCGGGGTGCTCGGCGGTTACACCACGTTCTCCACCTACGTGGTGGACGCGCAGCGGGCGGTGGCCGCCGGGGCGCCGGGCACCGCGCTCGCGTACCTGGCGGCGACCCTGGTCGGGGCGCTCCTGGCCGTCTGGCTCGGGGACGCGCTGGCCGGCCGGGTGCTGGCCCGGGCCGGTGACCGGGGGTCCCGATGACCGTGCTGCTGATCGCGATCGGGGCCGCGCTCGGCGCCCCGCTACGCTACCTGACCGACCGGGCGGTGCAGGCCCGGCACGACTCCCCCTTCCCGTGGGGCACGCTGACCGTCAATGTGTTCGGGTCGCTGCTGCTCGGCGCGGTGGTGGCGGTGCCGGCGGACCCGGCGGTGGCCGCGCTGATCGGTACCGGCTTCTGCGGCGCGCTGACCACGTGGTCCACGCTCAGCTACGAGACACTGCGGCTGACCCGAAAGGGCGCCCGCCTGCACGCCGTGGCGAACGTGCTGGCCAGCGTGGTCGCCGGGCTGGCTGCGGCCACCCTGGGGTACGCGCTCGCCCGCGCGTTGACCGGCTGACCTCTACCGGAGGCACGGCCGCGCCTCGCCCGACGGGGCGGTCGACCCGTTCTCCCGCGCAAAGGTGCGCGGCGTCGCGCCGCTGCGCGCCGAGGTGGCCCGGCCGTGGAGCCACCGCTACCTGCGCGAGCAGGTAGGCGAGAACCCCTGGCTCGGGCACAGCTTTCGGGCCCGGGCCCTGGCCATGGACTCGTGGGACGGCTTCACGCTCGTCCCGCCGACGCGTACCTTCACCGAGGAGTTGGCCCTGCCCACCGGCGTCGTGGTCCGGCACGTGCGCGGCGGCACGCCGCGCACGACGAGCCGGTGCGGCTGGCCGAGGCGCGAACCGCGCTGGCCGGTTGACCGCCACCAGGCCGCACGGGGCCGCGCGACGCAGCCGTCCGTCCTATCCTCGGTCGATGCGGGACCGCCGGGTGATTCTGTTGTGGACCGGGTTCGCGTTGGCCGCCGTGGTCTCCGTCGGGCTGGTGGCACGACGCCCGGACCACCTCTCCGACCTGCACATCTACTACGGGGCGCTGACAGACCTGCGGGCCGGGCGGCCGCTGTACGGGTACGTCGCGGAGAACGGGGGCCCGTTCACCTATCCCCCGTTCGCGGCGCTCGTGCTCGCGCCGATCACCGTGCTCCCGGAGCCCGCGCTGGGCGTGCTCTGGCTGCTGCTGACGGTCGTGGCCGTGGTCGCCATCGCCGTACCGGTCGGTGGGGTGCTGGCGCCCGAGCGGTGCCGACGGCCGCTGGCCGTGGCCGCGGTCGCCACGGCGCTGATGCTCTCCGCGCCGGTGCAGAGCAACCTGCGCTTCGGCCAGGTGAGCATCTTCATCGTGCTGCTGGCCCTGCTGGACGGCATGGGGGTGGTTCCGCCCCGCTGGCGCGGCGTGCTGGTCGGGTTGGCCGCGGCGATCAAGCTGACCCCGCTGCTCTTCGTGGCGTACTTCCTGGTCAGTGGCCGCTACCGGGACGCCGGTCGGGCGGCGGCTGCGTTCCTGGTGGCGGCGGGGGTCGCCGCGGCGGTGTTACCGGCGGAGAGCTGGACCTACTGGACCGGGACGGTGCTGCAGACCTCCCGGATCGGCGACCTCGCGTCGCTGGGCAACCAGTCGCTGCACGGGACGCTGCTCCGCGTCGGCGTCGCCCCGGCCACCCTGCCGCTGCTCTGGGCCGCGCTGGTGGGCGTCATCTGCGCGGTGGCGCTGCTGCGGGCCCGGCAGCTCACCGGGCTCGGCCGGCCGGGGCACGCCGCCGTGCTGGTCGGCTGCGCCACCGTGGCCGCCTCCCCGGTGTCCTGGACCCACCACCAGATCTGGCCGGTGCTGGCCGCCATGCTGCTGGTCGGCGCGTCCGGGGTGGCCCGCCGGGTGGCCGGCGCCGCCCTGCTGGTGGCCATGGTGGTATCCCTCGGCGCGGCGCTGGGCCCGGTGTCCGCCAGGCCCGGCGTGCAGTTCCTACTGGAGAACGCCCGGGCGCTCGGCGTCGGCGCGCTCTGCCTCGTCGGGTTCGGCGGCGTCGCGGTCACCGCCACCCGGGCACACCGCCGGGCCACCGCCGGCCGGGCCTGGCTGCGGGTGGGCGTGGCCGCCGCCGCGGCGCTGGCGTTCTTCGCCGTGCAGCCGCTCCCGGCCGGCGCGGACCCCACGTTCAAGGCGTACGCCCTCGACGACGTGGCGAACCCCCGCTACTTCTTCGTCTGCCGCGGGCCCGCCGAGTGCGCCGCGTATGGCGGGGACGCGGCGGTCTCCTTCGGCACGGCCGTCGAGCCGACGAAGGTCCGGGTCAACGGGGTGGTCTCCGAGCAGGTGGCCCGGTTGGCCTACTACTCGGCGCCGGGCGGGGCACCCCGGGCCATCCCATTGCTCGACGCCTACCCAGGGTCCCGGATCTTCTCGTTCCGCGCCGCGACCATGACGCACGGCCGGCTGGTCGCGTACGCGGCCGACGGCCGCCCGATCGCCACCTACGACGACGAGCTGGCGGCGGCGTTCCGCGCGCACCGCTGACTCCGGCCGGCGGCCGGTCAGCGGGCCCGGCGCTCCGGATGGGCCCGGTTCCAGGCCCGCATCCGTTCGGGGTAGCCGGTGCGGGCCGCCTCGTACAGCGGGATCGCGTGCCGCTGGGCGATCTTCCCGGCGGCCCGGGGCGAGCCGGTGCGGCGGCGGATCCACTCGCCGTCGTGCGCGATGGCGACCACCGTGGTGTCGGTGGCGGTGGTCTCGGGCTCCAGGTAGAACTCCACCCCGCGGCGGCTGGTCACGAAGGCCTCCAGCGCGGCCAGGTCCTCCGCGGTGGCCTCGCGGTCGAGCTTGGTCGGGGTCGTCCGGTCGGCGCCCCGTCGGCTGAACCAGCCCATGCCCGCCTCCTCTCCTCGGCGTCGCTCCCAGTGCAGCAACATCACCTGGCAGGTGGCTGGGAACGCCGTGGGAGTCCGCTGACGGCCGTGATCACCCGGTTCCTGTCGGGTCCGGCCCGTCCGGGCACCGCGACAGGCCGTGGCCCGGGTCGATCAGCCTGGCCGGGCGGGGTCGATCAGCCTTGGCCGGGCGGGGTCGATCAGCCTTGGCCGGGCGGGGTCGCCGGAGCCGGCGGGCGGAGCACCGGGACCAGCGCCAGGGTGGGCAGCAGCAGGAGTGGCACGACACCGAGGGCATGCAGGATGCCCAGGTGGTCGCCGAGGAAGCCGAGCAGCGGCGGCCCACCCAGGAAGGCGGTGTAGCCGATCACGGCGACCACGCTGACCCGGGCCGGCGCCCGGTCCTCGTCGTCGGCGGCGGCGCTCATCCCGACCGGGAAGCCGAGCGACGCCCCGATCCCCCAGAGCGCCACGCCGACCACGGCGAGCGGCCCGGAGCCGGCCAGCACGGCCAGGGCGGCGCCGACGACGGCCAGCCCGATGGTGCCGAACAGCACCGCCACCCGCCCCCACCGGTCGATGGCGATCGTGCCGGCGGTCCGGCCGATCGTCATGCCGACCACGAACACGCCGAAGACGACGGCGCCGACCGCCTCGCTGACGCCGTACCCGTCAACGAATGCCACCGCCAGCCAGTCGTTGGCGCTGCCCTCGGTGAATGCCATGACCAGCACCAGCAGGCCGATGAGCAGAGTGCGTGGCTCCCGCCAGGTGGCCAGTAGCGCCCGGCGCCGGGCCGCCGGGTCCGCCGTACCCTCCGCCTCCGCGGGGGCCGGCAGGAAGGCGCGGGCGCCGAGCAGCGCGCCGACCAGGACCACGACCGCGAGCGCGGGCAGGTGCACCCCCACCGGTACGCCCAGCCGGGCCGCCCCGGCACCGATCCCGGCCCCGGCCACCGAGCCGAGGCTCCACGCGGCATGGAACCGGGGCATGATGGTCCGGCCGAGGCGCTTCTCCACCGCCGCACCCTCGACGTTCATCGCCACGTCCCAGGTGCCGGAGCCGTAGCCGAAGGCGAAGAGGCCCACGGCAACCCCCATCACCGACCCGGCCAGGCCGGCGGAGAGGCCGGCGACGACCGTGCCGAACGCGACGAGCAGGACCGAGGCCGCCACCGTGCGGGCTGGTCCGAGCCGTTGGGTGACCAGCCCGGCGGCCGGCATCGCCAGCACCGCGCCGGCCGACAAGGCCATCAGCAGCAGGCCGAGCCGCCCGGCGCTGAGCTCGAGCGACTCGCGGACCGCGGGCACCCGGGAGAACCAGGTGCCCACCGCGAGCCCGTTGAGGGCGAACACGACCGCCACCCCGGTCCGGGCGGCCAGGACCGCCCGGGGCACGACCGGCCGGTCGACGCTCGACGCGTCGATGGTGCTGCTCACGCGATGTCTTCCTCTCCCCCGAGGGCTGCCCGCCGATCATCCCATACCTGGGAGCGCTCTCACGGCAAGCGCTATCACCCTTACGGGCGGTGGCCCGAAGGCGGCATGATGCCGACAGTGGCCGGCGCGGGGGGCGCGGCCGGTAAGGGAGGACGATGAATGGACACGCCGACGGCACGTCCCGCCACCCTCGACGACGTCGCCCGGGCGGCCGGGGTGTCGCGGGCCACCGCGTCCCGGGTGCTGGGCGGCTACGGGTTCGCCTCGCCGGCTGCCCGGGACCGGGTCACCGCCGCCGCCGACCGCCTCGGCTACGTGCCGAACACCACGGCCCGCGCGCTGGTCCGGGGTGCCGGGGTACGGCTGGTGGTGGCCGTTGCCGGCACCGACGCCGCGATCCTCGACGACCCGTACGTGGACCGGGTGGTGAGCGCCGCGGCCCGGCTCTGCGCCCCGCACGGGGTCGGGGTGGCGCTGGAGTGGCTGCCGCTGAGCGCCCCGGCCCGCCTGCGCCGGCTCGGCGACGACCGCAGCGTCTGCGGGGTGCTGCTGATCAACACGACCGAGCGGATGCTCGACGCGGTGCCCGCCACGCTCCGCGGCCGGGTCGCCTCGATCGGCATCGGTTCGGCGGCCGTTCCCTCCTTCGACGTGGACAACGCCGGGGGCGCCGACGCGGTGCTGCGCCACCTGCACGCCAGCGGTCGCCGCCGGATCGTCATGGTGACCGGCCCCCGCTGGCTCAGCTGTGCGGAGCGGTCGGTGACCGTGTACCAGGCGATGATGCGGTCGGCCGGGCTGCCGGTGCGCCTGGTGACCGGCGACTTCTCCGCTGCGCGGGGCGGCCGGGCGGCGGTGGAGGCGCTCACCCGCTGGCCGGACACCGACGCGATCTACGCGGCCAGCGACACCACCGCGCTGGGCGCGATCGCCGCGCTGCGCGGGCGCGGGGTCCGGGTGCCGCACGACGTGGCGGTGGCCGGCTTCGACGACATCCCGTACGCGGCGGTCAGCAGCCCGGCGTTGACCACCGCAACCCACCCGGTCGCGGGGATCGCCACGGCGGCGGCCGCGGCGGTGCTGGAGGCCCGGCGGGTGCCGCTGGTCACCGCGTTTCCGTCGACGCTGGTCGCCCGGGAGAGCGCCTGACCCGGCTGCCGGTCCGGGCCGACGCGCCCGCCGGGAGGGGGTGGTCCGGCGGGCGCGGGTGGCCCGGCGGTTGAGCCGGCACCAGCCGGGTATGCGCCGCCGGACCGACCGACGAAGGGGCGAGCATTGACCGAGCCCGCGCCGCCGCACCGGCAGCCCGAGGAGGGGCACCGGCACGGCCGGTTGACCGCCCGACCGGCCGCGGTGACCGCGCCCGGGCCGACCGGGCTGACCTCGGTCCCCGATCCGGAGGGCGGGACGCCGGCCCTGCGGTACGTCCCGGCCGACGGCGTCGGACCGTACCGGGTGATGGTGCTGCTGCACGGCGCCGGCGGGTCGGCCCGGCAGGGGCTGGACCTGCTGCTCCCGCTGGCCGACGCGCACCGGCTGCTGCTGGTCGCGCCGCAGGCCACCGCGAGCAGCTGGGACCTGATCGCCGAGGGGTACGGCCCGGACGTCCGCCGGATCGACGCGCTGCTGGGCGCGGTCCTCGCGGCGTACCCGGTGGCCGGGGTGACTCTGGGTGGCTTCTCCGACGGGGCGTCGTACGCCCTCTCGCTGGGCCTGACCAACGGCGACCTGGTCGACGCGATCGTGGCCTTCTCCCCCGGGTTCGCCGCGCCGCTGGTCACCCACGGCCGGCCGCGGGTGTTCGTCTCGCACGGCACCTACGACCGGGTGCTGCCGGTGGACGTGTGCAGCCGACGGCTGGTCCCCCGCCTGCACAGCCTCGGCTACCCGGCCGAGTACGCCGAGTTCTCCGGCGGCCACGAGGTGCCGGCGGAGATCCGGCAGCGGGCGGTGGACTGGCTGGTCGGCTGAAACGACCCGTCGGGAGACCTCGCGGCTCCGAGGATCCCGACGGTCTCTGGTCCGGGGTCAGTGCGGGGGTCCGGCGACCGCCGTGTCGACCCGGGTGAGCACCGACGCGTCGTCGTCGGCGCCGACCCCGCGCAACAGGTCGATCGCGGTGGCCCGGACCTGGCCGATGATCATGGCGAGGGGCAGCGTCTGGCCCGGGGTGAAGAGCCGTCCGGCCGCCCGGACCGCCTCCAGCGCGGCGACGTCCGCCCGCTCGGCGTGCCGGTCGGCGATCTCGTCCTGCCCGGTCAGGTCGGCGGCGAGCGCGGCCCCGGCCGAGCGGACCGCCTCGGCCAGGGTCCGCACGGCGGCGCCCAGTTCGGGTGGCACCGGCGCCGGGCCCCGGGTGAGGGTCACCGCGGCGCGGGCCAGCACCCGCACGTTGCGGACCGCGTAGTCGATCTGCCGGATCGAGCTCTGCACCGAGCGCAGCCGCCCGAGGTGCTGGCGGCGGCGTACGTGGAGCCAGAGCGCCTCGCCGGCGGCCTGCACCGCCCCGCGCAGCCGTTCCACCCCGGCGTCGGCGTGCCGGGCCCGCTCCAGCGCGGCCAGCGCCGCCTCGTCGTCGGTCCGGTCGAGCGCTGTCGCGATCTCGTCGAGCACCCCGGCCAGCTCCTCGAACGTCTGCCGGAACTCGGCGACCAGCGGGGCGAGCGGGCGTCGGGCGTCGATGAGCAGGCTCGCCACGATGGCCACCCCACCCCCGATCAGCGCGTCGACGAACCGGAACGGGACCAGCGTCTCGGTGGGCGGCGCCACGACCACCAGGTAGAGGGCGGAGACGGCGGCCTGCACCACGGTGACCGAACTGGCGCCGACCGCCACCGCGAGGGCCACGGTGAGCAGGATGACGGTGAAGACGGTCCAGCTGGTGTGCGGGCCGAGCGCCTGCACGACCAGGTCGGCGACGAGCACCCCGGCGGCCACCCCGAGCACCACCTCGACGGCCCGGCGCAGCCGTTGGCCACGGGCCTGGCCGAGCACGATCAGGGCGGCGGCCGGTGCGAAGAACGGCTGCGGGTGGCCGACCAGCCGGGTGGCAAGGATCCAGGCGACGGTGGCGGCGAGGGTCGCCTCGACCACCGGCAGCCAGCCCCGCCGCAGCCGCCCCGCGGCCTCCCGGACGGCTGCTCGGGGTCGCGGCGTGGCGTCAGACCCGCGGAGCCGGAGTGCTCCGGCCCTGCCCCACCGCACCATCGTCGCCTCCCGTCGCCGCCTGGACCCACCTATGGTGCGCCGCGACCGCCCCGGCCGCAGCGGCCCGGCTCACCCTTGAACGCCGCCGGCGAGTGGCCTCTTTCACGGACAGCGTGGCGGTTCCGCGCGGAGCAGCCACGCTCTCCGTGAACCTGCGCCCGAGGCGGGAGGCGAGAGGTCAGGGGGTTGGGCGGGGGTATTCGGGGGAGGCCAGGAAGCGAGCGAGCACGTCGGCCGTGCCGGGCGTGTACGGGCTGCCGTCCAGGACCTCCGCCGGGGCGGTGAAGACGAGCGCGGCGCCCTCGCCGAGCACCACGTCCTCCTGCCCGGCGGTGGTCTCGCCGTGGAAGTAGTGCTTGATCCGCCCGATCTCGGGCAACTCCTGGGTGGCGAAGGGCCGCAGCGAGCGCGCCGGCCGCAGGCCGGACTCCTCCCACAGCTCGCGCAGCGCCGTCTCCTCGATGGTCTCGCCCCGCTCCCAGTGCCCGCCGGGCAGGCCCCACACGTTCGGGTGGTGCGGGGCGTGCGCGTCGCGGAGTTGCAGCAGCAGCCGGCCGGCGCGGTCGACCAGCAGGACACAGGCGATCGGGTGCATCCGGCCAACCTAGTACGCCGCGCCCGGCCGCTCACTCCCCCGTGGATTCGGCGTACTCGGTGAGGACGGCGTCGAGCATGTGCCGGGCCTCGGCGGCGCGGACCGGATCGGGGTTGTCGAGGGTGATGAGGGCCTTCCAGAGCACCCACCCGCGCCCCCGGGCCCAGGTCGCCTCGTCCACGCCCAGCATCGCGCGGAACGCCGCCCGGCTCGGGCCCTCCAGCAGCGTCCAGGCGATGGCCAGGTCGCAGGCGGGATCACCCATCCCGCAGCAGCCGAAGTCGATGACCGCGGCGAGCCGGCCGGCGCGGACCAGCAGATTGCCCCAGGCGACGTCGCCGTGGAACCAGACCGGCGGCCCGGTCCAGGTGGACCGCAGCGCGGTGGTCCAGATCCGGTTGACGGTGTCGGTCGGGATCCGGTCGCCGAGCAGCCCGACCGCCCGCCGGGTCTCACCGTCGTAGGTGGCCAGCGGGGCACCCCGGAACGCGCTGTGCGCGCCGGCCGGCGGACCACCCGCCGGCTCGGTGCGGTGCAGTGCGGCGAGGAACCCCGCGAGGTCGGTGGCGAACCGGACCGGGTCGCCGATCCGCTCGGCGGCGGCGGTCTCGCCGTCGATCCAGCGGCACACCGACCACGGGAACGGGTAGCCCTCGCCGGGCTTCCCCTCGGCCAGCGGGGTGGGCACCGCCAGCGGCAACCGGCGCGCGAGGACCGGCAGCCACCGCTGCTCCTTCCGCACCTGCGGCACGTACCCCTCGGCGCTGGGCAGGCGCACCGTCATCGCATCGCCCAGGTGGAAGGTCCGGTTGTCCCAGCCACCGACCGCGACCGGCCGCACCGAAAGGTCGGCCCAGCGCGGAAACTGGCTGGCGACCAGCCGGCGGACCAGCGCCACGTCGATCGTGGGGACGGCGGGTCGCATCGCCGTCGGGTCCGTGGTCTCGTCCTGCCGCGCCATCCCGGCCATGATCACGGCCACCACCGGACGCGGCAACCGATTTCCGCCGGGAGCACCGTTCGAAGGCCTCCCATCCCCGGCGCTCGCCCGGACCGTCCAGTCGGAAAAGGATCACTGCGAAAGCAGTGCAATGGTCAAACCTCCAGAATATCGATCGCCCGACTTTTGCGGGTCGGCCGAATGGGAGCAGCGACCGGTAAGATCGGCGACAGGCTTGTGACTGATCGCTGACTGCTGGATGTGATAGCGATCACACAGACTGTGTTCATGAATAGGAGACTCCACCGCGGCCGGGCATTCCGCCTTGCGGTGTGTCTCGCCCTCGTGGCGGCGTTGAGCGGCTGCATGCAGCTCAACCTCGGGCTGACCGTGAACGCGGACGACACGGTCACCGGCCAGCTCCTGGTGACCGCCGACAAATCCCTGCTCAGGGACCGGAACCCGGATGTCGAGGCGGCCTTCACCGACATGCGCCGGCAGCTGCCCACGCTGCCCGCCGGAGACGAGAGCCGCTACGAGGACGCCCGGTTCTACGGCGTGCAGGTCGTGTACCGGAAAAAGCCGCTGTCGCAATTCACCAGCGACAGCGTGAAACTGGTCCGCGCCGGCGACCGCTACCGCTTCTCGTTTCCGCTGGACCCGGAGAAATACGCCGGGAAGATCCCCGAACGGGATCCGCGGAATCGGCAGCTGTTCGTGCGGTTGATGTCGTTCGAGATATCGGTGACCTTCCCGGGCCGGGTGCTCACCTCCAACGGCACGGTCACCGGCCGGTCGGTGACCTGGAAGGTGGACGCCAACCAGCCCAAGCCGGCGGAGCTGGTCGCCGAGGCGGAGGCGCCCGCGAGGCCGTCGGCCACCGGCGCCGCCGAGCCGGCCTCCGGCGGCGGCTTCCCCTGGCTCCTGCTCGTCGGCGGGGTGGTCGTCCTGCTGCTGGTCGCCGGGGTCGTCGTACTTCTGCTCCGCCGCACCCGCGGCCCGGCCCCCACCGCCACCACCCCCGCGCCGGCGTCCCCGACCGACCATCCGGGGCCGGTCTGATCCGGCGCGACACCGCCACCCGGGCGGCCCCGGCCCGGACGGACCTGGCCGCCGCACCACCCACCCCGACCCGCACCACCGCACCATCCGAAGGGAGATCGCCGTGAACGATCTCTTCACCTTTGCCGCCCTGGGCACCCTGACCGGTGCCAGCGCCGCCACCCTGCTGGCCGCCAACGTCATCGGCGGTCTGATCGGCCCGAGCGGCGACAAGGCACGCAAGTGGATCGCGCTGGGCATCGCCCTCGCGCTGTCGTACGTCGCCGCGGCGTTCGCCGACGCCGGCCCGGAGAAGTGGATCGTCGCGTTCTTCAACGGGCTGGTCATCTTCTCCGCCGCGCTCGGCGTCAACCAGCTGCCGCCCGGCAACCGGCAGGCGACCAGCGCGTCGCCGACCCAGCTCGCGCAGGGACGCGAGCCCCGCTACATCCGCTCGTGGGTCTGAAGGAGGTGGCCTCGATGGTCTTCGGCATCGTCAGCGCCGCCGTCCACATCGTCCTCGGCGCCCTGCTCGGCCAGTGGGCCGGCGGCACCCTCGGCCTGGTGATCGGCGCGGTGGTGGGGCTGCTCGTCGGCGCGCCCTTCGGCTGGGCGGTCGCCGCCGCCGGCAGCTACGGGACGGACCCGAAGGGGATCTTCCTCTTCGTGGTCGACCACACCTGGAGCCTGCTCAACACCGTGGTCGGGGCGGTCTACCTGGCCCTGCACCTGGTCTTCGGGCACCAGCTCGACCGGGTGGTCTCCGCCGCCAGCGGCCGGGTCAACGTGGTCGAGGGGGTCTCGCCCCGGTACGCCACCACCATCGGCACCGTCTGCGCCGGGTCCAGCCCGGGCATCCAGCGGCACGAGGACGTGCACATCCTGCAGGCCCGGCTGCTCGGCCCGCTCTACCTGCCGCTGGTGGTGCTCAACTACGCGCTGTTCACCATCGCCCCGGTGTGGCTGCTCTGGCACGACCACACCAACGCACCGATCAACCGGTTCACCCGGTACTTCGAGATCGGCGTCTACCCGCACGTGTGGAACGAGGCCATCGCGTACCGGATCCAGGGGACCCCGCCGCGATGACCGGCGTGATCGAGGCGGCCGTCGCGGACCTCGCGGCCTGGCTGACCGGGGCGGCGGGCGACCCCGTCCCGGTCGGCCCGCCCGGCGACGACCCGGCGGACGGGCTGACCGTCTGGCCGCTGGAGCTGCGGCCGGCGCGGCAGACCGTGGGCAGCGGCGGGGCCCGCGAGCCGTACCGGTTCGTGGTCCGGCTGCTGGTCAGCGGCGCCGGGCCGGCCGCGCTCCCCGCGCTGGACCGGGTGCTCGCCGCCGCCGCGACGGCCGGCACGCCGGAGGTGGTGCTGACTGCCGGCGATCCCGCCCTGTGGCGGGCCTTCGGCGTGGCGCCCCGGCCGGCGCTGCTGGTCGACGTGCCCGCGCAGATCGTCCGGCCGCGGCCGCCCGCACCGCCCGTGCGGCACCCGCTGCGGCTGCGCCAGCTGGACATGCTCACCCTCGACGGCCGGGTGGTCGGGCCGGAGCGGCAGCCGCTCGCCGCCATGCGGGTCGAGGTGGTCGGCACCCCGTACGCCACGCAGACCGACCACGCCGGCCGGTTCCGGCTGGTCGGTGTCCCGCACGACCCCGACGCCCCCGGCCGGCCGGTCCGGGTCCGCCTGATCGGCCGGGGCCGCACCCTCACCGCCGACCTCGACCCCGGCGACCCCGACCTCGTCATCGTCTGCGCCCCCGACTGAGCCGTCTGGCAAGGAGGACCCGATGCCCACCTACTTCTCCCCCGGCATCTACGTCGAGGAGGTCCCCAGCGGTGCCCGCCCGATCGGCCCGGTCGGCACCAGCACCGCCGCCTTCGTCGGGGTCGCGCCGAACCGCACGGCCCATGTCGACCAGGCGCTCGCGGTGAATAGCTGGTCGGAGTTCCTCCGGCTGTACGCCGACGGCGAGGACCTGGCGAGCACGGACCTCGCCCGGGCGGTGTTCGGCTTCCTCGACAACGGCGGCACCCGCTGCTGGGTGGTCAACGTCGGCGAGGGCGGCCAGCTCACCGGCACCGGCGGGCGGCGCAGCGGCCTGCAACTGCTGGAGGCCGTCGACGAGATCTCCATCCTCGCCGCCCCCGGCTACCACGACCCGGTGTCCCACGAGGCGCTGATCAGCATGGCGGAGCGGCTGCGCACCATGCTGGCGATCTGCGATCCGCCGCCGGACGTGGACGACGTGTCCGCGCTGACCCGGGTCGCCACGCCCGGCAAGCCGCCCGGCAAGCCCACCGACGGCCCGCCGAAACCCAACGACGACGGCCCGGGCGCGTACCGGCCCCGGCAGTCGGACTTCGCCACCTTCTACTTCCCGTGGATCCGGGTACGCGACCCGCTCAGCGGCGAGCTCGCGCTCACCCCGCCCAGCGGGCACGTGGCCGGCATCTGGGCCCGCACCGACGCGCTGCGCGGCGTGCACAAGGCCCCGGCCAACGAGCCGGTACGCGGCGCCGTCGACCTGGCCTGCCTGGTCACCCGCCCCGAGCACGACGTGCTCAACCCCAAGGGCGTCAACGTGATCCGCTACTTCGCCGGCGAGGGCATCCGGCTGTGGGGCGCCCGTACGCTCGCGGCCGAGGCCAGCGAGTGGCGCTACCTCAACGTCCGGCGGCTCTCCATCGCCATCGAGCAGGCCATCGCCAACGGCACCCGGTGGATGGTCTTCGAGCCGAACGACTACACGCTCTGGCGCTCGATCCGGCGCGACATCGGCGCGTTCCTCACCCGGGTCTGGCGCGACGGCGCACTGCTCGGGCGTACGCCGGAGGAGGCGTTCTTCGTCAAGTGCGACGAGGAGACCAACCCGGCCGACGTCCGCGACGCCGGCATGGTCGTGGCGCACATCGGCATCGCGGTGGTCAAGCCCGCGGAGTTCGTGGTGTTCAAGCTGAGCCAGTGGGCCGGCGGCACCGAGACCGAGACGATCGGAGGCTGACATGCCGACCACGGCCACCCCGCAGCCTGGCGCCCCCGTCGACCCCTACCGGGCGTACCACTTCAAGCTGCTGATCAACGGGATCACCAACGGGCACTTCACCGAGGTCAGCGGCTTCGAGGTGAACATCCCGTCGTTGGCGTACCGGGAGGCCGGCAACGAGCGGATCCGGGCCGTCCCCGGGCAGGTCGAGTACGCCCCGGTCACCCTCCGCTTCGGGCTCACCTCGTCGCGGGAGCTGTGGGACTGGGTGAACGCGGCGGCGAAGGGGACGGTGAGCCGGCGCAACGTCTCGGTGGTGCTGCTCGACCCGGCCGGCACCGCCGAGGTGCTGCGCTGGAACATGATCAACGCGTGGCCCACCCGGTGGCGGGGCGCCCACCTGAACACCCTCGCCCAGGAGATCGCCATCGAGGCGCTGACCCTGGCGTACGAGGGACTGGAACTGGAGTCCGGCAGTGCGGCCGCCCCGACCACCCCGTGACTGGCTGGCCCGGGCGCTGCGCGTAGCGGCCGACCGCCTCTCTGCCCCGCCCCGCCTCGCCGAGGCGGCGGCCCGCACCGCGTCCCGCCGCCCCGGCGAGCCCCCCGAGCACTGGCTACGCCTCGTCACCGCCCACGCCCCCGGCCTCCTCCACGACCTCCCCCCTGCCCCCCTCCCCCCTGTTGATCAAGGAGTTTCGGTCGGATCCGCAGCGTCCGGCGACGCAAACCTCTTGATCGACGGGCCGGAGGGCGGGGCGGGTGCGGGCGGGGCGCCGGGAGAGGGCGGGTGGGACGGTGGGTCGGAGCGCCGGGGGGCCCGGCCGATGGTCGGGACTGGGGGCGGGTGGCGGCGGCCGGTGCGGTCCGGGCGCGACGTCTGGCACCGGTGGAGGCGTCCCGACGCGGACTCGACGGCCGGGCCGGTCCGGCCGGGCCTGGGCACGGCGTCCGGCCAGCACGATGACGGGGAACGGCTGGCTCCTGCCGGTGGCTCGCAGCTCCGCGCCGAGACCGCCGGGCAGCAGGGGTCCCCGTTCGGCCACCGCGGCGACACAGCCGGGACGGCCTCGGGTAACCGGTCCGACCCGGCGCCCACCGGCTCCCCGGACCACACCGAGTGGACGACTGGCGAGCGGGGGGCAGGCGCCACCGCCGGGACCAGCCGTGGCGCCGGACCGGACGAGCAATCCGCCACGGTAGGCGGCACCCACCCGGGCCGTGCCCGGCAGATCCGGCCCCGCCCCGGCGAGCGCACCACCCGGACCGGGCCCGGCGAGCTCACCGCCCCGACCGGGCCCGGCGAGCTCACCACCCCGACCGGGGCCAGCGAGCTCACCACCCCGACCGGGCCCGGCCTGAGCCCCAGCCTGAGCGCCGGGCCCCCGACGATCACCGGGTGGCCCGGCCACGGTGACGGCCCGACCGTTGCCGGGTACCGCGACGGGCCCGCGCCCGGGGCGGACCGGGGGACCGACGGGAATGCGCCTGATGCCGTACCGCCACCGTGCGACGGTGGACCGCTCGGCGTGGACCGCGCCGATCCCGTTCGGGTCGCGGGCCTTCGGGTGCGTCTGTCGTCGCTAGGGGGACAACAGATGCACCCGAACCGCGGCGCGGGCCGGACGGCAGCGGGGATCGACGGCTCCGGCGCGGCGAGCGGACCGGCGGCGGCCGCTCCCGAGTGGAGCGAGCAGGCCTCGGCGTCCGCCGCCCGGCAACGGCCGCCGCACGCCGCCGCCGGGCCGTGGCCGGCGCTGCCCGAGGAGACCCGGAGCACACCCCCCGCCGGGCCCCCCGGCGCCGTACCCGATGGCCGGGGCCGGCGGGACCCGTGGCCGGCGCTGCCCGACGACCGGGAGCTGTGGCTGCCGGCGGCCATCACGGTCGACGCCGCGCGGCTGCGCCGGCTGGACCGGGAACAGGCAGGTTCCTGATGGAACGTGTGGCCTTCCTCGTGGACGAATCCGGCGCCCGGGTGGACTGCCTGCTCAACCCGGAGACCGTGCAGGTCACCCGGCTGGCCGGGGTACGCCCGCGGGGCACCGCCGACGGCCGGCTCACCGGGGCCGGCCTGGCCGACGACCCGCTGCTGTTCACCGGCGGCGGGCGCACCGAACTGGTGCTGGACCTGCTCTTCGACACCGACCTCGTCGAGTCCCAGGCACGCCCCGAGGACGTCCGCACGCTCACCCGTCCGCTGTGGATGCTGGCGGAGAACTCGGCCACCGAGCACGGCTGGCTGCGCCCCCCGCTGGTGCGGCTGGTGTGGGGCAAGACCTGGAACGTGCCCGGAGTCATCGTGGCGATCGCGGAACGCTTCGACGCGTTCGCCCTCACCGGCACGCCCCGCCGCTCCTGGCTGCGGTTGAAGCTGGTCCGGGTGGCCGAGTCCGCCGAGGCCGCCCAGGCGGGCTTCGAGGAGGAGCTCGCCGCGGCGAGCACCCCGTTGCCGCCCGGGTCGGCGGTGGTCGCCGCGGCGGACGGCGCGGCCGAGCCGGGCTGGTCCGGGGTGCGCTTCGACCTGCTCGCCCACGACGCGCTCGGGTCGCCGCTGCGCTGGCGGCTGCTCGCCGAGCACAACCGGATCAGCGACCCGCTGACCGTGCCGGCCGGCACGGCGCTGGCCGTGCCGCCAGCCACCCCGACGGTCGCGACGCCGGCCGACGGCGGGACGGGAGGGACCACACCGTGACCGCACCGCAGCCCGCCGGCACGAACGAACGCCGCGCCGTTTCCGCACCCCGGCTCACCGGCCCGGTCGGACGCCACGGCCCGAGGGAACGCGGCGACGCGAGGGGTGGTGCGGCGTGAACCGGGCCGCCACCGTGACGATCGACGGCACCCCGCTGGCCGACCCCCGGCGGCTGCGGGGCGTACGGGTGGCCGCCCGCCTCGACCAGCCGACCCAGTGCGAGCTCACCCTCGCCACCGGGCCGGGCACCGCCGCCCTCGATCCCCCGGTACGCCCCGGCGCCGCCCTCGACCTGCGCCTCGACGGCCAGCCGGACGCCCTGTTCACCGGTGAGGTCACCGCCGTCGAGGTGGAGTACGCCGCCGACGGTGTCGCCCTGCTGTGGATCCGGGCGTACGACCCGCTGCACCGGCTGCGCAAACGGCAGGAGCTACGGGTCTTCGAGGCGGTGACCGTCGCGGAGCTGGCCGGGGCGCTCTGCGCCGACCTCGGGCTCACCGTCGACGCGGAGACCGACGGGCCACGGCTGGACCGGCTGCTCCAGCACCGGCACAGCGACCTGGAGCTGCTCCGCGAGGTCGCCGGCCGGGCCGGCCTGCACCTGGCCGTGGACGGCGACCGGCTGCGGCTGCTGACCCTCGACGGCTACGGCGAGCCGGTCCCGCTGGCCCTCGGCGACACCGTCCACGCGCTCCGCGTCGCGGAGAACCTGGACCGTGCCGGCGCGGAGTGCGCGGCCCTCGGCTGGCACCCGCAGCGCGCCGAGCCGCTGCGCCAGCAGGTCGACGCGGCCCGCTCCGGACGGCGCATCCCGCTGCGTCCCGAGCCGGGTGAGGTGGGCGCGGACGGGGTACGGACCGCCGTGGACCAGCCGGGGCGCAGCGACGACGAGCTGGCCGCGCTGGCCCAGGCCGGGCTGGACGCGCGGGTGGCGGCGCTGGTCACCGCGGAGGGGACGACCGAGGGCGACCCGGCACTGCGCCCCGGTCGACGGATCGCCCTGGCCGGCGTGCCCGCGCCCGTCGCCGGGGTGTACGTGCTCACCGAGGTGGTGCACACGGTCGACGCGAACGGCCACCTGACCCGGTTCTCCACCGTCCCGCCGGAGCCGCCGCCGGTCGCCGCGCCCGCCCCGGCCACGGTCACCCTCGGCACGGTCACCGACGTGGACGACCCCGATCGGCTCGGCCGGGCCCGGGTGACGCTGCCCGCGTACGGGGATCTGGACGCCGGCTGGCTCGCCGTGGTCTGCCCGGGCGCCGGCCGGGGCAAGGGCATCGTGGCGCTGCCCGACCCGGAGGACACCGTGCTGGTGGCGCTGCCCGGCGGCGAACCGACCGCGGGTGTCGTGCTCGGTTCGCTCTTCGGGGCGGTCGAGCCGTACGACGCGGGGATCGTGGCCGGGCGGTCCCGGCGCTGGTCGATGCGGACCGGCACCGGCCAGTCGATCGTCATCGACGACGACGGACGCACCCTGCGCCTGGCCACCGACGCCGGCAGCTTCGTGGAGCTGCGACCCGAGCTGACCACCGTGCACGCGGCCGGCGACCTGGTGCTCTCCGCGCCGGGCCGGGCCATGGTGGTCCGCGCCCGGACCGTCGACTTCCTGCACGCCGACGCGGCCGAGGACGCGGACACCGCCGCCACGCAGGCCCACACCCTCGCCCGCGCCCACGGAGGTGGCTGATGCGCTGGATCCACCGCGACTCGCTGATCACCTGCGACCACGACGGCCGGGTCGCCAACCGCGCCTCCCAGCAGTGGCTCACCGTCGACGGCGTCCCGGTGCTGGTGGCGACCGACCCGGAGGGGCGGGACATCACCGCCTGCCCGAACTACGGCCCCACGATCAAGCCCTGCGCCAAGACCCTCCAGGTGACCGTCGGCTACAGCACCTGGCTGCGCGTCGACGGCCACCGGATCGTGCTGTCCCACCTGGACGGCCTGACCGACGGCACGCCGCCCGGGCTGGTCCATCACACCGTCCGCGACCCGCGGCAGAGCTTCCTGAAGGCGGACGCATGAGGGCCTTCCGCTTCGTCGGCGCCGGCTTCGACGCGGGTCGCACCGGCGGCCTCGCGCTGACCGCCGCCGGCGGGCTCGCCATGACCGAGGGCGACGAGACGGTACGCCAGGCGCTGTACCTGCTGCTGTCGACCACGCCGGGCGAACGGCTGATGCGCCCCGGGTACGGCTCCCGGCTGCACCGGCTGGTCTTCGCGCCCAACGACGACACCACCGCCGGCCTGGCCATCCACTACGTGCGGCAGGCAATCCGGCGCTGGGAGCCGCGGGTCGAGGTGATCGACGTGGACGCCGGCCCCGACCCGGACGCCCCGTGGCGGCTGGTGATCCGGCTGGACTACCGGGTCCGGGCCAGCCTCTCCCCCGGCCAACTCGTCTTCTCCGTCGACCTGCTGCCCGCCGACGACGGCGAGGAGGGAACGCCATGACGCTGCCCGTGCCGCACCTCGACGACCGCGCCTTCCTCGACCTGGTCACCGAGGCGCGGGAACGGATCCGCCGGTCCTGCCCGGACTGGACGGACCTCTCCGCACACGACCCGGGCATGGCGCTGCTGGAGGCGTTCGCGTACCTCACCGAGGTGATGATCTACCGGCTGAACCAGTTGCCGGAGAAGGCGTACGTCGCGTTCCTCAACCTGCTCGGCGTGACCCGGCACCCGCCCACCGCCGCCTGGGCGGACGTCCGGTTCAGCCGGACCGGCCCGGACCGGGGCGCGGTCCGCGTCCCGGCCGGCACCCGGGTCGCCGCCGCCCGCGGCGCCGACCCCCGACCGGTCGTCTTCGTCACCACCGAGCCGGCCCTGCTCCCCGAGGGGGAGACCGAGGTGACCGTACGCATGCACCACTGCGAGCCGGTCGAGGCGGAACTGCTCGGCGTCGGCACCGGCCAGGCCGGGCAGGTGTTCCGGGCAGCCCGGGCACCGCTGACCCGGACCGCCGAGGCGCTCGACCTGCTGCTCGGGGTGGAGGTGCCGACCGGCTCGGTGGAGCTGGGCGCGGCCGCCCGGGAGCACGAGGGACGCACGTACGAGATCTGGCGGCCGGTGGACAGCTTCGCCGGCGCCGGCCCACAGGCCAAGGTCTACCTGGTCGACCGCGCCTCTGGGGTGGTCACCTTCGCCCCCGCGTTGGACCTGCGCCCGCCGGCCGGGCCGGAGACCGGGCCGGGCGTCGAGGGGGCGCCCGGCCCGGCGCCCGGCGGCGGCCCGGCCGGCGGCGACCCCGGCGCGGCGGGACGGGCCCCGCGCGGCCTGGTGGCCGTGGCGGCGGTGCCGCCGGCGGGGCGGCAGATCCGGCTCTGGTACCGGTGCGGCGGCGGGCCGGCCGGGAACGTCGCCGCGGGGACGCTGACCAGCCTGCGCGACCCGCTGCCGGGGCTGCGGGTGGACAACCCCGAGCCGGCCGGCGGGGGCCGGGACCTGGAGTCGCTGGAGTCGGCGCTGACCCGCGGGCCGTACGAGTTCTTCGCCCAGCAGCGCGCGGTCACCGCCCGCGACTACGAGATCCTCGCCGCCGGCTCCGGGGCGGTGGCCCGGGCCCGCGCGTTCACCCGGGCGGCCGTCTACAGCTTCGCCCGCCCCGGCGAGGTCGAGGTGGTGCTGGTGCCGTACGTGCCGGAGCAGGCCCGCCCCGGCGGCCGGCTGCCGGTGGACGTGCTGCGCGAGCACGAGGTGGAGGAGGCCCGCCGCCGGGTGGAGGCCGACCTGGACCGGCGGCGGGCCCTGGGGACCGCGGTCCGGGCCGGCTGGGCCCGCTACAAGGCGGTGTCGATCCGGGCCCGGGTGGTGGTTCGCCGAGAGGAGGACGTCGACGCGGTGCGCCGCCGCATCCACGACCGGCTGCACCAGACGCTCAGCCCGCTGCCCACCCCGCTCAACCCGACCGGCTGGGTGTTCGGTGAGCCGCTGCGGGCGTCCAACGTGTACCGGATGTTGGAGCACGCCGAGCCGGGCGTGCGGTACGTCGAGTCGGTCCGGTTCGTGGTCGACGAGGCGCCCGACGCGCAGGTGCGGACCGTCGCCGTCGACCAGTACCAGCCCGGCACCTGGTACGCGGGCCGCGGCCCGGTGCTGTTCCGCTCCACCAACGCCGGCGCCGGCTGGGAGCCGGCCGGCCGCTTCGACGCCGAGACCGTGGTCCGGGTGGTCCCCGCCCCCGCCCCGGTACGCCCCGGCATCGTGCCCCGGGCCGGCTCGGTCGCCGTGGTCACCGCCCGCGACTCCGGCGGTTCCCGGGTCCGCCTGAGCACCGACCTCGGCGAGACCTGGACCCTGCTGACCGACCTGGACTCCCGGGTGCAGGACCTGGCCTGGATCGACCGGGACGGCGCGGGTGCGCTGCTGCTCGCCACCGACACCGGCCTGTACGAGGTCTCCCTGCTGCCCGGGGCGGTGCCGCTGCAGATCCTGGTCGACCCCGCCGACGCCGACCGCGGCTTCTACGCGGTCCGCGCGTTCGTCTCCGAACGGGGCGTCCCGGGGGTGGCGGCGGCCGCCCAGGCCGGCTTCGGCGTCTACCTGTCCACCGCGGCCGGCCGCCCCGGCAGCTTCGCCCACGTGGGCCTGGCCAACGTGGACAACCGGGTCCTCGCGGTGCAGTACGACGGCCCGGCGACCCTGCTGTGGTGTGGGGCCGGCGAGCCGGACCCGAGGAAGCCCGGCCAGGGCTGCCATCGCACCCGGCTGTTCGAGTCGGACGTCAAGTGGCAGGCCGTGCAGGCCGGCTGGATCGGCGGCACCTGCCGGGACCTGGCGTTCAGCGGCACCCTGGCGGTCGCCGCCACGCAGAGCGGCGGGGTGGTCCGGCTGGACACCCTCGCCGCCCAGCCGCAGTGGCAGCCGGTCATGGTCAACTGCGGGCTGCCGCTGCGGGACCGGACCCGGTTCGTCCCGGTCGACGCGATCGCCGCCACTGTGCCGTCCGCCGGCGCTGATGGCGCCGCCCGGCTGATCCTCGCCGGCGGGGAGCGCGGGGTGTACCGCAGCGGTGACGCGGCCGACTGGACGGCCAGCGCCAACCAGGCCACCGCCGACGTGGTCACCGTGCCCGGAACCTGGCTGCTCTGCTCCGGCGAGCACGACATCGAGGTGGTGCGGCAGGATGCGCCGAGCGGCGATTGAGCGGCTGCTGCCCGCCGCGTACCAGCGGGCCGCCGGGCCGGGCAGCGTGCTGGGCGCGCTGCTGGACGTGATGGAGGCGTTGCACGCCCCGGACGAGGCGGTGCTCGCCGACGTCGACGCGCTCTTCGCGCCGTACCGGGCCGGGGACGGCTTCGTCGCGTACCTGACCCGGTGGGTGGCGATGGACCACGTCGTCGCCGCGCCCCGGGCCGACGCGCCACTGCCGCTGCCGGTGGGCCGGCTGCGGGACCTGGTCGCGCACGGCGCGCTGCTGGCCCGCTGGCGGGGCACCCCGTACGGGATGCGCACCGCCCTGGAACTGGCCACCGGGGTGAGCGGCTTCCTGCTCGAGGAGCCGGCGGACCGGCCGTTCCACGTGGTGGTCCGGGTGCCGCCGGCCGCCGCCGACCAGCTCGCCGTGATCACCCGCATCGTCGAGGCGGAGAAACCGGCCGCGGTCACCGCCGAGATCGTCACCGCCGTCCCGTCCCCGCCGTCCGTGCCGTCCCCAGAGGAGCCGTCATGACCACCGAATGGGCGGTCGTCGCCGCCGCCGAGCAGTTCACCCTGGACGCCCGCAACAGCGGCGAGCTCACCTTCACCGTCTCGAACCCGGGCACGGCACCGGACACCGTGGTCTTCGACGTGGCGCCCGGCGAGGGCAGCCAGCGCGCCTGGTTCACCGTCGCCGAGCCGCAGCGGGTGGTGCCCGGGCAGGGCTCGGTCTCCTTCCTGGTCCGGCTCACCGTGCCGCCCGGCACCCCGCCCCGGCGCTACGACATGACCGGCTTCGCGTACTCGGCGAACACCGCACCCGAGGAGAGTTCCCGCGCCAGCGGTCGGGTGACCTACGACGTGCGGGCCGCCGTGCCGCCGAAGCGCCCGCTGTGGCCGTGGCTCGCGGCCGCGGCGGCGCTGGTGCTGGTGGTGGCCGGGGTGGTCGGCTGGCTGGTGACCCGCGGCGGTGACCCGCCGCCTCCGCCGCCCCGGGCACAGGAGGTGACCCTGGAGGCGGAGAGCCTGGTGCCGGGCGCGGTGGTCCAGTCGGCCGGCCCGGCGGCGGCGACCGTGGTCGAGCAGCAGAACTGCTGCCTCGTCACCTGGTCGGGCGACGCCCAGCTGTTCTTCCAGGGGCGGACGGTCGGCGACCGGGTGACGGTCACGGTGGACCTGCCGGTCGACGGGACCTGGCGCGTCTCCACCGTGCGCACCACGTCGTTCGACTACGCCAACACCATCTTCCTGGTGGACGGCCGGCAGGTCGGCGACACCTTCTTCGGCTTCAGCCCGACCGTGGTGAAGACCGACTGGATCGACGTCGGCACCCTCACCCTGAGCAAGGGCGCCCACCAGGTCACCCTGGTGGCGGTGAGCAAGACGCAGGGCACCGACCGGTACTTCGCCGGCGTCGACCAGCTCCGGTTCACCCAGCTCATCCAGCCGTGAGCGAGCGAATCATCTGGCACCGCGCGGTGCCGCCATGAGCGAGCGAATCGTCAGGCACAGCGCGGTGCTGCCTCATGGCCGATCGGAGCGAAGGGGAGGCCGGCAATGAGCGGGCGGCAGAAGGTGCTGCTGGCGGCGCTCGCCGGGCTGCTGGTGGCGGTCTACCTGCTGGCGGTCGGCGGGGGCCGGCACGACCGGGGGGACCCGGCCGCCCGGCCGGGCTGGCTGAGCGGGCTCGGCGGCGGCACCGCCACGGTCGACCCGGCCACGGTCACCGTCGCGTGCGCGCCGCCCGCCACGCCGCCGACCGCCTCGGCCGAGGGCACCGTGGTCACCTTCCGCACGGCCTGCCTGCTGCGGGTCGCCGACCCGGGCGGCCTGCGCACCCTGGTGCTACGCAGCCCGGCGTCGTTCGCGGTGTCGGCGCCCGCGCCGGGGGACGCCGAGGTCACCGTCCGCGACGAGGTGAGCCCGGGTGACGACGGTACGGCGGTGGCGAAGGTGGCCGTCGACCGGGCCACCGAGGTCGCCCTGAGCTGCCCGGGAGGTGGCGGATGCACGGTCACCGTCGCCCGGTCCTGATCGGACGGACACCCGGCCGCCGGTTCGGTCCCGCGGCCCGGAGGGAGGCACGTCATGGGTGAGCTGCGCAAACCGTTCCTGCTGCTGGCGCTGCTCGCGGTGGCGCTGGTGGTGGGGCTGGAGCTGGGGGCGGCGCTGCTCACCGGCGGCGGGGACGCGGGCGGCGCGCTGCGGGACAGCGCCGGGCAGTTGGGCGTGGAACTCGGCGACGTCGGGACGGTCACCGAGCCCGCCGGCCGGGGCACCGGCTACCTGGCGCTGATCGACGTGGTGGCGCTCTGGACCACCGGGCTGTTCAGCCTGAGCCTGGTGGTGCCGGACCGGATCCAGGGCCGGCTGCAGGGGGTGGCCACCCTGATCTTCGGGATCGGCCTGCTGATCGTCTCGGTGGTCCTGCTGATCGTGGCCTTCGTCGAGCTGACCGTGCTGGTCTCGCTGTTCCTGGCGGCGCCGTTCGGCACGCTGGCGTACCTGGCGGTGTGGGGGTTCTTCCCGGTCGGCGACGCGGCCGTGCTGCTCGGCCTGGTGCTGCTGCTCAAACTGGTCTGGGCCGGCCTGCTGCTGCTCGCCCAACCGCGCTTCCTGCAGAACAAGGGCCTGGTGCTGCTGGCACTGACCACGTTGGTCTGCACGGTCGTGCTGGAGTTCCTGCACGGGCTGGTGCCGGTGATCCTGGTCAGCATCACCGACGACGTCGGCGCGCTGGTCTTCGCCGTGGTGGCGGCGGTCTGGGCGCTGGTCCTGCTGGTCGGCTCCATCCCCGCCATCGTCAAGGCGGTGCGGACCACCGCCACCACCTCCCGACCCACCGTCCCGTCCCGATGACGCGGGGTTGGGGAGAGGGTGTCGTCCGCCGATCAGGCAAGGGCTTTCCCGACCATCCTGCGGTAACCTCTCGACCGGGTAGGAAAAGGGGTGGTATGGCGACGCTGGCCGACGTCGCCCGCCGGGCGGGCGTCTCCCCCGCGACCGCGTCGCGGGTGATCAACCGCAGCAGCAAGCCGGTCGCGGACGATCTGCGCGAGCGGGTGCTCAGGGCCGTCGCCGAGCTGCGGTACGTCCCGAACGCGCACGCCCAACTGCTGGCCCGGCCGCAGCGCAGCGTGGTCGGCGTGGTGGTGCACGACGTCTCCGACCCGTACTTCGCCGAGGTGACCCGGGGGCTGCAACGGGTCGCCACCGAGCAGGGCCGGCTGGTCATCATCTGCAACAGCTACCGTGACCCGGAGCGCGAGCTGGAGTACGTCGACCTGCTCCGCGCCCAGCAGGTGGCCGCGATCGTGCTGGCCGGGTCCGGCTACCACGACGAGGGCGTCAACGCGCTGCTCGACGAGCGGCTCACCGCGTACGTGGCCACGGGCGGGCGAGTGGCGCTGGTCGGCCGGCACCGGCACCGGGGGGATGCCGTGCTGCCGGCCAACGAGGAGGGTGCCCGCCTGGTCGGGGCGGAACTGCGCCGGCTCGGCCACCGGGTGGTCGGTGTGATCGCCGGCCCGGACCAGCTGACCACCACCACCGACCGGCTCGCCGGCCTGGCCGCCGGCCTCGACGAGGCGCTCCCCACCGAGCGGATCCGGTACGCCGACTTCACCCGCGACACCGGGGCCCGGGCCACGGCGGAGCTGCTGGACGCCGTACCGGGGCTGACCGCGGTCGTGGCGCTGAACGACTCGATGGCGGTCGGCGCCCTGTCCGTGCTCCGGGATCGCGACGTACGCGTGCCGGACGAGGTCTCCGTGGTCGGTTTCGACGACATGCCGATCGCCGCCGACGTGACACCCACCCTGACCACGGTTCGGCTGCCGCTGGCCGAGCTGGGCGCCCGGGCGATGACCCTGGCCTTGGACCCGGATGCCGACGGGGACCGGATCGAGACCCTCCCCGCCGAGCTGGTCCGCCGCGACAGCCTCGGCCCCGCCCCGACCTGACCGGCGGACAGCCTTGTTGACCAAGGAGTTTGCGTCAGGCAGGGCCGGGATCTCGACGCAAACTTCTTGATCAACCGGCGTGGGTGTCCGGCGAAGACTGCTGCCGGGCGCGGCGGGCGGCCCGGCGGGACCGGACCACCCGGACCAGCACCAGCAGCACCACTACGGCCAGCACCACCTCGCCGCCCCAGCCGAGCCGCCGCTCCAGCAGCCGGTACGACGCCCCGGCCAGGTAGCCGAGCACGGCCACGGTCACCGCCCAGAGGGCCCCGCCGGCGATGTTCGCCACGGTGAACGTCCGGTGCGGCATGTGGCTCGTCCCGGCCAGCCCCGGCACCAGCGCGCGCAGCGCGGCCGCCCACCGGCCCAGCACCACCGCCAGGGCGCCCCGGCGGCGTAACAGGTCCAGCGCCCGTTGCAGCTCGTCGGAGCGGACGAACCGGCGGGGCGCCCGGTCCAGCAGCCGCCGGCCGTAGCGGCGGCCGACCAGGTAGCCGACCTGATCGCCGAGGGCCGCCCCGGCGATCGCGGCCACAATCACCACCCAGAGCGGCAGCCGCCCCTCGTGGGCGAGCACCCCACCGACCAGGACCGCGATCTCCCCCGGCACGAGCAGTCCGAGGAAGGTCGACGCCTCCAGCGCCGGCAGCAGGAAGACCAGCGCCAGAACCAGGGCAGGCGGCAGCGCCACCAGCAGGTTCAGCAGCCGGTCCATCCGCCGATTGTCGCCGCCACCCCCGCCGTACGCACAGTCAACCGGCATTCCGGCGGCGGGTGCGGGACGTCGGGTGGCCGACGGCGCGACCCCGGTGGCAGCGAAGATCAGTTATAAGTGGACCATGGAGTTCCCCGCGTACCTGGCCACCATGCCGATGCACGCGATCACCGAGATCCACGGCGAGCCGGGCCTGCTGGCGCGGTTCCGGCTGGAGATCCGCGCGTTCGACGACGCCGCGCAGGCGCGGCTGACCGAGGCCCTCGACCTCGCCGCCGAGCTGCACCGCGACGACCGGCGGGTCCGCGAGCCGTACCTCAACCACCTGCTGCGGGTGGCGATCCGGATGATGCACCACTACCAGGTCCGCGACGTGGACGTGATCGTCGCGGGCCTGCTGCACGACGCGGTCGAGGACCACCCGGCGGAGCTGGCCGGCCTGGACCCGCGACAACTTTCGCTCGGCGCGTCTGACACCGCGCAGCGACCTGGAGCCGTCGGGGGCGACGCGACGGCGGCGGCGCTGGCCACGCTCGCCGAACGGTTCGGCCCGCGGGTCTCCCGGCTGGTCGGCGCGGTCACCAACCCGGCGTACGACCCGGGGCGCGACCGGCACGTCCAGTACCGGGAACACGTCGCGGCCAGCCTGGACCGGGAACCCTGGGCCCGGGTGATCAAGGTGTCGGACTTCACCGACAACGGGGTGGGGGTGATCCACACGGTGGGTCCCAAGGTGGCCCGGTCGGCCGCCAAGTACCGACCCCTGGTGCCGGTGTTCCGGGACCTCATCGCCCGGCCGGACACGCCGCTGTCCGCGCCGGTCAAGCGGCACATCTTCGCCCAGCTCGACCTCGCCGAGGAGCGGTTCAGCGCCATCCTCGACCAACCCAACTGACGTCCGCCCGCCCCGCCGCTTTCCGCGCGCGCCGGTTCAAGATCCGCGCAGGTTCACGGAAAGTGTTCTCAACTCGCGCCTGGAGGCCCCTCTTTCCCTGAAACAGGGGCCTGCCGGCGCCGCCTGGCCGGCGCACGTCGGCGCGCCGTGGGGCGGCGTGCGGCGTGGGGGCGGCCGGTCAGTGGGTGTTCGGTGGCGGGGTGGGAGCCCGGTTGGCCAGGGCGGTGGTGATCCGGTGCCGCAGCGCGGGCAGCCGGTCCGGATGGTCGTGCAGCACCACGCGCAGCGGCGCGTGCCCACGGGCAGCGGTCACCCCGAGCACGTCGAGCAGAGTGCCGAGCTGCGTGGGCGGCTCCTCGGCCAGCAACTCCCCCGCGTCCCGGACGACCAGCGTCAGCGGACCGGTGTCGAGCCGATCAGCCAGCACGTCGGCGAGCGCGTCCCAGTTCCGTCCGAAGTAGTCGGGCAGGGGCAAGACCGTGGCCAGCGCGTCGAAGAGGCCGGCCCGGGTGCGGGCGGCCCCGCCGGCGAGGACGACCCCGGCACGCTCGACGTCCGACAGAGCGGTCTCGGCGTCCGGCCCGGCAGGCTCGACGTCCGGCCGAGCGTCGAACGTGAGCCAGGCCGGCGGGTGCGCCGCCGCTGACGCCATCCGTACCTCCTTCGCGGTCGTGTGGGCCGGGCCGACGGACGGCCCGACCCGCGACACCCTGATCAGAGCCGGTAGAAGTTCGCGTAGTGGTCGGGCGAGAACCAGGTCACGCCGGTGCTCTTGTTGACCACGATCCGGTACGCGTCCCGCGCGGCGCCGCAGGCGCGCGGGTAGACGTCGTATTCGTAGTAGGTGGCGTTGGCGGGGAGCTGGCCCTCACGGTTGTAGAACTGGCCACCGGCGAAGTTGCACTGGCCGCCGCTCCAGGAGTACCAGCCCCGGCTGGTCGGGAAGCCCTTGCCGGACCAGCCGGAGCGCGCGGTGCGGGCATCCGCGCAGCGAGTCATCGTGCAGGAGCTGTAGACGGCCGCCTGGGCGGGGTCGGCGAGGGTGGGCGACACCACCGACGGGCCGACGAGCGCGGTGGCGACCATGGCCGTGAGCAACGCGAACGCGCCGAAGATGCGACGTACGCGAGCAGCGGGGGAAGGCAGCGGGGTCGCGAGCGTGGTCAAGGGATCCTCCCTGTCCTGGGGCGACTGGACATCGATCGACTTCGTTTCCGATCGGGCCCCAGTCTGGCGGTGATCCGCTCCGGCGTACAGCCCCCGCACGGAAACCGTTTCCACCGTTCGGTTGAACGATTGATGATCGACCACGGGCCGGACGCTCGCGACGGGTGGCCCCGGCGCCGTCAGGCCAGGGCGCGGGGCGGGCGCCCGGTCCAGGCCCACAGTTCCAGAGACTGCCGGTCCACCAGGTTGATCCCGAGCCGGCGAGCAAGGTGGACGCCGTCCCCGTTGGTGAAGTACCCATTGGTCACGATCATGCAGAGTTCGCCGCCGTGGATCTCCCGGCAGGTGCCGGCAAACCGCTGGATGGCCGCACTTCCCACCCGATTGCTGGCGCTCTGCCGCTTGCACTGCACCACCACCCGCCGGCCGTCCGGGGCGACTGCCGTGACGTCCGCGCCCCGGTCGCCCGACCCGCCGCAGACGCGTACCTGGCGGAAACCCGAGCCGGCGAGGAGGCGGGCGAACCAGTGCTCGAACTCCGCGCCGCTCATCACGTCGGTCACCGCGATCAGCCGGTCCCGCTCCGCCTGCACCGCCCGTTGGCGGCGGCGCTCCCGCGCCAGCAGCGTCACCACCGCCGCGACCGCCATCAGGACGAGGGCGACCACGAACGCCGACCAGTACGGGTGCCGCCCGACGAAGTCGACAATCAGGACCACCAGCGCCACCGCCCCCAGGACGGCGAGCCCGACCCCCAGGTTGACGCCCGACGATTGGGGCCCTCGACGCCGACGAGCAGCCGACGCCAATCCGGCACGGCGGCGCTTCCGGTAGTGCGCCCGGACCCGGGCGCCGTCCCTTCTGCTGTGCGACCTGACGTAGGGCATGGACACCTCCGCGGCGGGATGACCAGTCTCCCGCCCGGGTCCGACACTCAACGGCACCGCCGTCGATACTGTCAGCTACCCGTCAGTGCGCCCTCTGACCGTCAGGGTTCGCGCATCCAGGTCTTCGGGTCGGTGACGAAGACGCCCTTGCCCTGCTGGCGCCGGATCACCCGCAACGCCTCCAACCGGGCGTAGGCCATCTGCACGGTCCCGTGGCTGACGTCGTATCGATCGCGTAGCTCGGCGATCGAGGGCAACTTATCGCCCGGCTTCAACTTCTTGGACCTGACGTCGGCGATCACATCATCGGCGATGCGCCAGTAGTCCGGCACTTCTCGCATGGCACTCCTCGCGTGGCGATCCGATTCGATCACACCGCGACGCGCCTAACAAGCAGCGTTGACTCATCTAACATGTCTAGATATGTTGTTGCCGAGCCGCTTCTCGCGTGGCAACGGGTTCGGCTCATCCCCCTGGTCGGGGCGGGTGCGCGTGCCCGTCCCGACCCACCGGACCGCTCCGCTGTCGTACCGCTGATCAAAGCTGCGGCGGCGGAGCCGGGCGGGCCGCCCGCGGTCGGCGTGCGGACGACCCGCCCTTCCAGACCCAGCGCACGGACCTCCGCGCTTCCGCCTGTTCCGGAAAGGATCGTCGTGGCCCAGGTGTATCGAGGTGGCCAGCTCTACGGAACCGGCCAGCCGGCCCGGTTGACCCCGCACGAGGTGCGGACCCGCACGTTCGGCCCGCGTCGCCGTGGCGCCGACCCCGATCAGGTACGCGAGTTCCAGGCCCAGCTCGCCGACGAGCTGACCGACCTGCACGGGCAGATCCGCCTGCTCAGCGAGGAGAACGACCGGCTCAAGCGGGCGCTGCGCGACTGGCAGACCATGCACGCCCGGGAGTGCCGGCCCAACGACGGCCACTGGTAGCGGTGCGACCCGAACCTGGCGACCTGCTGCGGATCGACGGGCGCGCCTCGGTGCAGTTCGCCGGGGAACGCGCCCTGACCTTCCGCATCGTGTCGGTCTGCGACCGCCCGGCGTACGTCGGCTGGGTCTGGCTGACCGGCTACGTCATCAACCGGCGCGGCAACGCGACCGCCAAGCGGGAGATCTACGTCCAGTTCGCCGGCCTCCGCCTCGCCAGCATCCCGACCACGAGCCGCTCCCGCGCCACCCGCCCCGCCGCTTCCCGGCACAACCAGGGTGGCGGCAGAACAGCTCGCGATGGCAGGGCGCAAAGGTCGTCACGCGCTGCTGTCCACCCAGGAGTCACGGAGGCGAGCGATGGAGATCGTCGGTAATCGAGCGATTGAGACGGCTGCGATCGAGTACGTCATCGCGAAAGAACGTGCAGCGGGACCGATGGCCCACGACGTGCGGGGAACCGGGCTGCCGGTGACGCGGTGAGTCCGCCTCCGATGATTGAGTGAAGGCGTACCCCCAGAAACTGCTCGGACGGGCAAAGAGCAGCGCTGCTACACCGTCCCCTGGCCAGTTCCCCGACAACGACGCGCTCGCCTAAATCAGTGCTGCACTGATATCAACTACAGGGCGTTTTGATATCATCGGCGCTGACTGGCTGCCGACAGGGAGGTCCGTACCGTGTCACGAACGATCCTGGACGTTGACGACGACCTACTCGCGGAAGCGGCGAAGATCCTCGGTACCACGACGAAGAAGGCGACGGTCAACGCCGCTCTTGAGGCGGTGGTCAACCGGGAGAAGCGGCGCGAGTTCGCCGACTGGCTCAAGACCGGCGGTCTTCCTGACCTCACCGGTGGAACGGGCTCGGCCAAGCCGGACGCAGCGTGAGCCGGGAGCTCTACCTCCTCGACAAGTCGGCGCTCGCCCGCTGGCCCAAGCCCGCCGTCGCTCCCGTGCTCGATGAGTTGTCAGACAGAGGGCTGCTGGCAGTGTGCGGCGCGGTCGAGATCGAGGTGATCCACAGCGCCCGTACGGCCAAGGAGGCGCAGCGCGCGCGTTGGCTGCTCGGCGGCTTCCGCTGGCTGGCCATGCCGGACGAGATCTGGGACCGGGCGATCGACGTCCAGGTCCAGGCGCTTCACAAGGGCAACCACCGCGCCCTGTCGATGGCGGACCTGCTGATCGCCGCCTCCGCCGAACGCCACGGCGCTACCGTGCTGCACTACGACGGCGACTTCGACATGATCACGGCGATCACGGGTCAACCAACGGCCTGGGTGGTTCCTCCCGGCTCGGCCGACTGATCGGCACCGTCCGCCCCAAGAACGCCCGAGAAGACGCACCCGAAGGTTGGCACTACCGTCTCTGCTGCAGGACGGCGGTCACCGCCTTTGCGTCGAAACGGGCCGGGTCGAAGTCGGTCGCATCATCGAGGTCCAGCCAGTCCAGCCGGTCCCCGTGCTCGGGATGGGTGGGGTCGGCGAGAATCTCCACCAGTTCGCCGTACCCCCACACGCCGCCGCAGTCCTCCGGCGGCGCGGCACGCCGCCCGGCGACACAGCGCGGGTACGTCACCGACGCAGCCCGGTCGAGGACCTTCTCCACGAGGATGTCGTGTTCCCAGTTGTCGCCGAAGTCGTACGTGTAGCGCAACTTGTCGCCAACGGCGGGGGCGACCTGTTCCAGGGTGGCCCCCGATGCGGCCCGGTGGCCGAGGTCGGCGTCGGGGCGGCCGAAGCTGCCGTACGGGGTCTCGAAGACGTGCAGGTGGCTGTCGGTCCAGGCGAAGGCGAGCTGGATCAGCACGTGCAGCTGGGCGAGACTGACGTCCGCGGGCACCTCGAGACGCCGCCAGATCGGCGGGCGGGCACCGCGCAGGCTCACCTTGATCTGGTAGATGGGTGCTGGACCATCGGACTTCTTCCGCTTCGCGGGCAGCCTGGCCAAGCGCCGCTGTGTGGGTACGGCACCGCCCCGGCCAGGCGGGCTCAGCAGGTCGAGCAGCGCGGAGATCGAGGCGACATCGAGTTCGCCGTCGTGCCCGTGACCTCGCCGGCGCTTGGGCACGGGGAGCGCCCGCATCCGGCTGCGGAGCAGCAGGGCCAGCGCGGCGTAGCCGGCCCGTCGTCCTCAACGAGTTCGTCCAGCCCCTCGGTGTCCGGGTCGTGGTCGGCGCGGACGTCCAGCGCCTCCTCCACGGCTGCGCGGAAGCCCGCCGGCCGGAGCTTCACCCTCCGTGACGTCGACGCCACCGGCGCGCAGGTCGGACAGGAGGGCCTCGCGGGCGCCTCCCCACTCGTCCCCGTCGATCAAGAGGATGTCGCGGGCGGCACCGCAGTCGAGTTCGTCCACGAGCACGACGACAACATGCGACCGGTCTGCCCGCTGAAACCGGCCGGCCAGTAGGAACGTCCCACCCGCTGCGTCGACAAAGCGGCGGCACTCCGACATCGTGACCGGGACGTCCAGTTCGGCGAGCCAGGGCGGCGCGCCGACGCCGGCACCGGCGAGCCGGCGCGCCGCCTCCGTCGCCGCACGGCTGACCTCGCCGTCGGAGACCGCGGCGATTCCCGCCAGCATCGCCCGCGCCTCCGGGGTGGCCTGCGTCTCGAACGTCGGCACGAACAGGTCCCGTACCGCCCGGTCGAAGCCGTCGCCCACGGCGGCCCCGACGGCCAGGAACATCGAGGCGGTGACCTCCACCTCCAACGGATCCTGCACTGCGTCGAGGTCGACCGCCTGCGGGATCAGGTCGCCGAGCTGCTCCGGCGTGGAATGCTCACCGGCACATTACGGGCAGTCGCACTCCTCTGGCGCGCCGACCACGGCGAGCGGCGCGCCGCTGCGAACCGATCGCTTCCCGTTGCGGCGCCGGTTGCGGCTCACTGGACTCACGCCGCACAGTCTGCCGTATTCCACCGATGCGACGGCAACCCAGACACACCGTCCGCGGACAACCACGCAGGCGTCCCGGCGGACGGTGTGGTGCGCCCGGGTCATAGAGCCATGATCATTTGGCGACAGGGAGCCTCCGTGCCAGCGTGCGGCCGACCGCCGCAGCAACTCGTCTGTTGGAGATACGGCGGTCGACGAGCGCCCGGACGATAGAGGTGGGCGTGGGCCATGCGTCCGCGCGGCTGCCGCAGTCGGCGTGTTCGCCTTGTTAGCGTGGGTCGGCGGACCAGCGCTCGACACGTCCCGGCTGGTCGCGCCGCTGGCGCGACACCCCTCCGCCAGCCGCCGGACGGTGGCACAGGTGCTCAGGAGGGGTGATGACCGACGCGTCGGGCGGGAAGGCGCCCTCGCCGGACCGGCGGCCACCGTGGATCGACCGGGGTCGAGACTGGGCCGGGTGGGCCGGCCCCCGGCTGAAGGCGGGCGTGCGTACCACGTGGGCGCGGCTGCTTCCGGTGCTGCAGAGGCTGTGGGCGGCGGCGGACGGGGACGTGCCGTCTCCCCCTTCCGATGAGACGCACGAGCACCGAGAGCTGTCCCACCCGATCGCCGTCGCGGCCAAGGGGCACGTGTTCACGTTCACCGTCCGGGCCGTGCTCACCTGGTCGATCACGGGCGAGCGGCCCGAGGTGCCGATCTGGTACGTGCGCCACTTCACGCCCAAGGTGATTCAGCAGTTGCGACGTACGGCCGCAGACTGCGCGCGCGACTTCGCCCCGCACCGGGCGGGCGACCTCGAGGTGGCCCTGCAGAAGGCCCTGACCGAGCAGGATCCGAAGCGATGGCGCTACACGCACGGTGGCGTGACGATCCAGTGCCGGCCGGAGGTGTGGTGGGTTCGCCACGACGAGCGGGTCCGGGAGACATTGCGGCCGCACTTGGACCGCATGATCGAGCTGGAGTGCGAGTACGAGCTGTACCTGGCTCGGGCCCGGTACGCCGAGGAGCTGAACCGGCGGTGGATGACGATCCTCGACGAAATGGTCGACGATCCCCCGGGACGCGAGGAGACGGAGGCGATCAACGAGGAGCTGTCCCGGGCGCGGCGGCACATGGCCGCAGAGCAGCGGGCCGCCGCCGAGTGGACCGCGGGGCTCATGCGGGACCGGCGGAACTTCGACCGGATCTTCGAGCCGTTCACCGCCATCCCCATCGTCCCGCACCAGACAGCCGGCTCCGCCCGCGACTACTCGGGCGAGGCATCGAAGGCGACGTCCAGCGAGGCCACCGCGAAGACGACAGCGACGGACGCCACCGCCCCGAAGCCGGCGTCAACCGAGGCCGCCCCGAACGCGACGTCAACTGAGTCTGCCGCCCCCAAGGCGGTCTCGACGGAGCGCGCGTCGGAGCCAGGTCAGGACGGGCGGCGCTGACGCCGAGCCGCTCCGGTCCGCGCTTTCGGGCTCGCCTGCCGGTTGCGCAGGAACGCGCCCAGTCCCTGCCCGTCCTCGGTAGCCAGGAACGCGCCGCGGGCGTTGAGCAGGGTCTCGTCGGCGTGCGCCAGGCAGCCCCACACCGTGTCGCCCCACGAGTCGGCGAGCTTCACCTCGGCCGGCTCCGGGCACGCCTCGCCGCGGGGGCCGCCGATCTGGCAGCGGGCCGGCGCGGTGCCGTGCTGCCTGACCCGCTCGGCGGCCTCGCGGATCAGCGAGAACCGGACCTCCTTGTCGGCCTCGGGGCCGCGGGCCTGCTCGGGGACCGCCCGCCGCTGCCCGAACAGGACCACGTTGCCGTCCGGGTCGGTGGTGCGGCACTCACCGCCGGGGGCGTGCTCCGGATACCCGGACCGCTCGACGGCGTACCCGGCAGCGGTCAGCCGGTCGATCGTGGCGGTGAGGTCGTCGACGTAGAGGTAGATGAGCAGGGGCAGCTCGACGGTGACCAGGCGCGGTGTGATCGCCGCCAGCAGCAGGGTCAGCTCCCCGCACTGCAGATAGGACCAGCGGGACTCACCGTCGCCCCCGGTGCGCAGCTCGGTATAGCCGAAGACCTCGTAGAACCGTCGCGCGGCGTCGGCGTCCGCGACGTACAGCACCGGCACCTGGGCCTGCACTCCGTTGGGCACCGCGCCAATGTACTCGTAATGGAAGTCTAAATCACGTCTTTGACATCGGGTTTCCGCCGAAGCACCCGCCGCGTGACCGTCAGCCGTCGTGCCACATCGGGACCGCGCGGCGCAGGGTGAGTGCCACGATGTCCGGGGCCCGGAGCACCCTGGCGAGCCGGTACGCCACGCCGAGCGCCAGCGGCCCGAACATCGGATGCCCGATCAGCCGATGGCAGGCGTGCAGGCCGATCTCGGCGGCCTCCCGGCGGGTCAGCACCGGGCGGTTGCCGCGCTCACGCTCGGCGCTGACCGCGACGCGGATCCGCCGCAAGGTCTCGGCCCGCTCGTCGGTGACCCGGCGTAGCACCGCCGCCGACCACCGCCAGGTCTCGACGAGCGGGAGCAGGTCCGACCCGGCGGGCAGCAGGTCGGCGAAGTACAGGTCGTACCGGCAGATCGCCACCGCCTCGGTCGGCTGCCCCTCGGCGAGGGTCAGCCGGGCCAGCAGCCCGGCGGCCAGGGGCGCGGACCACTCGGCGTCGAGTCCGGCGGACCGCACTGCGTCGACCAACCGTTCGCACGCATCCCGCGCCGCCACGTCGCCGGCGGCGTACCGGAGCACCGCCTGGAGTTCCGCGGTGGCCGGCTCGGGCCGCCCGCTCCGCTCCTCCCGCGCGGCCAGTTCGTCGGCGGCGGCGAGCAGTTCCCGCACCGGGGCGTCCCGGCCGACCAGCTCGGCGATCACCCGCCGCTGCTCCTCAACCGGGGTACGGGCCGCCCCGGTGGCCGGCGGCGCCGGGAGCTGGGCGAGCAGGTCGGCCAGGCCGCTCCAGTGCCCGGCTGCCGCCCCGACCAGGACCGCCCGGCGCAGGGCCACCCCGGTGCGATCGTCGTCGAGCCCGATGTTGGCCGCCCGGGTGTCGGCGACGGCGGCCAGCGTCTGGAACGCTTCCGGCCAGTAGCCGGCCCCGGCGAGTTCGACGGCGAAGTCCTCGCGCAGCCGGCTGCCGCGCCGGCCGGCCACCGACCCGGCGGCCAGTCGGGCCTGCAGCCGGCCGTGCCGGAACCGGTAGGCACCCGCGCCGTGCCGGAGCAGACCGACCGCGTCGGCGTGGTCGAGGAAGGCCAGCAGGTGGTACGGGAGCCGGTTGCGCGCGGCGAGCACGAACCGGGCCACGCCGAAGCGGAACCAGGCGCTGCCGCCCCGCCGGTACAGCCACCAGCCCAGGCCCAGGCCGAGCCCGGCGTACCCCTGTGCCACCGGCGGCGGGAAGTCGGACAGGCCGGCCAGCCAGAGGGCGGCGAGGCCGAGGAACCACAGCGCCACGGCGCGGACGGCGGTCAGCGGCAGCGCGGCGATCGTCGCCGCGCGGTCCGCCCGCAGCGTCCCCGCGGGACTGAGCGCGCTCAACTCCGCAGCCGGGGCGGACAGGTCGACGCGCAGCGCGGAGCGGACGACGGTGAATCCGCACCAGCCCACCCCGACGGCCAGGGCGCACTGGGTCGGCACCGACCAGTGCGCCACGGCGGGCACGGCGCCGAGCAGCGTGCCGAGCCGTGGCGGCGGCCCGATCGCCACGAACAGCGGCCAGGTCAGGGCGCCCCAGAAGGCACCGCCGACCAGTCCGCCCACCAGTCCCTCGAGGAGGGCCCGAAACCCGCCGGTGAAGACCGGCCGTACCGGCGGCACGCCGTGGTGCGGGTCGTCGCGGAGTGCCGACCGGACGGCCGCCGCCAGGGCCGCCAGGGCCACCAGCAGGGACGGCCGGGCGGTGACGCCGTGCAGCAGCTCCCGGACCTGGGCGTGACCGGTCACGGCAGCGAGGGCGCCGAGCGCCTCCCCGACCGGCGACAGGGCGAGCCACGCCGCGACAGCGGCCCGCAGACCGTCGAAGGCGACCCACAACGGACGCGGGAGCGCGACGGGGAGCTGCCACCAGCGGAACTCGCGACTGTCCAGGGACTCCAGGTGGCTGGCCAGTTGGGCGAGGTAGCGGCGGGACCGGTCCGGTTCCCAGCGGCGCAGGCCCTGCCCGCCCCGCCGCGACCGCAGGGCCACGTCGACCGCGCGGGACAGCACCTCGTCCTCCACCGAGCGCCGGCCGCGCTCGGCGGCCAGCGGGAGCAGTTCGCGCGGGTCCGTGCCGGGCTGGTCGAACGCGGTCCGGGCCAGGGCCACCAGCAGCGGGGTGGACAGCGCCGCAGCCAGCTCGGGGTCGGCGTCGAGCCGGTCGGCCACGGTGGACCAGTTGCCCACCTGGTGCAGCGGCGCGGCGTCCCGCAGGTACCGGCCGACCTGCGCGGCGGTCAGCGGCGCGAGGGTCACCACGGCGGTCGCCCGCAGCCGCTCGCCCTGAATCAGGTACGTCTCGTAGACGGCGGAGCGGCAGGTCAGCACGAACCGTTGGGTCGGCAGCTCGTTGAGTTCCGCCAGGCAGGCGCTGAGCCGGTCCTCGGGCAGCTCGTCCAGGCCGTCCAGCACCGGCACCACCAGGTCGGCCAGCAGCAGGTCACGCACCACCGCCTCGCGGCGCGGGTGGCCGGTGGCGAGGTACGGGTACCGCCGGGTGATCCGGTCGGCCAGCCAGTCGTGGAACCCCTCGGCGCCCGGGTCCCAGGAGTCCACCGGCAGCAGCACCGGGATCGGCGCCTCCGGGTCGCGCCGGGTGGCGAACTCCCGGACCAGCCGCAGCGCGATGATCGATTTGCCGGATCCGGGTGGTCCCAGCACCAGCAGGCGCCCCGAGGGCACCGAGCGGTAGCACTCCCACAGCGTGCCGTCCCGTCCGGTGAGGTCGACGGGTCCGGCGTCGGCGGACCGGCCGATCGAGCGCCAGGACGGCATCAGCCGCTCCGGGGCGTTGCGCCAGGCCACCGGCAGCGGGTACGGCTCGTCGACCGCGCGCAGCAGCGTCTGCTCGGTGGGCTCCCGCCGGATCAGCTCGGCGAGCTCGTCGGCGGCGGCCCGCCGGTGCACCCAGGCCGTCGGCGGGGCGGCCTCCCGCCCGGCGAAGAGCTGGTCCACCACCACGTAGACCGCGATGACCCCGGCGACCACACCCCAGAGCCAGTTGACCTTCTCGAAGTCGTACCGGAGCCAGACCCAGGCGGTGCCGCCGGCGCCCAGCAGGGTCACGACGGTGACGAAGCTCCATTTCCACACGCCGCGCCGCACCGGACGATTCTGCGGGGCCGAGGATTTCCCCGCAGCCCCACCCTCCTGTCCGGACGGCGGACCGGCTGAGGGGCGCCGGGGGCGCTCACGGAAGCAGCAGGTCGCGGACCCGTCGCAGGTGGGCCTGCTCGGCGTGGTTGTCGGTCCGCGCGATCGCCGCGTCGTACGCCGCGGCCGCCTCCCCCGCGCGGCCGAGCCGGCGCAGCAGGTCGGCGCGGACCGCGTGGAAGACGTGGTAGCCGGCCAGGTCCAGGCCGTCCACCTGGGCCAGCGCGGCGGCCGGCCCGGCCACCTCGGCCAGCGCGACCGCCCGGTTCAGCGCCACCACCGGCCCGGGAGCGTGCCGCATGAGCTGGTCGTACAGGGCGAGGATCTGGGCCCAGTCGGTGTCGGCCGTCGTCGGGGCGTCGCTGTGCACGGCGTTGATCGCCGCCTGGATCTGGTACGGGCCCGGCCGGTCCCGCCGCAGGCAGCGCCGGACCAGGCCCTGCCCCTCGGCGATCAGTGCGCGGTCCCAGCGCCCACGGTCCTGCTCGCCCAGCGGCACCAGGACCCCGCCCGGCCCGGTACGCGCGGCCCGCCGCGCCTCGGTGAGCAGCAGCAACGCCAGCAGTCCGAGCACCTCCGGCTCGTCGGGCATCAGCTCGCCGAGCAGCCGGCCCAGCCGGATCGCCTCGGCGCAGAGCTCGTCGCGGACCAGCTGGTCCCCCGAGCTGGCGGTGTGCCCCTCGTTGAAGATCAGGTAGACGACGGCCAGCACGGCTCGCAGCCGGTCCGGCAGGTCCGCGTCACGCGGCACCCGGTACGGGATCCGCGCATCCCGGATCTTGGCCTTGGCCCGGACCAGGCGTTGCGCCATGGCCGGCTCCGGCACCAGGAAGGCCCGGGCGATCTCGGCGGTGCTCAGCCCGCCGAGCAGCCGAAGGGTCAGCGCGACCCGGGCGGGGGCGCCCAGCGCCGGATGGCAGCAGGTGAAGATCAGGCGGAGCCGGTCGTCCCGCACGGGTCCCTCCTCGGCCGGTGCGTCGGGGGCGTACAACAGGGCGGCCTGCGCCTGCCGGTCGGCGCGGGACGCCTCGCGGCGCAGCCGGTCGATGGCCCGGTTCCGGGCGGTGGTGATGATCCAGCCGGCCGGGCTGGGCGGCGGCCCCGCGGCGGCCCACCGGTCGACCGCCGTGGCGAAGGCGTCCTGGACCGCCTCCTCGGCGAGGTCGATGTCGCCGAGGAGGCGGACCAGCACGGCGACCGCGCGCCCGTACTCCGCGCGGAAGATCCGTTCGACGTCGGTCGGGTCGGGCACCCCTCAGACCTCGCCCTGGAACGGGCGCACCTCGATCGGCAGCGTGGTCGCCAGGGCGTACCGGCGGCCCCACTCCAGTGCGGCGTCGAGGTCGGGTGCGGTGATGATGGTGAAGCCGCCCAGGTACTCCTTGCCCTCCGCGTACGGCCCGTCGGTGATCAGCACCTCGTCACCCTGCGGGCGTAGCACGGTGGCGGTCTCCGGGGCGTGCAGGCCGTTGCCGAAGACCCAGGACCCGGCCTCGACCAGTTCGTCGTGGATGGCGTCGATCTTGCGCATCACGTCGGCCAGGAACTCGGGGTCCGGCAGCCCCTCGCCGGCCGGCTGGTACATGCTGATCAGGTACTGCTTCATGCGCTTCTCCTCGCCCGTCCGGGCCGGCCCGCCGCCGGCCCCTTCACCCTCCATACGAACGGGCGGCGCCGGGATCGACACGCCGACCGAAGGGTTCTACGCACCTGGCGTGTGCGGGGTTGTCCGAAAATCACGAAGATGATCTTCCATGTATCTATTGAAATTTGTCTCCATCCTGTGACGTAATACTGACAGTTCCTTTCACCCACTCCCGCCGCCGCGAGCGGCAGACCCCCCGGGAGGGAAAGATGAACCGTCCCCTGCGATCGGCGCTACGTACGGCCGCCACGGCCGTGCTCGCCACCGTCACCCTGGCCGCCTCGGCCCTGCTCGGCGCGACGCCCGCCAGCGCCGCGCCGGCCGGCCTGCCCGGCATGGACGTCTCCAGCTGGCAGGGCAACGTCAACTGGTCCGCCGCCTGGAACAACGGCGCCCGCTTCGCGTACGTGAAGGCCACCGAGGGCACCGGCTACACCAACCCGTACTTCGCCCAGCAGTACAACGGCTCGTACAACGTCGGCATGATCCGGGGCTCGTACCACTTCGCCCGGCCGGACGTCTCCAGCGGCGCCACCCAGGCCAACTACTTCGTCGACCACGGCGGCGGCTGGTCCAAGGACGGCAAGACCCTGCCGGGCGCCCTGGACATCGAGTACAACCCGTACGGTGCGACCTGCTACGGACTGAGCCAGGCCTCGATGCGCAGCTGGATCGCCTCGTTCGTCAACCAGTACTACGCCCGCACGGGCCGGTGGGCCACCATCTACACCACCACCGACTGGTGGACCACCTGCACCGGCAACACCTCGCAGTTCGCCGCGAACAACCCGCTCTGGATCGCGCGCTACTCCAGCAGCGTCGGCACCCTGCCGGCCGGCTGGGGGACGTACTCGTTCTGGCAGTGGGCCTCCTCCGGCACCTTCCCGGGCGACCAGAACGTCTGGAACGGCACCCTGGACCGGCTCAAGGTGCTGGCCTGCAACGGACCCTGCTGACCCGCTCCGGTGGCGGGCGCCCTTTCGGCCACTCCGGCGCGGCGTGTCTGACGCCACGCCGGGGCCCGGGAGCAGCCGCCCGCCACCGGCGTCCGTACCCCTGAGGAGGCCCCGATGTCCGTCCCCGTCCCCCGCCGGGCCGTGCTGCGCGGCGCGGTCCTGCTCGGCGCTGCGGCCGGCGCCACGGCGTTCACCCAGTTCGGCGACGACCGCGACGCGCGGGCCGTCGCCACCCGGGTCGACCAGCCGGATATCGCCAACTGCGCGACCTGGGGCGCCCGCCCGCCCGCGACCAACGTCAGCGTCGTGCAGAGCCGCCCGAACAAGATCATCATCCATCACACGGCGTTCCCGAACACCACCGACTACAGCCTGGCGCAGGCCTACCGGAACTCGCGCGACATTCAGAACCTGCACATGGACACCAACGGCTGGCTCGACTCCGGGCAGCACTTCACCAACAGCCGCGGCGGCTACCTGACCGAGGGCCGGCACGGCAGCCTGTACGCGCTGCTGCACGGGCAGACCATGGTCCAGGGCGCCCACTGCGTCGGGCAGAACAGCCAGGCCATCGGCATCGAGAACGACGGCATCTACCTCGACGTGCAGCCACCGAAGGCACTCTGGGACAGCCTGGTGTGGTTCTGCGCTTTCACCTGCCAGCAGTACGGCATCCCGTCCAGCGAGATCTACGGGCACAAGGACTTCAACAACACGCAGTGCCCGGGACTGCTGCACGACCGGCTGCCCGAGCTGCGCAGCGCGGTGGCCGCCCTGCTCGGCGGCTGACGGCCCGACCCGCCCGTCGCGGGGCGCCTCACCGGGGCGCCCCGCGACCACCAGAGCATCCTCCTCCGCTCGGTCGGCGCAGGCTACCGGCGGCGGCCCCGCCAACCGATTCCGGCTGCGCCCAAACGTGGCGGCGGAAGGCCATTGCCCTCGGGCAGACTGTCGATCATGTCGCCCCGATCCATCGCCGACCTCGTCACCGCCGCCCGGTCCGGGCGGCGTGTCAAGTACCTGCACTTCTGGGGCCACCGCCCGCAGCGCGACGGCAGCGTCGGCACCGGCTGCCTGAGCCAGTGGTGGCCGGCACCGTTCACCGTGGACGGCCGGACCTACCCCACTGCGGAGCACTGGATGATGTGGCACAAGGCCACGCTGTTCGGCGACGCGGAGATCGCCGAGCGCATTCTCGCCAGCGGGCACCCGCGGCGGGCCAAGACGCTCGGCCGGCAGGTCCGCGGCTTCGACGAGGCGACCTGGACGGCGCGCCGCTACGACATCGTGGTGGCCGGCAGCGTGGCCAAGTTCGGCCAGCACGACGAGCTGGGGCGCTTCCTGCTCGGCACCGGGGAGCGGGTGCTCGTCGAGGCGAGCCCCGTGGACCGGATCTGGGGCATCGGTCTGGCCGCCGACGACCCGCGCGCCGATGATCCGGCCCGGTGGCGAGGCCAGAACCTGCTCGGCTTCGCCCTGATGGAGGCGCGCGCCACGCTGCGCGCGGCTCGGACGTGACCACCCCACGCCCCCGGTCCCGGCGACGAGCCGCTGCTGCTCGTGTCCGGGGATGGCGGGCAGCGGTTCAGGAGTAGTTCTGGTTCACGCCGGAGGGGCGGCGCCGCAGCCCGGTCGCGGCCGAAGCGTCCCTGATCAGCTTAGCGATCCTGAGTCGGATTGAGTTTCCGGGATCGTTTCCCACCGTGGTGGAGATGCATGGACGTGGTGATGGAATCCTGCGCCCAGTGCGGCTCCCCGTGGCCGGTGGCCGGCGGTGGGTGTGCTGATCGTGTTCACGCCCTGGTGCCGGTGGGCTGCGCGAGGCAGCCTCGGCCGGTCCGTTGGTGCGTGTCCCTCCGGACGCTTGCCCGCCCGACCGTGAGGCCGGGTGGAGGAGGGTGCCCCGCGTCGCCTGGGCACGGGGCATGTTGGCTTGTGCCGGGTGGGGCCGGTCTTCGACCGGTCCCGGCGGCAGGCCGTGGAGGTGCTGGGGGTGACGACGGCGCCGGCTTCGAACGCGTCGACGACCGAGCGGATCACCATGTGTCCGCTGGTCTTGTCGGTGACGGTTTTGGCTTGGTGGGTGAGGCCGCGGGCGGCGATCCGGCGCCAGGCGCCGTGGTCGCGGTCGCCCTGCCAACCGCACCGGGTGTTGGGGCAGATGGCCCATTTCCATCCCGCGGCGGTCGGCTTGTCGGGGGCCTTGCGATGTTGCAGCGGGGCCAGGCACTGCGGGCAGTAGAAAGACCTCGAAGCGTTTGGGAGCTGAGGTCAGGAACGTCCTCCCTGGTGGGATAGACGGGCTTGATGTCCCAGACCTACCGAGGAGGACGTTCGTGGCCAAGCGTAGCGGGTTGACTCGAGGAGATCGGCGGCGGAACAACCGAATCGCCGTGTTGCGGGCGCTGGTGCGAGAAGACCGGGCGATCCTGGCGATCGACCTGGGCGAGGACAAGCAGGTCGCGGCGTTGATGGACCACGATGGTCGGGTGCTGGGGCGCAGGACGATGCTGGTCAAGGCTCATGCGTTGGGCGGGCTGTTGGCTTGGGCCGCCGGGCAGGCGGCTCGGCACGGGTATGCCGGGATCGTGGTCGGTTGCGAGCCGACCGGGCACCGCTGGCGGTCGGTGATGGGCCTGGCCGACGCCGCCGAGATGGGATTTGTGTGCGTGCAGTCCCTCGCGGTGCACCTGGCACGCGAGGCTGACGACTACACCCGTGACAAGACCGACCATAAAGACGCGGTGCTCATCGGCAGGTTGATCGCTCGGCTGGACTGCTACCTGCCCGAACGCGCCGACGCCGACTGGGCTCGGCTGCGGCACCTGGGTGCCCGCCGGTTCCGGCTGGTCGTCGAGACCGTCGCGTGTGGGCGGCAGATCGCTGATCTGCTGTCGTGCTGTTGGCCGGCGGCGCTGGCGTGTGCGGCCAAGCCCTTGGACTCCACGACCTGGCTGGCGTGCCTGGCAGCGACCGTCGACCGCTGCGCTGGCGACCCGGCCCGGCTACGGCGGCTCGGCCGTGACGGGTTCTTCGCCGCCGCACGCGGGCAGCTGCCCCGCTTCGGCGCGGAGCGGCTGTGTCACCGGGTGGCCGGACGGTTCTTCGACGCCCTGGCCGATCGTGGCGGGGTGGGCGCCCAGCGCCGTGGTGGGCTGGAACGGGTGCGTTTCCTGCTCGACGACTGGCGTGCCGCCCTGGCCCGCCTGGATGATGTCGAGCAGCGCATGGTGGACGTCCTGGATACCCTGGGCCTGACCGACCTGGCCGCATCGATTCCTGGGGTGTCGGCAGTCGGGGCGGCGGTGATCCTGGCCGAGACCGGCGACCCGGCCCGGTTCGCCAGCGCCCGCAGCGTGGTCAAACACGCCGGGCTCAACCCGTCCGAGAACACCTCGGCCACCTTCCGCGGCCTGACCCGCGTGTCCCGGCGGGGCCGTCCCGGGCTGCGGGCCGCAGCATGGCGCGCCATGTGGGGCGCACTGCCCCACAACCCGGTCCTGGCCGACAAGTTCACCCACCTGACCACCCGCGAGCGCGGCCGGCTGACGCCGGCCCAAGCCCGGGTGGCCTGCGCCGCAGCCCTGCTGCGCTGGCTATACGCCATTGTCACTCACCGGCGGGCGTGGGATGCCACCATCGCCGCTGGCGCCGATGACGCCTCCCGTCCCGCCCTCGCCGCCGCAGCCTGACCAGCCCCCGACGACCAGCGCGACC